>PWEJ01000087.1 GCA_003553485.1 Halanaerobiaceae bacterium | reverse complement strand
GGACCCTTTGTTTTTACCTCAGGATTATGATATAATTTTCTCAGGTTTGGGGAAGCAATTTCAGCAAGAGAAAGGAGCGCTATAAGGTGCAAAAAATCCTGATATTACATTCTGAAGATAAAAAAGTAACCGCTGTTGCTGAAGGCATAAAAAAAGGAGCCGAAGCATCCGGACACCGGGTAGATATTAAACTGGCTACTGGAGCCAGCGGCCAGGATATTAGTTTTCATCCCTATGACCTGGTCATTGTGGGCAGCGAAAAGAAGGGCTTAATAAAGGGGCGGCCGCCAGAGGTTATGAGCGAGACTTTCTCTCGCTGCAAAAGGACAGTGGGGCAAGAATCAATGGCCTTTTTGCGTCCCTCTCTTTTTGGCAATACCAGAGCATTGCGGGAACTAATGAATGAGATGGAGAAGCATGGAATGGTGGTAAGGGATTTTGCCACCTTAAAATCAACAGCTGACGGAGAGGAGTTCAGCCAGGAAAAGCTTTAATAATATTTTTCTGCTTTGATTTTATTATTTTTTATTATTTTAATCTTACTTTTGTTTTGATAGACAAAATTTAATAATATGGTTACATAAAATTTATATTTGTTCACCATTAAAATTGGGAGAAGAAAGGAGTTTTAACATGTCTTATAACCCTGTCGGGCAGCTGGAGCAAAAATTGGTTGGCGCTTTAACAGAGGCCCGAGAGAAAATATTACAGGACCGGGGAGAAGAAATAGAACTTCCTCCGGTGGAAGTAGAGGTGCCGCGAGAAAAAAGTCATGGAGATTATGCCAGTAATCTGGCCATGGTTATGGCCGGAAAGCTAGGAGAAAATCCCCGGCAGCTGGCTGAAGCACTAACCGACCGCTTGAACCTGGACCTGGTGGAGAAAGTAGAAGTAGCCGGCCCGGGTTTTATCAATTTGACGCTAAATAAAAGCTGGCTGACAGCAGCAGTGGATAAGATTTTAGCTGCCGGTGAGGATTATGGCCGCACCGACTATGGCCAGGGGGAGAAGGTACAGCTAGAATTTGTCAGCACCAATCCCACGGGTCCCCTCCATGTAGGCCACAGCCGCGGAGCGGTAGTGGGCGATGTGGTGGCCAATATCATGGATAGAGCTGGTTATGATGTTAAGCGAGAGTATTATATTAATGATGCCGGAAATCAAATAGACCTCTTAGGCAAATCCACCTATTGGCGCTATTTAGAACTCTTTGGCCAGGAGATTGAGATGCCTGAAAACAGTTATAAGGGAGATTATATTATTGAAGTAGCCCGGGAGCTGAGGGCTAAATACGGGGAAGAGCTTCTGCATAAAGATGAGGGGGAAGCTATGGAGCTGGCCCGGGAATTTGCCCTTAATGAGATGCTGGAGCTTATCCAGGCTGAACTGGAAAACTTCGGTATAGTCTTTGATAACTGGTTTAGTGAGAGAACTTTACATGATGAGGGAAAGATTACTGCAGCAGTGGAAGAACTTAAGGGAAAAGATTATATTTACGAAAAAGAAGATGCCCTCTGGTTTAAATCCACCGCCTTTGGTGATGATAAGGACCGAGTGGTTATAAAATCCGACGGCAACCCCACCTATCTGGCTGCTGACATTGCCTATCATAAAAATAAGCTGGAGCGAGGCTTTGACCACCTCATTAATGTCTGGGGGGCAGACCATCACGGCTATATTCAGCGGATGAAGGCAGTGATAGAGGCCTTAGGTTATGACCAAGATACCCTGGAGATCATCATTGTCCAGATAGTTACCCTTCTCAGAGAAGGTGAAAAAGTGCCGATGTCCAAACGCTCCGGGGAGTTTGTCACCATGAGCGATTTATTAGAAGAGATAGGGAAAGATGCTGCTAGATATTTTTACAGCATGCGCAGCACCGACAGTCATTTTGATTTTGATCTGGAGCTGGCTAAAAAGCAGTCCACGGAAAATCCAGTTTATTATATTCAGTATGCCCATGCCCGGATTATGAGCATAAAAGAAAAGGCCGGAGAAATACAGGCTGATATCGCTGAAGGCGACGCTAGCCTCCTAAAGACTGAAGAAGAGATAGATCTCTTAAAATTATTGGCCCGTTACCCGGAAGAGCTCAAGATGGCTGCCCGGCGGAGAGCCTGTCATCTGATAGCATCTTATGCCCATGAATTGGCCGGGGCCTTCCATGTCTTTTATAATAAACGGCGGGTGATAACCGATGATGAGGAGCTAAGCCTGGCTCGACTAAAATTGGTAGAAGCCAGCAAGGTAGTTTTAAGGAATGTCCTGGAAGTTCTGGGTGTTTCAGCCCCGGATCAGATGTAAAACAGAAGGGAGTAAGCTACAATGACAAAATATATCTTTGTAACTGGAGGAGTGGTTTCGGCCCTGGGCAAGGGGATTTCAGCGGCTTCTTTAGGGCGACTTTTAAAGAGCCGCGGCCTGGAGGTATCGATTCAAAAGTTTGACCCCTATATTAATGTCGACCCCGGCACCATGAGCCCCTATCAACATGGCGAGGTTTATGTGACCAATGACGGGGCCGAGACAGATTTAGATCTGGGTCATTACGAGAGATTTATCGACAAAAATCTGACCCAAAATAACAACGTCACCACTGGGATGATTTATGGCTCGGTAATTAGCAAAGAAAGACGGGGAGAGTATCTCGGTGCTACAGTGCAGGTGATTCCCCATATAACTGATGAAATTAAAGATCGGATTTGCCGAGTGGGCCGGGAAGGAGAAGTGGATGTAGTAATCACTGAAATTGGCGGTACCGTTGGTGATATTGAAAGCCTGCCCTTCCTGGAGGCCATCAGGCAGATGAAGGGGGACTTAAGCCCGGAGAATGTATACTACCTTCATTGTACTCTGGTTCCTTTTTTAAGCACCGCCGGTGAGTTAAAGACCAAGCCCACCCAGCACAGTGTCAAGGAGCTTCGCAGTATCGGTATCCATCCCGATGCCATAATTTGTCGCTCTGATCGTCAGTTGACAGAGGAGGTAAAGGATAAGATAGCTCTTTTCTGTGATATTGAGCGGCGGGCTGTTATTGAGGCCCGGGATGTAGAGCATATCTATGAAGTTCCTTTAAATTTGGAAGAGGAAGGGCTGCCGGAGATTATAATTGAGCAGCTAAAACTAGAAGAGGAGGTAGGCAGCCCCGACTTACAGCAATGGCGTCAAATGGTATCTCAGATGAAAAAACTGAGCAAGGAAGTTACCATTGCTGTAGTGGGAAAATATGTTGAATTGCCCGATGCTTATTTAAGCATTAATGAAGCCTTAGACCATGCCGGAGTGGCCTGTGATGCCAGGGTCAATATTGAATGGATCTGCTCTGAAGATCTTGAGCAGGAGGGAGAACTTGAGAAACTGGCAGAAGTTGATGGCATCCTGGTACCCGGTGGTTTTGGCGAAAGGGGTATTGAAGGTAAAATAGCAGCCATAAAGCTGGCCCGGGAACAGGAGATACCCTTTTTCGGAATCTGTCTGGGGATGCAGTGTGCCGTCATTGAATTTGCCCGGTCCGTGGCGGAGCTAGATGATGCCCATAGCAGTGAATTTGATCCCCTGACGGAATATCCAGTAATCGACCTGATGCCTGAACAAAAGGATATTGAGGATAAAGGAGGTACCATGCGGTTAGGGCTTTATCCCTGCCGTTTAGACTCCGATAGCCTCAGCAGAGAGCTCTATCAAGAGGAGATTGTTTATGAAAGACATCGTCACCGCTATGAGTTAAACAACGAATTTCGGCCAGAGCTAAAAAAAGCCGGGCTCAGACTGGCTGGCCTATCTCCAGATGAGCGTCTGGTGGAAATAATAGAGGTGCCTCAGCATCCCTGGTTTGTGGGAGTGCAGTTCCATCCCGAATTTTTGTCCAGACCCAGCCGACCTCATCCCTTATTTACTGGTTTTGTGGAGTCAGCTCTTAATTAATTATCTTAAAGTTTAAAGCTCAAGAGTCAAGTCTAACAATATTATCTTTTTGGGGGGAGATATTAATGAAAAAGGTAGTTATAGCTAGTGCAGTCAGAACGGCAATCGGTAGTTTTGGTGGTAGCCTAAAAAAGGTAGATGTCACTGAACTGGGAGCTACTGTCGTTGAAGGAGCTTTAGAAAGAGCCGGTCTGGAGGTCGGGGAAGTGGACGAAGTTATCTTAGGCCATATTTTGCAAGCAGGACAGGGTATGAATACGGCCAGACAGGCCACCTTAAAGGCTGGATTGCCGGAAAAGGTTCCGGCCATGACCATCAATAAAGTCTGTGGTTCAGGCCTTAAATCTGTCAATCTGGCTGCTCAGGCAATTATGCTGGGTGACAGAGAGGTAGTAATTGCCGGCGGTATGGAGAATATGAGTGACTCTGGCTATTATCTGCCCAATAACCGCTGGGGTAGCAAAATGGGCCATGGTGAGACTCTGGACCTGATGATAAACGATGGTCTCTGGGATGTCTTCAACGATTATCATATGGGTATCACAGCAGAAAATTTAGCCGAAAAATATGATATCAGCCGCCAGGCTCAGGATGAGTTTGCTGCTAACAGCCAGAATAAAGCGGAAAAGGCCTGGCAGGAGGACCGTTTTGCTGCAGAAATAGTTCCGGTAGAGGTTCCCCAGCGCAGGGGTGAACCGGAAGTATTCGATAAAGATGAATATTACCGGGAGGGTGTTACAGCGGAAAAATTAGCTAAACTATCACCGGCCTTCAAAAAAGATGGAACTGTTACAGCTGGTAATGCCTCGGGAATCAATGATGGAGCAGCCGCATTAGTGGTGATGAGTGCAGAGAAGGCGGAAGAGTTAGGTATAGAACCCTTAGCTGAGATTACTTCCTATGCTGCAGCTGCTGTTGACCCTGCCCTCATGGGTATTGGTCCGGTGCCGGCTATTGAGAAAACTCTGGCCAAAACAGAATTAGAACAGCAGGATTTAGATTTAGTGGAATTAAATGAAGCCTTTGCTGCTCAATCTCTGGCTGTTCTTAAGGAACTTGATATTGACCCGGAGATTGTCAATGTCAATGGTGGTGCCATTGCTCTGGGACATCCCATTGGAGCTAGTGGAGCGAGAATATTGGTCACTTTATTACATGAAATGAAACGACGGAATAGCAAGTATGGCCTGGCTTCTCTTTGTATTGGAGGAGGTCAGGGTATAGCAACTTTAGTTAAAGGCAATTAATTATCAGTAACCAGCTGGAGGAGGCCTGGATAATGAGTTATCAGAATATAAGCATCACCACCTCTGCAGAGGAATCTCTGGCAGAGGTGATTTTGAACCGCCCAGAAGTTCTCAATGCCTATAATCATGAGATGCTGCTGGAGCTAAAAGAGGCTCTAGCGGAAGTTTTTGCTCAAGAAAATGTTTCAGTTATTATCCTGACGGGGAGAGGTTCACGTTCCTTTACCGTGGGAGCTGACATCAATTGGCTGGAAGATTTATCAGCCGAAGAAGCCCGCCAGGTATCCCGTTTGGGACAGGAAATCTGCAATATGATAGAAGAATCTGACAAAGTCGTCATTGCCGCTGTAAACGGCTATGCTTTAGGAGGGGGAATGGAGATAGCTTTAGCCTGTGATCTCCGTTTAGCTTCCAGTCGGGCTCGCTTTGGTCAACCTGAGGTTAAATTGGGGCTGGTACCCTGTTTTGATGGGACCCAGCGGTTGCCTCAGATGATTGGTGTGGGCCGAGCCAAAGAGATGCTCTTCACCGGTAATATTATCGATGCCAGTCTGGCCTATGAGATCGGTCTGGTTAATAGACTGGTAACTCCCAGAGATTTACTCAGATCCAGCAGAGAGCTGGCAGAGAATATCGCCAACCGCTCTCATCAAGCTGTGGGTCTGGTCAAACAGGCTATCAATAATGGTCTGCGAGAGGGGCGGTTTGCCGGCAGCAGTTATGAAACTGAAGCCTTTGGGGTCTGCTTTGAAAATGTTGAACATGTAGAAAGACTGGAAAAATTAAAGGGTTTTATTGATGATGCTTAAAGAATGATGCTCAAGCAATCAAAGGGGGTTGTTGCTATATGAAAAAAATTGGCGTAGTTGGTGCTGGCACCATGGGAAGAGGTATAACGCAATTTTTGGCCGGTAAGGGCAAAAATGTTGTGCTCCACGATATAAAAAAGCAATATATCGAGGATGCTTTAGAATCGATTGAAAAGAGGTTTAAGCGCCTGGTAGAAAAAGATAAAATCACAGCTCAGGAGAAAAATGAAGCTCTGGGGAATATTGAAATAACTACCGATATGAAAAATCTTAAGGATTGTGATTTGATCATTGAAGCGGCTACAGAAAAAATGGACATTAAGAAAAAGATCTTTCAGGATTTAGATACTGTCTGTCCCCGGGAGACCATCTTGGCCACTAATACTTCAGCTTTGAGCATTACAGAGCTTGCCACCTCCACAGACCGGCCAGAAAAGGTCTTGGGAATCCACTTTTTCAATCCGGTGCCTCTGATGGAGCTGGTGGAGGTAGTTAAGGGACTAACCACCTCTGAGGAGATCCTCGCTCAAGCCAGGGAATTTATTGCTGGCACCGGCAAGACGGTGGTGGAGGTGGAGGAATCTCCAGGTTTTATTGTCAATCGTATTCTCATTCCCATGATAAACGAGGCTGCTTTCTTACTGCAGGAGGGAACGGCAACTGCTGCTGACATTGATACGGCCATGAAGAAGGGAGCTAATCATCCCATCGGTCCCCTGGCTCTGGCTGATATGATTGGAATTGATGTCTGCCTGGCCATCATGGAAACTCTGCATCAGGAGTTAGGTGATGATAAATACCGTCCCTGTCCCTTATTAAAGAAAAAAGTCCGGGCTGACCAGTTAGGAAGGAAAACTGGCCAGGGATTTTATTCTTACAGTTAAAATTCGCTAGTTTTAGATACTTTATAGATTAGCACTATAATTTTAAAAATAATACCCGGGGAGGATGAATAATGACTAATTTTGATGAGATAAAGCTGGAAAAAGAAGCTCAAATTGCAGTGCTCTCCATTGACCGGGAAAAGAAACACAATATCCTCACCTCAAAGGTGATTGCTGAGCTGAAAAAGGCTCTGCTGGAGCTGGAAAAGACAGAGATTAGAGCTTTGATCATAACCGGTGCCGGTGATAAGTCCTTTATAGCCGGCGCTGACGTGGCCGAAATGAAGGACCTTTCCATTGGAGCGGCCCGGGAATTTTCCCGGGAAGGCCATCAGTTGATGCAGCAGATCGAAGAATTTCCCCGCCCTGTTATTGCAGCTGTCAATGGCTACTGTTTGGGAGGCGGCAATGAGTTGATGATGGCCTGTGACCTGGCTATTGCCAGTCAGGAAGCGGTCTTTGGCCAGCCAGAAACGGGGCTGGGCATAATGCCAGGTTATGGTGGAACTCAGCGGCTAGCTCAACTTGTGGGGGTCCGCAAAGCTAAAGAGCTGCTCTTTACCGGTAAGAAAATAGATGCTGAAAGAGCGAAGGAGCTGGGCCTGGTCAATGAATTAGTGGAACATCACCAGGTCAAAGAACGTGCCAGAGAAGTGGCCCGGCAGATAGCGGCTCAGGCTCCAGTGGCAGTTAAGCTGACTAAAGAAGCCGTAAACTTCGGTTTAGAAGAGGGAGTGGAAAAGGGAGACTCCTATGAAATAAACGCCTTTGCCCTCTGCTTTGGTACCAGTGATCAGGAGCAGGGTATGGAGGCTTTTCTTAACAAAGAGAAAGTTGACTTTGCCGGTAGATAATTCTGCCAGATAACAACGAGCTCTTTACTAGTCAAATAGTCATAAGTAGAGGTGATTACTAATGAAGAGAGAAATTATCAGCACTGATGATGCTCCGGCAGCCATTGGTGCCTATTCACAGGCTGTTAAAGCCGGAGAGATGCTCTTTGTCTCCGGGCAGATACCCTTTACTCCGGCCGGAGAGCTGGTGGGGTCAGGGGTCAAGGAGCAGACCAGACAGGCTCTGGACAATTTGACGGCAATTTTAGAAGAGGCCGGCAGTTCACTGGGGCAGGTGGTCAAGGTGAATATCTACACCTCTGATATAGATTATTTTGCCGAGATAAATGAGGTCTATGCCGGTTATTTTTCTGAAGAGCCACCGGCCAGAGCCTTTGTTGAGGTAAGTCGGCTCCCTAAAGATGTCAAAGTGGAAATCTCCTGCACTGCTATCTGTTAAAACCCTTAAGCTGCTGGTAATAGCAATTTTTTGTCGGGCAGGTAAACTTAAGAGTTTAACTCAATAAGCATTACTGAAGAGCCAGAGTTGGCTAAAAGCTAGCTCTGGTTTTTTTATTTTTTTAGGCTGGAAAAGAGGATTTCAGTAAAAAGTGCAGAATAATTTAAAATACAAGGAGGTGGACACCGGCTCTGGTGCCCAACAGACCGGCTTTATTATTATGATTATTGAAAAGATAACATCTCTGGCTTTACGCTGTTCTGATTGCGGCAAGCTGGAGACCCATCAATTAAATATTTTCCAGCTATCCGGAGAAAAGAAACTCGATTTAGGCTGTGAATGCGGCCATAATAAAGTGGAAGTTCAGCGGGTTAGTCAGGAAATAATCATCAAGCCCTACTGTTTGGCCTGTGGTCGGTATCATCAACTTGTATTACCGGAGGAGCAGCTCTGGAATAGTGGAGATGTGCAGGCCCTGGTCTGCCCTCGGACCAGGCTCAACCTGGGATATTATGGTCCCTTTGCCCAGCTGCAGCAGGAGATCGACCAACAGCAAAGGGAGTTGGAGCTCTTGACCGATGGGTTGGGTTTCGATGATTTTGCTGACCCTAAGGTTATGCTGACTGCCCTTGATATTCTCCATGACTTTGCTGCCCAGGGAGAACTAAATTGCGAGTGTGGCTCTCATGAAGTAAATATTGAGCTGTTATCTGAACAGATAGTACTCACCTGTAAACTCTGTGCCGGGGTATTATCGATCCCAGCCAGCTCTCCCAATGATATCAATCGACTGGAAAATTTTGATTCCCTGCTTTTGCAATATCGCAGCAACACCTCTCCAACCAACCCCAGAACCTAGTTCGGCTGCCAGAAAATAAGTTGCTAAAAGTTAAAATTAGCACTTGCAATAAACTTTGGTTTTCGATACAATACGATAGAGTCCCATTGAAATTGCGACTGGGAACAAATTTGCCCGACGTTTTTACACTTATCTATTTTACCTTTACCTATTTCTATTAATCTCTTAAACTTTTTTGCCTTAATTTTTTAACCTTAAGCTAATCTATTTTTTGCAATTATTTGAGCTTGGCTTAATCACCTAATCAAAGAGGGAGTGATATTTTATGGAATTAGTACCAATGGCGGAAATTTTACAGAAAGCAGACGAAGAAGGATATGGAGTGGGAGGTTTTAATGTTAATAACCTCGAATCTCTGCAGGCTATTATTCAGGCAGCCGAAGAAGAAAGATCTCCACTTATTTTAGCAACCAGTGAAGGAGCTATAAATTACATGGGCATGGACCATGTCATAGGCATGGTTAAGGGTTATCTTAAAAATACCGACCTGCCAGTAGCACTTCATTTAGACCACGGTGGAAGCTTTGAAGCGGCCATGAAGTGTATAAGAAAGGGCTATTCTTCCGTGATGATCGATGCTTCTAAATATCCCTTCGAGGAAAATATAGCCAAAACCAGGGAGGTTGTCCAGGCTGCTCATGCTGTGGGCGTGACAGTAGAGGCCGAATTAGGCCGTCTGGTAGGAAACGAAGACGATGTTACTGTTACTGAGAAGGAAGCTGCCATGACCAACCCTGATGAAGCTGTGGAATTTGTGGAAAGAACCGGGGTGGACTGCCTGGCTGTGGCTATCGGCACCGCCCATGGTGTCTATAAAGGTGACCCGGAGTTAGATTTTGACCGCCTCCAGAAAATCAATGACAAAGTCGATGTACCTTTGGTATTACATGGAGCCTCTGGAGTTCCTGATTCTGATGTGCAAAAATCAATTGAGATGGGAATTAGAAAAATAAATGTTAATACCGCCTTCCAGCAGGCCTTTACTGCTAAATTGCGAGAGGTATTAGAGGAAAATCCTGACATGTACGATCCCCGCAAATATTGTGGACCTGCTCGAGATGCCATGGTTGAAAGAGTGAAAGACAAAATTAGAGCCTTTGGCAGTGATGGTAAGGCCTGGTAAGACCTTTTAATTGCAAAGACAGGCATCCCCGCCAGTTTGAAACTGGTGGGGATTTTTCAGGAAGCAGGTGATATTTTGCTCTGGCTGGACTTTTTCATCTCTTCAGTCCTGATAATAATAGCTGGCCTGCTCTTGACTAAATCAGGAGAACAGATAGCAGCGAAGACCAGATTTAGCCAGCTTTTAATTGGTATAATTTTGCTTTCCCTGGTCACCTCTCTTCCGGAACTGGTGACTGGCAGCACCGCTGCAGTTATTGCTGCCCCGGACTTAGCTCTGGGAAATGTTATCGGCAGTAATATTTTCAACCTGGCTATTCTGGCCCTGATCGACGTCCTAGAGGGTCCGGGCCCTCTGATGTTAAAGGTCAGCATCCAGCAGATAATGCCGGGCTTTTTAATGCTCATTATGAGCGCTATTGTGGGATTTTTTCTGGTTTTATACTCCGTTGCGGGCTTTTCACCATCCCTTTGGCTGGGTTTAGAAAGCTTTTTCTTAGTCTTCGCTTATATCCTGGGTTTGAGATTGATTTATCGTTATCAAAACCGCTCCTCTGACCAGGACATCTCAAGAGCCAGTCCTCTAGCAGACCTTTTGACTGTGACCGCCGGGGATGCTCCAGACCAGGAAATTTCCAAATCAGCTCTTGCTCCCAGGAATTCAATTACAGGCTTTAGCTGGCCCGATATTAGCCTGCCAGCGGCCTATCTCGTCACTCTTATTTCGGCAGTAGTCATCCTGCTAGCAGGTAGAAACTTGATTTTCACAGCCACTGAAATAGCCGAGCTTACAGGACTGGGCCACACCTTTTTAGGGCCAGTGCTTTTAGCCGCCGTTACCTCCCTGCCGGAGATTGTCACCTCGATTTCAGCTTACAAACTGGGGGCCTTCAATCTGGCTGTGGGGAATGTGCTGGGAAGCAACCTCTTTAACCTCCTGATACTGGTCTGGCTGGATTTTTTTCATGCTGGCAGTCTCCTAGCAGCCTCGGAGCCTGCTAATCTCCTTCCTCTTTTCTCATCAATTTTAATGACCAATTTAATATTATTGGGTCTTTTCTACCGTTCTCGAGCTTCCTTTTTACGCCTTGGTTGGGGAGCAATATCTCTGTTAGTTGTTTATGTGGTTACGATTATCTTGCTCTATCTTTTTAACTTGCCTGTCCCCCTTTGATCTTACCCTTAGTAAGTTTTAGCCAGTGTTATTATTTTCAAAAACATATTAGCAGGTGATTTGCAGTGAATATTTCAGAATTAGAGAAAAAGAATATTACCGAATTACATAAGTTAGCCCAGGATAGAGAAATAACAGGCTATGCCAGGATGCGGAAAAAAGATTTGATCTTCGCCCTGTTAAAAAAAGAGACCGAAATTGGCGGAAATATTTTTGCTGAAGGGGTTTTAGAGGTGATAGAGACAGAGGGCTATGGTTTTATCAGACCCTCTAAATATCTTCCTTCCAGCGATGATATTTATATATCGGCTTCCCAGATTCGTCGCTTTGATCTGCGCACAGGAGATGTGGTCTCCGGTCAGGTGCGGGAACCCAAGGATAATGAAAGATATTTTGCCCTGCTCAGAATTGAAGCCGTTAATTACCAGGACCCGGAGAAGGCAACGGATAGAGCCTACTTCGATGATCTGACCCCCCTCTATCCCCGACAAAGATTGAGATTAGAGCATCACCCCCAGGAGGTTTCCAGCCGCCTCGTCGATATAATATCCCCCATCGGTCTGGGGCAGCGCGGCCTGATCGTTTCCCCACCTAAGGCCGGCAAGACAATCCTGTTGAAAAAAATAGCCAACAGCATCCGCGAAAACCATCCCAGCGCTAAAATGATGATACTCTTGATAGATGAGAGGCCAGAGGAGGTCACTGATATGGAACGCTCTGTTGATGCTGAGGTGGTGAGCTCCACCTTTGATCATCCAGCCGATGACCATATTCAGGTATCGGAGCTGGCCCTGGCCAAGGCCAAACGGCTGGTGGAGCACCACCATGATGTGGTGATTTTGCTGGACAGCATCACCCGCCTGGCCCGCGCTGCCAATGTAACCACCCCTCCCAGCGGTAGAACTCTCTCTGGCGGCTTAGACCCTACAGCCATGCACTTTCCCAAGAGATTTTTTGGCGCCGGTCGCAACATTGAAGAGGGAGGAAGTTTAACGGTATTAGCTACTGCGCTGGTCAATACCGGCAGCCGGATGGATGATATGATTTATGAAGAATTTAAAGGTACTGGCAATATGGAACTCCATCTGGACCGCCGCCTGGCTGAAAGGCGAATTTTCCCGGCTCTCGATATTCAGCGCTCCGGGACCAGAAAAGAAGAACTGCTCCTGGAAGAGGAGGAGCTTCAGACTATCTGGAAGATGCGCCGGGAGACAGCGGAGATGGATGGAGCTGAGATGATGCGGACTTTAATCAAACAGATTAAAAATACCAGCAGCAACAAAGAACTTTTGGCAGCCCTGGCCCGAATTTTTAACCACTGATATTTCTGGCCTGGAAATTTAAGGGGATTAAAAATTATCCTGGTTGCATAGCAAAAAAGGCTGTGATATAATCAATTTAGTAAAAAATGTTGGAAAGAGGTGAGTATCTTGAAAGAAGGAATTCATCCTGAGACTACTGCCACAACAATTTTTTGTGCATGTGGAGAAGAATATGAAACTCTTTCTACCGGCGATGATATTAGAGTGGAGGTCTGCTCTAGTTGCCATCCCTTTTATACTGGCAAGCAGCGCACTGCTGCCCGGGGGGGTCGGGTAGAAAGATTTAATGAGAAATATGGTCGTGTTCAGGCAGATGATTCTTCCGAAGAAGAAGCAGAAGATCAGGAAGATAACTAGCAAAATATCTAGCGGTGGGGAGCAGGGCAAGGGCTTTTGCTCTGCTTTTTTTTTGCAGAGTTATGTTAGCTATCGCTCTCCGCTCCCAGTCTGTTCTAGAACTTTTAAGGCAGCAAAAACAAAATAGCTCGTCTATAGGCGAGGGTTAAGGCAGTTAAGAAGGCAGGTAAATGGAGGTAAAGCTAAATGTATAAAATCAGCAATAGCGGCTGGATAGAGATAATCGTGGGACCAATGTACTGTGGTAAAAGCGAGGAATTGATCAGGCGCCTCCGCCGGGTCCGGATTGCCCGGCAAAAGACCCAGGTCTTTAAACCGGCCCTTGATGATCGATATGATAAGAGCAACATAGTATCCCATAGTGGAGATAGCATTGAAGCATTAGCCGTCGACCACCCTGAGGGAATATTGCAGCGGGTGGGCGAAGAGACTAAGGTAGTGGGAATTGATGAAGCCCAGTTTTTTCATCAGCGCCTGGTTTCGGCGGCGGAAGAATTAGCCGATAGAGGCAAGAGAGTGATCCTGGCTGGTTTAGACAGAGATTTTCGCGGTGAACCCTTTGGGCCGGTGCCTGATTTAATGGCCCGGGCTGAGTATATCGATAAACTTCACGCTATCTGCGTTAACTGTGGTGAACCGGCTACTCGAACCCAGAGATTGCTGGATGGAGAGCCGGCCAGTTATGATGATCCAGTAATCATGGTAGGGGCGGAAGAGGTCTATGAGGCACGCTGCCGCCATTGCCATGAGGTTAAAAAATGATGAGGTGAAAAGATGGATATTTCAACATTGGAAGATAAATTAGATGACGTAGTAACAAAATATGAAAGTTTAAATAAAAAGATCAGCGATCCTGAAGTGATGAATAACAGTCAGGAGTATCAGAAATTACTGCAGGAGCATGCTCGCTTAAAAAAAGTGGTGGAAAAATATCAGCGCTATCAGGATCTTAAGGAACAGATAGAAGAAGCGGAAGAGATTTTAGCTTTAGGCGAAGATGGAGATTTAGCCAAGCTGGCTGAAGAAGAAATGGCTGAAGCTGAACCTCAACTGGAAAAACTAAAGGAAGAGCTTCCTAAACTGCTGATACCAAAAGACCCTGATGACCGCAAAAATGTAATAGTGGAGATTAGAGCTGGAGCTGGCGGCGACGAAGCGGCTCTCTTTGCCCGCGATCTCTATCGGATGTATACTCGTTATTCTGAAGATAGAGGCTGGCAGGTAGAGGTGATGTCCTCCAGTCCCAGTGAAGTAGGGGGATTTAAAGAGATTATTTTTAATGTGGAAGGGAAGAACGCCTTCCGTTATTTGAAATATGAAAGTGGGGTGCACCGGGTACAGCGGGTACCCAGTACCGAGTCCAGCGGCCGCATCCATACCTCCACTGCCACCGTGGCTGTACTGCCTGAGGCGGAAGAGGTGGAGATAGATATCGACCCCAATGAACTGCGGATTGACTTTTATCGCTCCAGTGGTCCCGGGGGGCAGAGTGTTAACACCACCGATTCAGCAGTACGCATCACCCATGAGCCTACCGGGCTGGTGGTCTCCTGCCAGGATGAAAAGTCTCAGCATAAAAATAAGGATAGAGCGATGAAAATTCTCCGGGCTCGCCTGAAGGAAAAGTATGAGCAGGAACAGCAGCAGGAGCGGTCTGAAGCTCGCAAGAATCAGGTCGGCAGTGGTGACCGCAGCGAGAAAATCCGCACCTATAATTTTCCCCAGGGGCGGGTCAGCGATCACCGCATTAACCTAACCGAGCATAAACTGGAGCAGATTCTTGATGGGGAGTTAGAGCATATGATAGAACCCCTGATAGCCGAGGATTTAGAGAAGAGACTGGAGAAATTATAAGGAGTTAACTCTAAACCATGAAAAAAGCCAAAGAGCGTACCATTAAAAGTATTCTTCAGGGCAGCCAGGAGTATCTTGCTAAACAGGGAGTCGACACCCCCAGGCTTGATGCTGAAGTGCTGCTGGCTGACCTTTTACAGACCGAGAGAATAAAGCTCTATGTTAACTATGACTATCCCCTTAACGAAAGGGAGTTAACTATACTCCGTAAGCGTCTGCGCCAGAGAGCCCGGGGGAAGCCGGTGAGTTATCTCACTGGTAAAAAGGAGTTCATGTCTTTGCAACTGGAGGTGCAGGAAGAAGTTTTGATCCCGCGGCCGGAGACAGAAGAACTGGTGGAGAAGGTGTTGGAGATAAGCCAGGAGCAGCAATGGTCTTCTCCGCGGATAGTCGACGTAGGGACAGGCTCCGGGGCAATACTGGTTAGTCTCCTCTATTATATACCTCAGGCTCTTGGAGTCGGTATCGATATTAGCCCTGAGGCTCTAAAGGTAGCCCGTAAAAATCTGAAAAAACATGGGCTTACTGATCGAGCCGCCGTTCTGGAAGGGGATCTCTTAGAGCCTCTGCTGCCAGAAAAAAGAGGAGAGGTAGATATAGTTATCTCCAACCCCCCCTATATTCCAGCGGCAGAGTTAGAGGAGTTATCTGCAGAGGTAAAGGAAGAGCCAGTCCTGGCGCTGGCCGGGGGAGAAGACGGTCTGGTTTTTTACCGCAAATTGATCCCCCAGGCCAATGACATTTTAAAACCAGGAGGACTGCTGGCTCTGGAGATAGGCCAGGACCAGGGAGAGACAATAGGTCAGATATTTAAAGATAGCGGCTGGCATGACAGCCAGTTAATTTTAGATGGAGCTGGTCGAGAGAGAATTTATCTGGCCTGGAAAGGAAAGAAGGGCGATGGAGACAGAAGTTCTTAAAATTGCAAGAGAGTTATCAATGCCAGAGCTTTTAAATCATAAAGCGATTAACCTGGCCGCCCGGCTGCTTCGGGCCGGGGAAGTGGTGGCTTTTCCTACAGAAACAGTCTATGGCCTAGGTGGCGATGCCCTGAATGATAGGGCCATCAAAAAAATATATGAAGCTAAGGGCCGCCCCGTCGATAATCCCCTGATTGTACATATCGGCTGGCGCAGGGATCTAAAGCGGGTTGTGGCCGGGGAATTATGTGAGGCCTGTGAGAAGCTTATTAGCCGCTTCTGGCCCGGCCCCTTGACTATCATCATGTACCGGAACAGCCAGGTTCCCGATATTACCACCGCCGGGCTAGATACAGTGGCGGTGAGAATGCCCTCTCACCCAATAACTCAGGCCCTTCTTCGTCGTTCAGGCCTGGTATTAGCCGCACCCAGCGCCAATGCTTCAGGGCTGCCAAGTCCCACTAGAGCCAGTCACGTGCTGCTGGATTTACAGGATAAAATTCCCCTGCTCCTTGATGGAGGGGAGACCTTTATCGGGCTGGAATCCACGGTTATAGATTTGACTCAGGAGAAACCCGTCCTGCTCCGACCCGGTCAGATTACCGGGCAGCAGATTGCAGAGGTATTAGGTCAGGAGCCCCGGCGGGAATTTAAAGTCCAGGAGTCGGAAAAAACTGGTCAGGAGATTGATAATGCTCAACCTCGCTCCCCTGGGATGAAATACCGTCATTATGCTCCCCAGACTAAAACCACCCTGTTATCAGGGGGAGAGGCTAAAGAAATTCTGGCCCTTATAAAAGAGACTGAAGATAAGCCGATAGCTTTACTTTTAACCAGAGAGACAGCCGAAGAGCTTAGAAAATTACAGCAGATTAAAGATGAAGAGGTGGAAATATTACTCAATTCCAACTGTCTGGTCAGGGTCATGGGGCCTAAGGCCAATGCCGACCTCATTGCCAAAAAACTCTTCACTTTGTTGCGGGAGTTGGATCAGGAGGAGATCACTGAAATCTTTGTGGAGTCCATACCTGCCGTAGGGGTGGGAGAAGCGATAATGAATAGATTGGTTAAGGCAGCCAGCCGTCAGCTGGATTTATCCTCCCGCCAGAATTAACAGCAGAGCATAATGAGCTTAAAAAGTGGTAAGGAGGTAATTGCTGATGAAGACAATATTGCTGGTCTGTACTGGCAATACCTGTCGCAGTCCACTGGCTCAGGTTATTCTGCAGGATTTGCTGGCTCAGAGCGAAGAGGAAGATTACCAGGTGGTTTCAGCCGGTCTGTCCGCTTTTCCTGGCCAGCAGGCCACGGAGAAGGCCATTGAAGTGGCGGCCGAAAAAGATTTTGATCTAAAACAGCATCAAAGCCAGCAATTGTCCTCCAAGATGGTGGCAGAGGCTGATTTGATTTTGACCATGACTGCAAGCCAGGCCAGAAGATTGAGGTTATCTTACCAGGAGAAAGCGCAATTAATATATGCCCTGGGGCATTTTGTCCAGGAGAAACAGACGGTTCGGGACCCCTTTGGAGGCAGTCTGGCGACTTATCGTAAGACCAGAGATCAGCTAGAGGAGCTCTTGAGCAGAGCAGTGGTTAAATTGCCGCAATTTTTTTCCCAGGAAGGAAATTCAACCCGGGGCCAGAACTATAATAACAGGAGCAACAGGAGGGATAAGGTGAAAATAGCATTAGGAAGTGACCACGCTGGTTATTTATTTAAAGAGGAATTAAAGGAATGGCTGGATGAACAGGATTATGAAATTATCGACCAGGGTACCGACAGTGAAGATTCTGTGGATTATCCTGATTTTGCCGGGAAAGTGGCCTGCTCAATAGCTGAGGGCCAGGCGGAGCTGGGCATCTTAATCTGTGGTACTGGTATTGGCATGGCGATTTCAGCCAATAAAGTGGCCGGAATTCGAGCAGCTCGCTGCCAGGATTCTTATTCGGCCCGGATGGCCAGAGCCCATAATAACGCCAATGTTCTGACCCTGGGCGCCAGAGTTATCGGCCAGGGGCTGGCCAGAGAAGTGGTAACAGCCTTTTTGACCACCGAATTTGCCGGAGATCGTCATCAGCGGAGAGTGGATAAGATCACCGGGCTGGAGAAGGAGTTGAAGGAATGATGAGCAAAGTACATGTTCTAGATCATCCTCTTATCAAACATAAGCTCACCTTCCTGCGGAAGTCAGAGACAGGCCCCAAGGAGTTTAGAGAATTGACCAATGAGATTTCTACTTTGATGGCCTATGAAGTGACCCGTAGTCTTTCCACCCAGGAAGTCACCATTGAAACCCCCCTGGAGAAGACCAAAGCTGAGGTCATAGCCGGGAAAAAATTAGCTGTGGTCCCGATTTTGCGAGCCGGTCTGGGGATGCTGGATGGCATTTTAAAACTGATCCCCACGGCTCGAGTAGGTCATATCGGTCTTTACCGGGACCCGGAGACCCTGGAGCCAGTGGAATATTACTGCAAATTGCCCACTGACCTAGAGGAGAGAGAACTTATCGTAGTCGACCCCATGCTAGCCACTGGAGGTTCAGCAGCAGCGGCCCTCTCCTTCATTAAGGAACGCAATCCCTTGAAAGTGCAGTTTATGTGCCTGGTGGCAGCCCCTGAGGGAATTGAAAAATTGAGGCAGAACCATCCCGAGGTGGAGATCTTTACAGCGGCAGTAGATGATAAATTAAACGAAAAGGCCTATATTTTACCAGGACTCGGTGATGCAGGGGACCGCCTTTATGGCACCAGGTAGCAAAGAAAAGCTTTGCTTCTCAAAGTAGCTTAATCTATTAAAAGGAGCGCTTATTATGCCAGATAAACTACAGGTCTTTTTATTAGCCCTGTTAATTACATATATTCTAACACCGGTGGTCCGCAAATTTGCCCAGCAGATTGAAGCCGTGGATAAACCGGGTAAACGCAAGATCAACTTGCGCTCGGTGCCCAATCTGGGTGGTCTGGCCATTTACCTGGGATTTTTGCTGGCGGTACTCTTAAGAGTGGGACTGGACTCCGGCTTTGAATTAGGGGCCATTCTCATCGGCGCCACCCTTATCGTCCTTTTAGGGGTTTTTGATGACCTATATCAACTTAAGCCGGCAGTTAAACTCATGGGGCAGATTATAGCGGCCCTGGTTTTGGTAGTTGCCGGGGTTAGCATTCAGTTTGTCAGTCATCCTCTAGGAGAGGGGATGATTTATCTCGGCATTTTAGGACCTCCTTTAACGGTTTTTTGGATTGTAGGACTCACCAATACTGTTAACCTGATAGATGGTTTAGATGGACTGGCCGCAGGAGTCTCTCTTATTGCTGCTCTAACATTACTGGCCGTCAGTATTCAACAGGGCCAGTATTTTACGGCGGCTATCATTGCAGCCGTGGCCGGCAGTTGTCTGGGTTTTTTGCCCTACAACTTTCACCCTGCTAAAATATTTATGGGGGATAGCGGGGCACTTTTGATAGGATATCTCCTGGCTGCCGTCTCGGTAATTGGAGCTTTAAAGGGAGCAGCTGCCATGACTTTATTGGTGCCGATACTGGCCCTGGGAGTACCTATCTTTGATACAGCCTTTGCCATTGTCCGCCGCTTTTATTACGGCCGCCCCATAAGCAGAGCTGACCATGGTCATCTCCATCATCGGCTCCTGGCTCTGGGCTGGAGTCAGAAACAGACCGCACTTATAGTCTACGTGATGAGCATATTTCTTGGCGCCACGGCCTATCTGGTAAATCACTTAAATTCGCAAAATGGAATTCTGCTGGTGATAATAACTGGTATATTTTTACTATATAGCTGCTGGCGAATTGGAATTTTTTCCGTGGATTTACCCCGGGAGGGAAGAGCCCTCCACTCAGAAAGTCAGCAGGAGCAAAACATATGATAACCCGGTAATCATGATTACTTAAGTGCTTTTAAATCAGGCAGATTCTTGGCAGCTAAGGCAATTTATGCTCCCATTTAGAAAATTTAGATTTTAATTTTAGGGCAGGATTTTTCTGCTTAACCTTGAATGTTATATATTAGAATCGAGCATAACCAGACATTATAAGGCAGAAGGAGCAGTCCCCATGGATAATAAGGACTGGCAAAAAATTTTACAGGCTCTGGGACTGGTCAGTTACCTGGGGATTTTAATGGTGGTTTCCATTGGTATCGGCTATTTTATCGGTTCTAAAATTGATGATTTCCTTAAAACTGAGCCAGTTTTTTTAATAGCCGGGCTACTAGTAGGGATAGCATCCGGCTTTTATGTTGTCTATCAAGTTATAAAGGGGTCTTTAGGTGATGACTAATATCTTTAGCCAGCAGCCGGAAATAGTTGTTAAAACTTTAACAAAGAGGACTCTGGTTCTCGGTTCTTTTTTGCTAATTATGGCCCTGCTCCAGGGTGAGGTGCCAGGATTTTTAGGTCTTATCTTTGGTCTGGCCATAAGCCTGTTGCTCTTTAGGCTTAAGCTGGTTAATAGCCGCAAAGCCCTGCAAATGGAGCCAGCTAAAGCAGAAAAGTTCATCCGCAATAGGACCCTGGTAAATCTCTTGATTTATTTTGTTGTCCTGGCAGTGGCCATGAATAATGCCGGTTTGAGCTTTGTGGGAGCGGTGTTGGGCCTTTTGCTGTTAAAATTTGTTATTATTGGTTCTGCCTTAATACAGCTGTTGCAGGATTTTTTAGCCACTAAAAAAAATAAGTATCAGGAATATGATTCCAGCAAGTATATTTAGTGAAAGGGGGGATTTAAATGGATCCAGGACCACAGGTAGTAACCTATCTCTTTGGCAATGAATCCTTGCCGATTACCGATACCTTGATCTGGGCCTGGGTAGTATGTATTGTGATAATAATTGGGGCCCGATTGGCCACTAAGGATATGAAGATTGTACCAGCTGGTCTGCAGAATGTAGCTGAGATGACTGTAGAATTAATCTATGACCAGATAGAAGCTATGATGCCAGGAGAGGGCAAAAGAATGCTGCCCTTTATAGCGACCATATTTATTTTTATTGGCCTCTCCAACCTGGTGGGCTTTATCCCCGGGGTAGTTAATCCTACCGCTGATATTAATACCACTTTAGGTCTGGGGTTAGTGGTCTTTTTGGTAAGCCACTACGAAGGAATGAAAAAGCATGGCGTTTTTGGTTATATCAAGGGCTTTGGCGAGCCAGTGATTATTCTATTACCCCTAAATGTGGTAGGGGAGTTGGCCAAGCCCATATCTCACTCCTTCCGTCTTTTTGGTAACATGGTAGGCGGAGGAATTATCATAATGTTGATATATTCAGCAGCGCCCTGGGTACTACCTGTACCTTTACATGCCTGGTTTGACCTCTTCGTTGGAGCTGTCCAGGCTTTAATCTTTGGAATGATTGCTATTGCCTATATAGCTGTCTGTCGGGATTGATGTGAAAAACTGGTTTAGATTTTGCTTGAAGACCTATCGCTATGAGAATTATTACTACCAAACTAACCAAATTACTTAAAGGAGGAATTTAACAATGGTTGAATTTTCACCAGAAGTTATAGACACAATTATAAGTGCAGCAGCACTGTTGGGAGCGGGTTTTGCCATGATAGCAGGTATTGGTCCTGGTATTGGTCAGGGATATGCAGCCGGTAAAGCTGTAGAAGGTGTAGCCCGCCAGCCAGAAGCTCGTGGTAATATTATCACCACTATGTTACTGGGTCAGGCTGTAGCCGAGTCCACAGGTATCTATTCACTGGTAATTGCCATAGTATTGATATTTACCATCGCCACGTAATTATTGTCCTTTAAGGGCAGGGTGATTTTATAACCTGAAAATTTTAGCTCTAAAGGAAGTTAGCAGGATAAGATTGGGTGCAATAGGTTTTTCAATTTGGAGGTGAAGTGGATTTGGTTGACCTGAATATAACCATGCTCTGGGAAGTTGTCAACTTTCTGGTGCTGATGTATTTACTGAAAAGATTTTTATATAAGCCGGTCACGGAGATGCTGGACTCCCGGCGCCAGAAAATCAAAGGTGATTTAGAACAGGCCCGGCGGCAGAAAGAAGAAGCTCACCGGCTGAAGGAGCAGCATCAGAGGGAATTGAATGAAGCCCGCCAGAAGGCCCAGCAGATTATTGATGAAGCTGAAGACCGCGGGGAGGAACGAGCCCAGGAGATCATTGCTGAGGCCCAGGACGAGGCGGAGCGTATTAAAGAGCGCAACTTAGCTGAAATTGAACAGGCTCGCCAGGAGGCAGCCGATGAACTGCGCAGAGAAGTTGCCAGTATTTCCATGATGGTGGCCAGCAAATTTTTGCGGGAGAAGCTGGATGAAGAGGAACATGAAGAGTTAATCCAGCAGTACATTGAAGATTTAGAATCAGCCAGGTTAGGTGAGGCTAAATGATAGAAAATGAAATCGCCCGCAAATATGGACAGGCTATCTTTGAACTGGCGACAGAAAAAGAAGAGATAGATAAAGTTGCCCAGGATCTGGAGGAGCTCAGGGATTTAATTAAGGATAATGGGGATTTTAAAAACCTCTTATACCATCCCAGAATAGCTCCAGAAGTGAAAAAACGCACTTTAAAAAAGATTGTGGGAGACGAAGTCTCTCAGCTGGTCTTAGATTTTTGCCAGCTGTTGATAGATAAAAGAAGAATCAGGTTTTTTATTGCCATTGTCAGAGATTTTGAACTGAGAACCAAGGAATTCAAAGAAATTTTAGAAGTGGAACTGGTCTCAGCTTTCAAGCTGCCAGTAGAATTACAGGAGCAGATAGTCAAGAAGTTGGAAAGTATTTTTGACTATCAGATAGAGCTCACAGCCCGGGTTGACGAGGATTTAATCGGTGGCCTGCAGATAAAAGTTGGCGACCAGGTAATTGATGGCAGCATTAAAAATGAGCTGGAGCAGTTGCAGAAAAGACTGGAAAATATACCTGTCAGCAAGTTAGGGGTGGATTGATGATGAATATAAGACCGGAAGAGATAAGTTCAGTCATTAAAAAAGAAATAGAGAAATATGGGACTGAGCTCCAGACTGTCGGTGTAGGTACAGTTTTAGATGTGGGTGATGGTATTGCTCATGTCTATGGACTGGAAGACTGCATGTCGATGGAGCTGGTGGAATTTCCCAATGAAGTTTTTGGCATGGCTTTAAACTTAGAAGAGGACAACGTCGGGGTAGTTATCCTCGGCGATGAGACAGCCATTGATGAAGGAGACGAAGTTAAGCGCACAGGTCGGGTTATAGAGGTTCCGGTAGGCGAAGAAATGCTGGGCCGGGTAGTAAACTCTTTAGGCCAGGCCTTAGATGGTCAGGGTAAAATCTCCACTGAGCAAAACCGCCCGGTGGAAATCAAGGCTCCTGGCGTTATAACCAGAGAGCCAGTTAAGGTACCCTTACAGACTGGTTTGAAAGCCGTTGACTCCATGATTCCCATCGGTCGCGGACAGCGGGAACTTATAATTGGTGACCGCCAGACCGGTAAAACAGCCATTGCTGTGGATACGATTATAAATCAGCGCAATAACGATGTGAAATGCGTCTATGTTGCCATTGGACAAAAAGCTTCCGATGTTGCCCGGTTAAGAGAGCGCCTGGCTGAAGAGGGAGCTTTGGATTATACCATTATTGTTTCAGCAACTGCCAGTGAACCCGCCCCCTTGAGATATCTGGCTCCCTATGCCGGCTGTGCCATGGGCGAGCATTTTATGTATGAAAAGGGCGATGATGTACTGGTAGTCTATGACGACCTTTCCAAGCATGCTGATTCCTATCGAGCCATGTCACTGCTATTAAGGCGTCCGCCGGGACGGGAAGCTTATCCTGGTGATGTTTTCTATCTCCACTCTCGCTTATTGGAGAGAGCGGCCAAGTTAAATCCTGATTATGGCGGCGGTTCTTTGACAGCTCTCCCTATAATTGAGACTCAGGCTGGCGACGTTTCAGCCTTTATCCCCACTAACGTAATCTCCATTACAGATGGCCAGATTTATCTGGAGAGTGAGCTCTTCTTCTCCGGGGTTAGGCCGGCTATCAATGTGGGTATTTCTGTCTCTCGAGTAGGTGGAGATGCTCAGATAAGAGCCATGAAGGATGTAGCCGGTAACTTGAGGCTGGACCTCTCTCAGTACCGGGAGCTAGAGGCCTTCGCTCAGTTTGGTTCTGATTTAGATGAGGCTACTCAGCGCCGTCTGGCTCGGGGTGAGCGGATAGTGGAAGTCCTCAAACAGCCTGAAAATGAACCGATGCCCGTCGAGGAGCAGGTGGCTATCATCTATGCGGTGGTCAATGGCCATCTGGATGATATTCCTGTAGATAATATTGAACGCTTTGAGAAGGAGTTTCTCTCCTACTGTCGCTCCAGCTATCAGGAGCTCTTAAAGGCCATCAAAGATGAAGGAGAGCTCACGGAGGAGATCGAAAATAATCTCAAGGAGATTATCACAGAATTTAAAGATACCTTCTCCATTCAGGAGGAGAGTCTGGTTAGCGATAGCGACCTGGCAGAAGCAGCCCAAAAGGAAGCCGAGGAAACTGAAGAGACTGAAGAGGCTGAAGAAGACGGCCAAGAGGAAGTTGAAGCCGGTTAATTGTTTCTCATTATAAATACTGGCTTTAGTGCTTTTTAGTTTTAAGAATAGATTGATTGGATTTCACTGGATTTAGACTATTTGAAGGTGCCTGGAAATAGAGGTGAGCAAGTTATGGAAACGATGCACGATATTAAACGCCGGATAAAAAGTGTGGAAAATACTAAAAAGATCACCAAGGCGATGAAGATGGTGGCGGCGGCAAAACTGCGCCGGGCTCAGGAGAAGGCTGAATCGACTCGTCCCTTCTTCAAGCGGACCAGGCTGGTATTGCAGGATATTGTCAGCAATACCGGTACCTTTGCTGAACACCCTTTATTGGGTGATGCCACTGGAGAGAAGACTCTGCTGGTAACTATCACCGGTGATCGAGGACTTTGCGGCGCTTATAATTCCCGGGTTATAAAAGAAACCCGCCGCTCTCTGCTCAAAAGAGAGCCAGCCACTCTCCTGACCATTGGCAAGAAAGCTCTGCGGACCTTTAGTCGAGAGCAGCAGGAAATTGTGGCTGATTATACCGATATTGATGATTATCCCGGCTTCTGGTTTGCCCGGAGAATTACCAATCGGATAATTGATACCTATAAGCAGGAAGGATATAAAGAGGCCCGACTGATTTATACCCATTTTGATTCTCCCTTAAATCAGACAGTCTATAACATTCCGCTATTGCCGGTAATCCCACCGGAGGAGCGGGATCCCGAGTCCAGAGGTGATGCTGATGGAGAAGAGGGGGAAGAGGGGATAGCCGTTGATTATCTTTACGAGCCGTCCCCGCCAGAGGTTCTGGATGTTATCCTACCTCAATATGTCAATAATTTAATCTATGCTGCGCTGCTGGAATCAAAGGCCAGCGAGTTTGGAGCCCGGATGACAGCTATGGATTCAGCCACTGAGAATGCCACCGAGATGATCGATGACCTGACCTTAGAGTACAACCGAGCCCGTCAGGCACAGATCACCAAGGAGATCAGTGAGATTGTCAGTGGTGCTGAAGCACAGAAGTAAAAGGAAATACAAAAATAGATTGGCAAGCAGTGAGTTAATGATTAGTTGCTTGATGATTGGATTGTAAAGGAGGAATTGCTGTGAGTGAAGAAAAAAATATCGGCAAAATAATTCAGGTAATAGGTCCAGTGGTGGACTTTGAGTTTCCTGCAGGAAATTTGCCGAATATTTATAACGCGATCAGGGTGCTTGATACTGGTCGAGAAGATGAACTTATTTGTGAGGTTATGCAGCAGCTCGGTGATAACCGGGTAAGAACGGTAGCCATGGATGGTACCGAAGGTCTGGTCCGGGGGATGGAAGGCGAAGATCAGGGCCAGCCCATTTCAGTGCCTGTAGGTGAAGAGGTCTTAGGCCGAATTTTCAATGTAATCGGTGAGACCATTGATGGTAAAGGAGAGGTTGATGCGGTAGAGGAACGCTCTATCCACCGTAAGCCTCCCAGTTACGAAGAACAGGCCACCAGCAATGAGATTTTTGAAACAGGGATCAAAGTTATCGACCTGCTGGCTCCCTATTCTCGCGGTGGTAAAGTTGGCCTCTTCGGTGGAGCTGGTGTTGGCAAGACGGTATTGATTCAGGAATTGATCAATAATATCGCCATTGAGCACGGAGGTTATTCAGTCTTCTCTGGAGTAGGAGAGCGGACCAGAGAGGGTAATGACCTGCTGCTGGAGTTTCAGGAGGCCGATATTCTGGATAAGGTAGCCCTGGTCTTCGGGCAGATGAATGAGCCCCCGGGAGCCAGGATGAGAGTTGGCCTTACAGGATTGACCATGGCTGAGTATTTCCGTGATGACCAGGAGCAGGATGTACTGCTCTTTATCGATAATATCTTTCGTTTTATTCAGGCCGGTCAGGAGGTATCGGCTCTATTAGGGCGGATGCCCTCGGAGGTAGGTTACCAGCCTACCCTGGCTCAGGATGTAGGTGCCCTGCAGGAGCGGATCACTTCCACCAAGACCGGTTCCATCACTTCGGTGCAGGCCATTTATGTGCCGGCCGATGACCTGACTGACCCGGCACCGGCTACAACCTTTGCCCATTTGGACTCGACAACGGTGCTTTCCCGGCAGATTGCCGAGAAGGGGATTTATCCTGCCGTGGACCCGCTGGATTCCACCTCTCAGATTCTTGACCCCCGCATAATTGGTGAGGAGCATTACCGCGTCGGGCGGCAGGTGCAGGAGGTTCTCCAGAAATACCAGGAACTGCAGGATATCATTGCTATTCTGGGTATGGAGGAGCTTTCCGAAGAGGATAAAATTGTTGTTAATCGAGCCCGCAGGATTGAACGTTTCCTATCCCAGCCCTTCTTTGTGGCCGAACAGTTCACCAATGTACCTGGTAAATATGTGCCCATTGAAGAGACGGTGCGCGGCTTTAAAGAGATCCTGGAAGGTAAGCATGATGATCTGCCAGAGGAAGCCTTCTACATGGTGGGTACCATAGAAGAGGCTGTGGAGAAAGCTGAGAAAGTCGGTGATTAAATATGGCGCAGGTTAAGCTTGATATTATCACTCCAGAAAGGGTTGTCTATAGCGAACCGGTGGATATGGTGGTAGCTCGAGCCATCGACGGTGATATTGGCATCATGCCTGGCCACACTCCGCTGGTAACAGCTCTAGAGACCAGTGTCTTAAAGATTATTGAGGGCGAGGAAGAGATTCCGGTGCCAATAAGTGACGGATTTCTGGAAGTAAAGCCGGAGCAGGTTAATGTCATCGTCCGGACGGCGGAGCTGCCAGAGGAGATCGACGTTGAAAGAGCTCGAGAAGCTCGCGAACGGGCCGAAAGACGCCTGCGCGAGGAGAAAGGTCGGGTAGATGAAACCCGGGCCGAAGCAGCGCTGGAGAGAGCCATAGCCAGAATTGATGCCGTTGAAAATAAAAGCCGCTATTAACTGGTAATACAAATTAAGTGGCTAGAAATTAGAGCAGCTTAAAATACTGTGATATAAATTTGCACTTTAATTTATAGTTACATTTTAATTTATAGTTAACTAATAGTTAACCAGAGATGGTTCTTTTCTTTCCTGCTAAATCGCAGAGAGGGAAAAGAACCATCTCTTTTTTTGCAATCATTGTCTGTGCTGCTAATTGATGATATAATTACAGATGAAATAAATCAACCTAAATTAACTCAGGAAAGGATGTTGCTGGTGACAAAATTATCTACTGTGCCGGGGAAAAGGATCCTGGTTTTATTGTTGGTGTTAGTTTTATTGGCTGCAATGAGCTTTTTAGCAGGAGAAGCGGTAGTGGCGGAGGAGCCGCCGGAGATTGAACTCAGCGATACCAGAGTCACGGCCGGGGGGCGGGTAGCCACCTTTGGCGATGTTGATACCGGTTTTGCTGTTTTTGGCGGCCTGGGAGTACCTCTTAGCGAAGATGTCCTGATGGTGGCCCAATATGAGAGGTATTTTGCTGAGGACTTAGGTTTAAATGCTGTTTCAGCTGATTTTATCTATGAATTGGCCCAGGTGGTGAGAGAGGAATTTGAAGTTCTCAGGTTTTATGCCAAAGGAAATTTAGGCTATTACTTTGGCAGTCTGGAGGAGAGGGATTTCAGTGGAATGGGAATAAAAGCTGGAGTTGGAGCCGAGGCAGAGATTATAGCTGGCTTTGGCCTGGGAGCAGACCTGGCTTTCCGCAACCTGGATATCAGCGATGAGGAGGATGAAGATATCAACTTAGCCGGTCTGGAAGCTGGCCTCCAGCTATTTTATGGCTTTGAGTTTTAAAGAACAGTTAAAATTGTTTATATTCTTTCCTTTTTTCAGAAGAGCTCCTGTTTGCAGAAGAGCTATTAATTTGATAATATACAGGAAATAGCTCTTTCTCTTTAGAGGAATTCGCTCTTTAATAGCGAATTATTTATTAAGACTTTTATTAACTTTTATTTAAGACCGGAGATTTTACAGTATATAATTAGGACTAATTTTCCTTTTTGCCGGTTTTGAATTTTTGTTTTGATGGCAGGTGTGATATGATAGTGGTTAGGGAAAAGCCGCATTAAAAATAAACATTATCAGTTATTGAAGGAGAGAGTGAATGTGCGAAAATTTTACATAGAAGGTGGACATAAACTGACGGGGACTGTTAAAGTAAGTGGAGCTAAAAATGCTGCTCTGCCTATTATTTCGGCGAGCCTGCTGGGCTCCGGTCCCAGTCTCTTGGAAGATATTCCCGACTTAAAAGATGTGAGGAATCTGGCCGAGATAATCCGCAGAATGGGGGCTAGAGTTGATTATCAGGATAACACCATGGAGATAGACCCCCGTTCCTTAGACCAGTATGCCACTGACCCGGAGTTGGCCGGGAAGATTAGAGCCTCCTATTATATGCTGGGGGTGATGCTGGCTCGTCAGGGCCAGGCCCGGACCAGCCTGCCAGGAGGTTGCAGCATTGGCAATAGGCCCATTGATCTGCATTTAAAGGGCTTTAAAGCCCTGGGAGCAGAGGTTAATATCAATGGAAATATAGTTGAACTTACAGCTCCTGAGCTTACGGGTAATAAGATATATTTAGATTACCCCAGTGTCGGGGCAACGATAAACATCATGCTGGCTGCCACTGGAGCAAAGGGGCAGACAGTGATTGAAAATGCAGCCCGGGAGCCGGAGATTGTGGATTTAGCCAATTATCTGACGGTGATGGGCGCTAAGATAAAGGGTGTCGGAACTGATGTGATTAAAATTACAGGTCAGGAAGCCTTACACGGAGAAGAACACCGCATTATTCCTGACCGGATTGAAGCCGGCACCTATATAATTGCCGGTGCTTTGATGGGACAGGATGTCTATGTGAAAAATGTACTGGTGGAGCATATTAAACCGCTGCTGGCTAAATTAGGCGAGATGGGCGTGGAACTGGAAGAGGATATTGCTGGAGTCCGGGTAGCTGCCCCGGAGAAACTGGATTCCGTCGATGTTAAAACCCTGCCCTATCCAGGTTTTCCCACTGATTTACAGGCTCAGATGATGGTGCTTTTAACCCAGGCTGATACAGCCAGTGTGGTGACAGAGACGG
This sequence comes from Halanaerobiaceae bacterium, assembly GCA_003553485.1. GTDB lineage: Bacteria > Bacillota > Halanaerobiia > Halanaerobiales > Halarsenatibacteraceae > T1SED10-84. The sequence continues at coordinate 20,120 of PWEJ01000087.1, read as the reverse complement.
TCTGGGAAGATAGATTTAAGCATGTGGAAGAGTTAGAAACTATGGGAGCTAGCATCAACGTTGATGATAATTCGGCCCTGGTTAAGCCAGCCAGATTGACCGGTGCTGAGGTTGAAGCTACTGACCTCAGGGCTGGAGCTGCTTTGATCCTGGCTGGACTTAAGGCTAATGGAGTGACCGTGGTAGAAAATATTGGCCATGTGGAAAGAGGCTATGAAGATATTGAAGAGAAACTCACTGCTTTAGGAGCGGAGATGGAAAAGGTGGAAGGAACCATAGAGAGCCAGGTAACAACGGCCTGAGGAGGTTTTAGATATATTATGTTTAATTTATCACAGAAGATTGGCATAGATTTAGGAACGGCAAATGTCTTGGTTTATCAGAAGGGAAATGGTATTGTTTTACAGGAGCCCTCGGTGGTGGCCATCGATAAGAATAATAATAAGACGCTGGCCGTCGGGGCTGAAGCCAGAAGGATGATTGGTCGTACCCCCGGTCATATTGTAGCCATCCGTCCTTTAAAGGACGGAGTAATAGCTGATTTTGAAATGACTGAAGCCATGTTGAAAAATTTTATCTCCAAAGTAGTCAAGAGCCGGCCTCTCTTTAAGCCGGAGCTTATGGTCTGTATTCCCGTAGGAATAACGGAAGTAGAGCGCCGGGCGGTGGAAGAGGCTGCCAACCAGGTGGGAGCTCGCAAGACCTATCTAATTGAAGAGGCCCTGGCTGCCGCCATAGGAGCAGGTATGCCAGTGGCTGAGCCCAGCGGCAGTATGATTATCGATATCGGCGGTGGAACAGCCGAGATAGCGGTGATATCGCTGGGTGGTATCGTGGTCAGCGAGTCATTGCGCTTGGGTGGCGATCAGTTTGATGCTGATATAGTCCGCTATGTCCGGGAACAGTACAATATGGTAATTGGCGATAAAACAGCAGAAGAAATCAAATTTGAAATTGGTTCGGCCGTAGTCGAGGAGAATGAGAGCTTTGAGATGCGGGGGCGGGATCTGATGAGTGGCCTGCCCCGTCATCAGGAGATTACTGCTGAAGAAGTCCGGGAGGCTGTGGATGAATCCATAGATTCCATTGTAGAAGCAGTCCGCTCGGTCTTAGAGCGCACCCCGCCGGAGCTTTCCTCCGATATCATGGACTGTGGGGTAATCATGACAGGAGGCGGCTCGCTCTTGAAAAATTTTGATAAGTTGTTGAGCAACGAAACCGACGTACCTGTATTTCTGGCCGATGACCCCCTGACCTGCGTAGCCCGGGGGACAGGAAAGGCCCTGGAAGAGATCGATGAGCTTAAAGAGATCATTTTCAATAATCGCGAGAAGGCCTATAAGTAATTAATTATTAGAGAAGGAAAGGTTTTGATATTGTGGCTGTCAATAAATCGTTAATCCGGGATACCGATGTTAGCCAGGGACAATGGAAGAGTTTCTTGTTTATTTTTACCTTATGTCTGGGACTTATCCTGCTGGCAACTGCTGGTCAGCTTGAAGCCGCTGAGACCTCCCCGGAGACCATGCCTCTAGAAGAGGTGCAGCAGGGAGATAGCGGTTATGGGAGAACCGTGGTAACAGGCACTAAAATCGAGGAATTTGATTTTGAAGTGATAGATATTCTTTATAACTATGAACCAGGGCGGGACTTTATCCTGGCCAGGCTCAGCGGAGAGCTTATTGAGGAAACTGAGGGCGTGGCCTCAGGGATGAGCGGTAGCCCTCTTTATCTCGATGATAAAATAATCGGAGCCATATCCTACGGCTGGGTGGATGGTGATAGCCGCTATGTTCTGGCTACTCCCATTGAACCCATGCTGGATTTACTGGAGGACCCCTCTGCAGAGCTGGAACCCGTGGATGACCTGCCGGAGTTAAGTGTTCCGCTGGCAGTGAGTGGTCTATCAGGACGGGGTTTGGAGCATCTGGAAGCAGACCTGGATAATTATTTTTCCAGTGATTTTAAAGTGGTTCCCGGTGGAGATGATGCCGGCAAGCAATTAGAGGAGTACCCTGAGTTAGAGCCCGGTAGCTCGGTGGCAGCTCTCTTGACTCGCGGTGATATTAGTATTGCCTCTATAGGAACTCTAACCTATGTGGATGATGATAAGACTGTCTCCTTCGGCCATCCCTTCACCAACCGCGGCAACGTCAGTTTTTTCTTCGGCCACTCCCAGGTCAGTCAGGTAATACCTGGCGACATGCCCTTTAAATTGGGCAACCCCATCGGGGTACCCCAGGGAGTCATTACCCAGGACCGGGGCGCAGGAATCTCCGGAGAGTTAAATGTCTTTCCTGAAGTAGTCCCCATGGAGATAGCTGTCCATGATGAGGACCGCCAGGAGGAGACCAATTTAAATGTGCAGATCATTAGAGATGAGGAGCTGTTGCTGGAGCTTCCTCCAACACTGGCTTTACAGGGTATCGATAGCGGCCTCGATAGGATAGGGGCAGGAGTTGCCGAGACCAGACTTACTATTATGGGTAATAATATTCCCGGTACCATAGTGACCCGGGATAATCTTTATTACAGCCAACAGGATATCGCAGCTCGTAGCCTCGATGATCTGCTGGCTATATTGGAGATTGTCAATCTCAATAGCTTCGTCGATGCCGAGCTCTTTGATATCTCCTATGAAATCAAGGTGCGGGAAGAGGACAAGGTGGCCCTCATCGATGAGCTAGAGATTCAAAATGAAGAGGAGATTTATCCCGGCGATGAACTTGATTTAAAAGTTAGCCTGCGCCCCTATCGGCAGGAATCCTTTGAATTTGAGATGTATCTGGAATTGCCAGAGGATATTGAGCCTGGCCCTAACACCCTCTCGGCCCGCAGCGGTCAGACTTATGGGCAGTTTGGCCAGACCCACTATTATGATGACTATGCTCCTGAGGAAGAGCTGACAGCTTCAGCGGCGGGCTATCAGAGCTTAGAGGAAATGATAGATGATTTTTTAGCTAGACCGCAAAATAACGAAATGGTACTGGAGGTCTACCCCGGTTTCCCGGCTGCTCCACCGATAGAAGAGGAGGAAGAAGTTGAGGAAGTTGAGGAAACCGAAGAGGAAGAAGAGCCTGAGCCTCCTGAGGAGGAAGAGGAGAGAGCTCCAGCAGAAGAGGAAGATGAGGAACTGCCGGCTGAGCCTGTGGAAGAGGAGAAGATTAGAGAGACTATCTCCACTGATTATGTTTTAGAAGGTGACCTTTATTTAGACTTTATGATTGAGGATCCTGATGCAGAAGAGGTTGAGGAAGAATACGAAGAGGATCTAGAAAATACAGAAGATGAAGATGTTATCTATGAAGAAGATTACGAAGATAATATTGAACAGGAATCTGAGCAGGAAAATCAGGAAAATGGTGAAGCCAGTGAGGCGGCCAGTTCCCTGGATGATTGGCAGTCTCTGGAGAGTGAAGAGCGAGAAAGCAGGCTTAATACTAATATCCTGGAAAAATGTTGGCAAAAAAGTATCACCCAGGGCGGTGGCTTTAGAGGTGTCTGAGTTTGAGCGGGGACCTTCCTGCCGTGCTGTGGTTTAAGCCGGGGAGGGCCTCTTCATGACCTGGAAAAAATTATTTTTAATTCTGCTGCTATTAACAGCTGTAGCAGCCACCCCTTTCTATATCTTAGAGCAGGGCTGGCTGGAAGAGGGACAGGAGAGAATTATAACCGAGCTGGAAAACTCCCTGGAAATGGATATTGAAGTTGAGGAGATAAACTGGTTGCCTTTAAATCAACTGCGCCTTACTGACCTTACCCTTTCACGGTCAGAGGAGATTGATATTTATCTGCCAGAGGCTGTTATTTATTATGACTTCTCTAACCTTTTGCAGGTAGCCTGGAATTCTTTAGCTGATTTAAACAACTTTGACCTGGGAGAAGGTCTGCTGGCCAGTTTTAAGCAGTTAAAAGTAATTGAACCCGAGGTCTATGTCAGCGACCCTGAAGGGGAATTGCTGACGGAACTGGACCTGGATGAAGATATGGAAATACCTGACCCTGCCCCTATCTGGCGTGAACTCCCGCCGTTACCTGCCGGGGCAGGTCTTGTTGTTCAGGGTGGAGAAATATTCTACCAGGAACGGGAGAGCAGCCTGGCCCTGGCCCTGCAGCGGCTGGAAATCATTGTTGAAGATGAGCAATCGCTAGCTGCCGGCTTAGGAGGGTCTTTAGAGCTTACCGGTCTGCAACTGCCGGCAGAATTATTTACTGCCGAGGAAGCTGTTATATTAGAGAGCCTGGAGCTGCCGGAGCTGGAGCTGGCCCTGGAACTTTCAGCAGAAGAATGGGAAATCCGCTCTGACCTTAAAGCTGAACTGGATCAGCTGCAGCCTATCACAGCTGAGCTGGCAGCCGACCAGGAACTGCCTCTAGAGGGGTTAAATTTTAGCGGTGAGCAGCAGCTGGGTTTTACCGGTGAAGGTTACCGGGATGAGCTTGAGAGCTTTAAAGTCGAAGGAATAACAGAGCTCTCTCAGCTGGGATTGGAGGATCCAGAACTTAAGCTGGAGAATATCAGCTGGGGGACCTCTTACCACAGTGAGAAGGGTCATCTATTGCTGGATGATTTAAAGCTGGATTTCCTGGACCACAGCTATCAGGGGCAGGGAAATGTTCAATTACCTGACTTTACTGATTATTTCTTTACCCTCTCCGGTGAGGGGATTGCCCTGGCCCCCTGGCAGGAATTTTTAGCAGAAGAATTTTCTCTGGACCTGCCGCAGGCCATGATGGAAGAAGAGGATTACGACGATCAACCTGCTGGATTGGCTGATAGCTGGCCCCGGGAGGCTGATTTTACCTTAAATTTAAGCTCTGGAAGTTTTGATTCTGATAATTTTGCCTCTGGCCCCGAAGAAAAGGGCCCGGCGCTGGGGGCAGAAATATCCTTAAATGGCAGCAATATTGGCCAGGAGGAACTTATAACTGAAGTGGCGGCCCGCTGGCAGCAGGACCGATTGTGGCTGGATGATCTTTCCCTGAATACTTTAGAGGGCCAGGAGCTTCTCCGGGCCCAGGGAGATTATAAACCGGCCAGTGAGGAATATAACTTTCAGCTGGAAGTGGCTGATATGGACTTAGAGCGCTGGCAGCAGTCTCTGGTTGAAGTCTTTCCAGCTGAACTGGCAGCTGAGCTGGGCCTGGAGGAGGTTATGGCTGCCTCTCCTGGCGGTGATTTCCGGGCCAATTTCACCGGCTCCGGAGAGGGTCTATCTTTAGAGGACCTGCTTTTAGCTGGAGAAATTAGCCTGACAGATTTTCGCCTGCAGGAAGAGGAACTCTTTCCAGCAGGGGCCTTCCAGGCCAGTGAGATCTCCAGCGCTTTCTGGCTCAGTGAGGGCAGGATGGAAGTAGGTCCTGCCCGAGCCGATACTGAACTGGCAGAATTGGAACTGGGAGGCGAGGTAGACCTCTTGGCTGGAGAGATGGATTTAAGGCTGGAGACAGGAGAGGTTGATCTGACGGAGATTGGCTCCCTCACTGGTCTCAATAATGAGCTTACGGGCCGGGGTAGCCTCTCAGGTCGCCTCACTGGCACCCTGGAATCACCGGGTATCTCAGCCAGTCTGGCCCTGCCTGAAGCTGAAATCTTTGGCGTGGAAGTTGTAGAGGGTTATGGTAACTTATTTTATTTTTCTGACCGCGACCTCATTAGTATCAGGGGGCTGGATTTTACAAGTCGCGGGGCAGAAGTTCAGGGACAGGGCGATCTTTCTCTAGCCGCAGAGGAGCCGGAGTTGACTGCCCGCCTGGATATAGCTGAAATAACCTATCAATATATTAACGAGATCTTTGATATTGGTCTGCCCTTAGAAGGTGATGTTAGTGGAATAGTAGAGGTAGAGGGGCCCTTTTCAGAGCTGGAGGTAAACTCTGAGGCCACTTCTCGCAGCACCATTTTACCCCTGGGAGAAGGAGAAGAGCAGCAGGTATTTGAATTCACTAATGCCAGCTCCAGTTTTTACTGGCAGACAGGGGAGCCCTTCCAGGTTATCGATCTGAAAATGGAGAAGGAAGAGGCTCTTTTCACCATGGATGGAGCCTTTAGTGAAGAGTTTTGGGTTGATTACTCTATCAGTGATTTCCCCCTCCAGGGTTTGGAGTTCGAAGAGCTGGAGGATCTCAGCGGCCTGGCCTCAGCCAGCGGAGAGCTTGAGGGGAGCTATGATAACCCGGCAGGAGAAACCCATTTAGAGATAGAGGAGCTGGCCTGGGCAGAGGAAGATCTGGGCTCTCTTAAGGCTGATTTAACTCTGGCAGATGATGTATTGACTCTGGTGGAAGCTGACTGGCAGCCCGGTCCCGGTCAATATACTCTAAGGGGAGAGGTGGAATCACTCTTAGATGAGCCCAGGCTGGATCTTACCTTAGATCTTGCAGAGGTAGAGTTAAACCATTATCTCAAGAGACTGGCCCTGGAAACTCCCCTGGATATAGATTATCTACTCAGCGGAGAATTAAACCTCACCGGTTCTCCCACAGATTTTCAGGCCGGAGTGGACCTTCTGGCCAGCAGTGAATCAGGAGAGCTGGGGCAGGTGAGCCTGCAGGGCGATATGACCGACGAATTTGATGTTGAACTTATAGGGGAAGATATCCAGCTGGGCTGGCTGGATGACTTTTTCGAGCCCGAGGTTGCCTTCAGCGGTCAGATGGAATTTGCCGGAGAGCTTAAAGGCCCCCTGGAGGAGCCTGATTTTGAGCTCAGGACCCTTGCCCGTGATATCGAGGTGGGACCCTATGAGTTTGCTGAAATTGCCGGAGAGGCTAATTTGATTGCCGGGGAGATTTTAACCATCAGCCAGGAGCTGGTGGCCGAACCAGGCCAGTATCTCAATCTCTCGGCCCGTCTGCCCTGGCAGGAACCTGCCGAGGCTGAATTTTTAATTTCCGCTGCCGATTTCCCCCTAGACCCGGTAGCTGAGCTTATGCCCCAGTTAGAGGAGATTGTCGGCTCTTTGGAGGGAGAAGTGGAAGCCACAGGAGCTTCCCTGGAGGAAATTTCCACTGCCGGTGATTTGCTGGTAGATATCAGTAAAGTCGATTTTGGCCAGCAGGAAACTCTGGAATTAGGCGGCAATTTCAACTTTAGCGGTGGCAGAATGGAATTAGAGGATTTTACCGGCTATCTGGATGGCGGTCAGGTCGATTTTAGCGGCGGTCTTAATTTAAATCAGCAGGCTGATTTCTGGGACCTTACTGCTAAAACCAGGGCCCTGCCCCTCTTTTATCAGGGCAGTGAAGTGGACATAACGGGAGAACTTACCTTCAGCGGAGCAATGTTAAATCCACTTCTGGCAGGTGAAATTACTTTCAATAATTTGATAGCAGTTTTACCGGAAGATGTAGCTGTTCCGGACCCGACCGGCGAAGGAGAGGAACCGCCCAGGAGTAATTTTCAGCCGGAGATGGACCTCAAATTAATTGTAGGTGATAACAACTATTTCCAGCATGATAACGCTGAAGTGCAGATTCAACGCGGGGAATTGCGCCTGCTTTATAGCGATAATTTTGAGATAGATGGAGAGCTGGCCTCCAATCAGGGTTCAGTCTACTTTTATAATAATCGTTTTACTTTAGAAACAGCCCGGCTGGACTTTAGCCGTCGACGGGGGATAATTCCCCGGGCCACAGTGAGGGCCAGAACTGAAGCCGATAACCATGAGATTCAGGTGAATATCGATGGTCCAGCCGATAATTTATCCACTACCTTTGCCTCCACTCCAGAAAGAGAGGAAGAGGAGATAATTTCACTGCTCTTAAGCCGCGGCGGCCTGGGGGGAGTGCTGGCCGGGCAGGAGTACAGCATGCCCCAGGTGATTCAGCAGGAATTCATGAGATTTTTGCGGGAGCAACTGGAATTTGAGCTCCTGGCTGATGTCTCTGCTCGATTGCGCCGGGCTTTAGAGCTGGACCGCTTTGAGCTGGTTTCTGAAGGTGGTCTTCTGGAAGACCAGGAGATGACCCTTTATATGGGTATGGATTTAACTGACCGTCTTTATCTGGAGAGTGAAAGCCGTTTCGGCTTTGATGAGCGGGATACTTCACTATCCTTCCGCTATTATCTCAGCGAACGCACCTTTTTAGATGGCACCTTTAACTCCTTCGATGATTTTTCCTTTACCCTGGAGACAGGTTTTGAGTTTTAAGGTTGCAACTGGATTATCCGGGATTGATTATCCGGGATTAAAAAGATGAACCGGTCTTTATAAAGAAATATGATGATAATTTAATAAAAATTTTAAATTAAGTCAGGAAACTCTATGTTATAATGCAGGTAGACGATAGTTCTATAGCAAGAAAATCAGAAGCAAGAAAATCAGAGCAGAAAAAATAATTTTACTGATAAAGGAGGCGGCTATGAAGAAAATCGCTCTTTTTACCGGAATGATATTGTTAGCTCTCCTATTGGTACCAGGGGCCCTGCAGGCCCAGGAGACGCTGGCGGAAATTGAGATTACAGGTAATGAAAATATCAGTGAAGCTGAGATCCGAGGGCAGATCTCCAGTCAGGCTGGTGATGAGTATGACAGGGACGTCTTACAACAGGATATGGAAGCTGTTTATGATATGGGTTATTTTGAAGATGTCAGCGTTAGCTTTCAAAGCACCGCCGAGGGGCTTAAGGCCATCTTTGAGGTCCAGGAGTTTCCCAGGGTCACGGAAGTTGATATCAGCGGCCTGGCTGATGTCTATACCAGTGCAGAAGTAAAGGAAATTTTAGGTGTCGAGGAAGGTGAGGTTTTAAATGCCGAACGCCTCAATACTGGAGTGCGGGACCTGCAATATCGCTTTCAGGATGATGGCTATATAATAGCCCGCATCGATGACGTAGATATCAGTGTTGATGGTTTACTTACAGTGGATATTAATCTGGGTTACCTGGAGGATATAATTCTGGAGGGTAACGACAAGACCCGGGATTATGTGATCTTACGGGAACTGGAGCTGGAGCCAGGTGACCCCTTAAACTATAATCAACTGCAGCGGAATCTGGAAAATGTATTCATGCTGGAGTTTTTTGAAGATATTTACCCTGATTTAATGATGGCCGACGAAGCTGAAAATACGGCCAACTTAATTCTGGAATTCATGGAAGGTAATACAGGTTCAATCAACTTCGGGGCCGGTTATCAGCAAAACCCCGATGGCAGTGACTGGTTTGGCTTTGTGGATTTAGAGGAGCGCAATCTTTTGGGGCGAGGTCAGGAGGTCTCCGTCTATGGTCGTTTCGGAGGAGAACGAGAATATCGGTTGAGCTTCTATGAACCCCGGGTGATGGGCAGTGAAATTTCCTTTGATATTGAAGCCGCAGATTTTATCCAGCGCGGAGATCGGATGCGGGAGTTAAGCACTGCCTTAGGTTATCCCCTGATCAATGACTGGCGGGGCAATGTAAGATTTCGGCACCGCAATAACCTCGATGAAGATATTGTGACTCGCAGCATGAACTTTAGGGCCCGGGAAGATAGTCGCGATAATCCCTTCTTTCCCCAGGAGGGAGGCATCAATGAGTTCAACCTGGAGTTTGGCGGTTATCTGGTAGGTGGCGATGAGGACTTTATCAAATATGGCAATGAATTTAGCCGTTTTACCGAAGGTTATCAGGATGACCATGCCATCGGCCTCAGAGTTAAATCAGGTTTTAGCGATGATGAGCTCCCTTCCCAGGAGAAATATGCCATTGGAGGTCCTGATACTCTCAGAGGATATGACCGGATGACCGGTGATAATATGGTTCTTGGTAATCTAGAGTACCGCTTTCAGATCATCGATAGTGTACAGGGTGTGGGCTTTATGGACATAGGTCATGTCTGGAATCATTATCCCGAGGAAGATGAAGAAGATAAGATATTCCGCACCCAGAATTTCAGCCGCTCCCAGGGCTTAGGAGTAAGACTGGATACTCCCATTGGCCAGGTCAGGCTGGATTATGCCTTCGATGAAGACTGGAGCGGAACACCGCATTTAGGTTTCGGTCAGACATTCTAAAGCTATTTTTTAAAATAAAGGTCGGAAAAAAGCAAAGAAAAGCAAACTTAAAGGAGGAATTTAAGCAGTGAATTTCAGCAGTAAAGGCATTAAATTAACTATTACAGCAATAATGGTAGCCCTTCTTTTGATAGGTGTTGGTTTTAGCGGCAGTCCAGTACAGGCAGAGACTGATGGTGAGATTGCCTTTGTCAACCTGGAGGAGGTCTTTGAGGCCCATCCGGACAAGGAATCAGCGGAAGAACAGCTAAATCAGGAGGCCCAGGAACTACAGCAGGAATTAGAGGCCCAGGCTGATGAGCTGAGCCAGGAAGAACAGCAGGACCTCCTGCAGGATTATCAGGAGCAGCTGACCCAGAGGGAACAGGAACTAATCGGGGAGGTCTTAAGCGATATCGAAGGGATTATTACAGAACTGGCTGAGGAAGTGGGAGCCAAGGTTGTCCTGGAAGGACAAAATGTGCTCTATGGAGGCTATGATTTAACTCCAGAAATCATTGAATATTTGAATCAACAATAAATTCATTGACTAATTAGCCCGGGGCTCCAGCAATCAAAAGGCTGGATTGAAAAAAAAGGGGGCGGAGCAGATGGCTGACTTAAGTCGCAGAGTGCTGCTTAAAATAAAAAAACTAGCCAGCAGTGTAAAAAAGAAGTTGCTGGCCAGGTTGAAGAGCTGGCCCGATGCTTTCTGTCCGGAGAGGGGAATTTTAAGCAAAAAATTCCTGCTCCTCACTGTTCTAGCCCTCTTCTTTGCCACTGGAGCTATGGGTATTCTCTTCATCTCCACTCAGGTGGCTGCAGTCCCTGAGAGACTGGAACGAGAAATTACTCCCCGGGGAGCCGTTAATGACCATGAAGCTCTGCTGGCTGATCAGGGAGTCAGACAGTCGATGACAGAGGAGAGCTGGCAGAGTTCCAGAGAGGAACAACAGGCTCAGCGCTCCAGGTCTCTGGCTCTGGTAACTGATTGGCTGTCGGAGCTTAAAGACTCCCGGGACTGGCTGGTAGCTCAGGAATCAGAGCGGCTTCGCCAGGAGCTCATCAGAAACTTAGAGCGGGATTTGAAGCAGTGGCAGGAAGAGGTTAGAGCAGCGGCTAACCGTGAGATTGACCGCAAACAACAGCAGATAGAGGAAGATATTGCTGCGATTGATATCGGCTATGACCCTGAGGATGAGGAACTCTTACGGCAGATCAGAAGAGAAGCCCAGGCAGAATATCGCCAGGAGCTCCTTAGTATCCGGATTAAACAGCGGACCATGCCCTTAACAGCGCAACAGGAGATTGAGCTGCGGCAGAGGAGAGAGGAGATTGAAACTCAGGTGGAGGCTCAGGTCGACCAGGTGAGGAGCATCTTCGATGCCCAGATAGATCAGCAGTTGATGCGGGAAGCAGCCCTGTTGCGACTGGAGTTTGTCTCGGCCCAGGAAGAGATTCAGCAGCAGGCCAGTGAAGCCATTGCAGAGAGAGAAAGAGAGCTGGACAATTGGCAGCAGGCCTGGGAAAAATCAGAGGAAGAGCGTGTTACCCGGGAGTTAACAGAGTTAGAAGAGAGATTACAGACTCAGTCTCAGCGTTTATATGACCGCCAGCTTGACTTCTGGTGATTAATTAGCCTGGAAACTGTAAATTATAACAAAAATTAAACATTTGGATAAGGATTTGCAATCAATATCAGAACAGTGGTTATACTGAGGAGGAAATGATGAAGACGGCTAAAAATTTTCTGATGATAGTAAAATCAGCTCCAAAATACTTCACCGCCAGGGGGGGTCTGGCTGTTTTTTTATTGCTGGCACTTTTCCTGAGCCCGGCAGGCTGTGAGCTGATGGAGGAGCCAGGCCCGGAAGTAGGCCGGGTCGATTTACATGAAATATTGACTGCCACTAAAGTCGGTCAGGAACATCAGGAAAGGTTAGATGAGCGAGGCCAGGAGTTAGAGGAGCAGTACAGGTCGGTGAGGACAGAAAACCCCTTAGAGACCAGCCAGCAGGAGGATATCTATCAACGTTACCTAGCTGAAAAGGAAGAGCTGGAAGAGGATTTTAGCGAACTTTTATACGAGGTGCTGGAGGAACTGGCCGGGGAGAAAGACTTACATACCGTGCTGACCTCGGAAGCGGCTCCAGCAGGTGCTCTGGATATAACAGAAGAGGTTAAGGAAAAACTAGAGGAGTTAGCGGAAGAGGAAGGGGATTAATCATGTCTCAGAAGGAAACTAAATCAGTCTGGCAGGCTTCGGAATTGGCGGCTAAAGCAGGAGGAGAGCTCAAAGCTAATCCGGAGAAGAATATTAAAGGGGTGCGGGGAGCGCCAGAGGCTGACCCTGACTATCTGACCTATGCTGAAGATGAAAATTTTTTAAAACTGGCCCGGGAAAATAAGGCTGGTTTAATTTTATTAACCAGGAGTCTTTACCAGGAATCGGAGCTGGCTCTTGCTGATGTTCCATTACTGCTGGTGGATAACCCCCGGACTGCCTTTGCTCAGCTGGCCAATCTCTTTCCGGATAAACGCTATCTGGCTGAAAACTATGGTCAGGAGAGCAGTAAAATCCTGGTCAACCAGGGGGAAATAGCTGCTGGAGCCAGAGTATCGCCAGCAGCTGAGTTAGAAGAAGGTGTCACCGTGATGAGCGGAGCTATCATCGGACCGGGAGTGAAGATTGGTGCCAGGAGCAGAATAGCTGCCGGAGTCATCCTGGTAGCTGATATTGAGATAGGCCAGGACTGTCTTTTCCATCCCGGAGTTAAGGTGATGCCGGGAGCTATAATCGGTGATAAGGTGGAGATTCAGGCCGGAGCAGTCATAGGTTCTGATGGGTTTGGCTATGCCAGTGACGAAGAGCGTCACCATAAGGTGCCTCAGCAGGGAAAAGTGGTGATTGAAGATGAGGTGGAGATCGGTGCTTTAACCGCCATTGACAGAGGAGTGGCAGGAGAAACACGGATTGGAGCTGGCAGCAAGATCGATAATCTAGTTCAGATAGCCCATAATGTCAAGCTAGGTCCGGGTTCGCTGGTGGCCGGTCAGAGTGGGATTGCCGGCAGCACCGAGCTTGGTGCCAGAACAACTTTAGCCGGTCAGGTGGGCGTGGAAGATCACCTTAAAATAGGAGAAGGAGTCACCATCACCGGCAAGGCCAAGGTTAGCCGGGACCTTGAAGAAGGGGGTTATTATTCTGGCATTCCGGCTCAGGAACATCGCACCTATTTAAAACAGCAGGCTCATTTCCGCCGTCTCGATAAGCTCAAGCAGCAGATCCAGGAGTTAGAAAAGCGTCTGGATCAATATTTGCCATCAGAGCAATAAAGAGGCTGACAAAAGTGGTCTATTAGTGATATAATGGTACCAGTAGAAAATTATACAATATTTCATCTAAGGAGGGCAATTTTTCGTGGTGCAAAAACTAACAAAACCAAAAGATTATAATATAACAGCTAAAATCATAGGTTCTTTTTTTCTGGTTACTATATTGCTGATTTTAAGCCTGACTCTATCGGCAGAAGAAGCCCGGGCTCATCCCACTGAGCTGATTGAGGGGCCGACGGCCCGGATAATGGCTGGTGAGGGCAGCGTGGGAGCCAATATGATTGGCAGTCGGGGCAGGATATTTGGAGTTTTTCGCATTGAAAACTTTATTGAATTAGGGGGGCAGGTAAGGACCCACCCCAACGACGATCCCGAGTTGGGTGTCCTGCTCAAGACCCGCATCATCAGAGAAGATGGTGAGATCCCCGATGTAGCAGTGGGTATTCAGGGTCGGGCGCTTTATGTGGTAGGCAGTACCACTCTGGTTGATAATCTTTCGATTCATTTTGGCCTCACCGATACTGCTATAGGTGGAATTATGCTGGGAATGGATTATGTCGTTAATCCTGGAGAACAGCAGATAACCCGGGAAGAGGGTCAATTAAATATGCCCCAGACTAGATTGATGGCTGAATATCTCGATGAGTCCCTTAATGTCGGGGCTCGGATGAATTTAACACCAGAGGTAACGGCGGAACTAGGCATATTAAACCTGGATAGCGTTAAGGCCGGGGTGAGCTTTAACTTTTAATCCACCAGCTGCATGCAGGAAGAACCAATTTTAATAAAAAATGATGGACTATTAAGGGGACTATTAATGAATAGAACTATTGATGAACTGTAAATTTTACTAATTCTGGAGGGTAGCCTATGAAGAGACTGGAAAGAAAACTGGCTCCAACTGATTTTACTAAAAGAGGGCTAATGCTAATAGTGTTGACACTGTTATTTCTGGCCCTTAGCCTGACCCTGCCTGGCTTTGAAGCCAGAGTACAGGCAGAGGAGGCAGTAGAGGAAGAAATGCAGGAAGAGACAGAGGAGGCAGAGGAAGCCGGCGAGAGTCTCCAGATAGATGCCGGTGGATTGACCTATGAAGAGGACTATATAGATTTAGAGGATGGAGTAGTGATTTACTGGCAGGAATATGATATTTACTCCCAGCGCGGGGAAGTGGACCGCGAAGATTCCATCACCTATCTTTATGAGGATATCAGCATGGAGTTTGACCAGGGCGAGATAAACTCCCAGGAGATGGTGATTTATTTAGAGGATGACCAGGTATTTTTTCAAGACGATGTAATCCTCGATATCACCGGAGAAGATAACGGCGAAGGCTATATATTGGAGACCGAAGAGCTGGAGTATGATACAGCCAGCGATGACTTTTTCATAGAGAGTGACCTTGCCATTGAAGATGAGAACCGCGATATAGCAGCAGGTTCCGGTGATTATAGTGCCGAAGAGGATGTCTTTTATCTCTATGACGGGGTGGAGATAGTGGAAGCCGGTGGCGATACCATCACCAGTCAGCAGGCCGAACTCCACCTCGGTGAAGGCGACCTCTTCACCGCCGAAGGCGAAGTAGAGATAGAGCTGGAATTATAAATTAATGATAAGGACAAAGGTCCTGAATGTAACTTTTAGTTTTCAAAGGAAGTTTAGTTCTGGAGGGTTTAGGATTGAGAATTAAACCGTTAATAGTAGATAAATATATTTTTAAGGAGATTGCCCGGCCCTATGTGGCCGGAGTGATGGTAATCGGCGTTGTGATGTTGAGTAACTTTCTCTATGAAGTTGCTGACCTTATCATCATGCAGGATGCCCCTGTGGATGAGGTTCTGCGCCTGCTCCTTTATCAATTGCCGGAGATTTTCGTTCAGTCTTTTCCCATGGCCGTGCTCTTTGCCGTCATGGTGGGGCTGGGCAGGCTGACCCGGGAGAATGAGTTCTTTGCCATCAGAATGGGGGGCTTCAGTATCTATCGGCTGGTGGTACCGCTGATAGTCTTTGGGCTATTAGTTACCCTGGGCACTTATCTCATCAACGAACAGGTAGTACCCTGGAGCAACCACCAGGCCCGCAATATCATCAGGAGACTGGCTCTGCAGGATGTGATGCCTGATGTGCAGGAAAATGTCTTTTTTGAGGGGCCCGACGATAAAATCTTCTATGTGGAAAACTATGATGAAAATGAGCTCACTTTAGAATCAGTGGTGATCTTTGATCGCTCCCGGGGAGATGGTTTCCCGGAGGTCATCACCGCTCAGCAGGGCCAGGTCTTAGGCAGCGACTGGCTTTTAACCGACGGTCACCTCCATTCCTATACCAGTGATGGCCGGTTAGAGGTAGCAGCTGGCTTCTCGGAGATGGAGCTCCAGCTGGAGGATGATATGGAGCAATTTTTAGCCCGGCAGCGGACACCGGCAGAGATGAGCCGCCAGGAGTTGCGCCAGGAGATAGAGCTCTTTCAGCGCAGCGGCATTGATGTGACGAGGCTTTTAGTCGATTATCACATGAAACTGGCCCTGCCCTTCACAGCCTTTATCTTTATCCTGGTGGGAACTCCCTTAAGTCTTGGTAACAGGGAGAGCCGGGCTTTATCTTTAGCTCTGACGGTGGTTATTATCTTCACCTATTATGTGCTGGTCTCCTTTTCCCGTTCTTTAGGCCGGGCTGGCGCTTTTACACCCTTAGTGGCTGCCTGGCTGCCCAATGGCTTTTTCTTTGTTTTGGGTGTTCTGTTGATAATTTTTCGCGATTCACTCTTTGGTGTCATTAACCGCTTTATGACTCATTTCTTTTAGCCTCTGGCTGATAGGGAATCGCGGCTGGTCAGAGCCAGTTTTTTAAAGGATTGGCCCAATAAAAAAGCTGTCGGTGAAAGAGCATTAAAATCAGGCCGGCAGTGAAGGGAGCAGAACTATGACAAAAAACACTTTCAGGCTGGCTATCCTGCTGATCCTGCCATTCTTTCTGCTGGCAGGCTTTAGAACTTTCCCGGTTCAGGCCAGCATGCAGATCTCAGCAGGCAGTCTCAACTATCAGGAGGATTGGATTGATTTAAAGGACGGGGTGACAATTTTCTGGCAGGATTTAGAGATAACCTCTCGCTATGGCGAGATTGACCGGGAGAACTCCATTGCCTACCTCTATGAAGATATCGAGATGCTAATGGAGCGGGGCCATATCAGGTCCTTAAAGATGACCATCTATTTAGATGATGAGGATATTCTCTTTGAAGAGGAGGTAGAGTTGACTTTAGAGGAAGATGAAGATAATGAACCTTTGAATTTAACAGCCCCTCGCCTCCTCTATAATGCCGAAAGAGAAAGCTATGAGATGGATTCTGGCCTGACCATCTATCAGGGCGGGCGAACTATCACCAGTGAAGAAGGTGATTATCGAGAGGAAGAGGGCATCTTCTATCTCCGGCGTCAGGTGGAGATCGTAGAAGAAAATGGCGATAGAATCACCAGTGATAGAGCCGAGATTGATATGGAAGACGGCCAGGTCTTTACCGCTGAGGGCAATGTTTCCATCGAGCTTAAGCTTTAATTGAAGCCTTACCGGGGTTAGAGCTTGAAACTGCTAGAGTTAGAGAAAGGTAGATTTTGAGGAGGAATTATAGATGCTGTTAAGAGCTGGAGAGCAATACACCCTGGGGCAGGAAGCCCGGGTCGAAGGCAGGGGAATTCATAGCGGTAGCCCTGCTCTGCTCTCAGCCCGGCCGGCAGCAGTCGATAGTGGGATTATCCTTCGTCGACGAGATATAGCCGGAGAGCCGGAGCTGATGGTGAGTCCCGGGCGGCTAAAGGAGAGCAGGCGGTCTACCACTTTGCAGATTAGACCTGACTCCAGCAGGCTTAACTTAGCTGGAGCTCAAACTGAAACTGAGCCCGGGTCAGAGATAGCTACCTGTGAGCATCTTTTAGCAGCTCTGGCGGCCACCGGAATCGATAATGTGTTGCTGGAGTTAGAAGGAGCGGAGCTACCCAGCAGAGATGGCAGTGGCAATATTTTTCTCTCCTTACTACAGGAGGCTGGCTTTAAAGCTCAGGGTCAGCCCCGTTGTTATTTTATCCCGGAAAGACCTATTATCCTTGGTCAGGGTGAGGCCCAGCTTCTGCTCCTCCCCCCATCATTTATTGACCAACTTTATGATCAATCTCAGAATGACCAACCTCAGAGAGCAAGGGTTAAGCCTCAAGCCAGTGCTGACATAGAAAATATTGTTAACATGGCCAATATGAATTTAACTTTAGAATTGGAGTATCATCTCGATTACGGCCCGGAACCTCCCGGTTATCAGCGGGCAACCTTTGAGCTTGACCAGCGCTTAAAGCCCCAGGAACGCCTTAATAACTTTGCCCGGGAGCTGGCTCCTGCCCGGACTTTTGCCCTGAAAAGAGAATTTAGAGCTTTAAAGAAGCAGGGTTTAGCCGGGGGAGCAGAGGCTCAGGAGGCCCTCTTATTTTCCCACCAGGGTCCCAATCAAAAACTGCGCTTTATAAATGAACCAGCCCGCCATAAACTTTTAGACCTTCTGGGCGATCTTTACCTGGCCGGTCCCCTGATAGCCAGGGTCCTGGCCGTCAGAAGTGGTCACCGCCATAATCATGAGTTAGCCCGAAAAATAGCAGCCCAGCGGGACCAGGAAAAAAAGCAGGAAAGGAATGATAGAGATGACAGCAGATGAGGAGAAACAGACTGACCAGAAAGAAAAAAAGAAGAAAATGAATCAGCTTGAGATAGATGAGATACTGGATATTATGCCCCATCGTTATCCCTTCCTCCTGGTAGATAGAGTTTTGGATTATCAAGAGGAAGAGTCCATTAGAGCCAAAAAAAATGTTACCATCAACGAAGAGTTTTTTCAGGGCCATTTTCCTGAACTACCGGTGATGCCAGGAGTTTTAATCATTGAGGCTATGGCTCAGGCTGGAGGGATTCTCCTTCTTAAAAGCTATCAGTCGGAGCAGGAAGAAGAGGAACAGGATAGGGATGAAATAGCCTTCTTTGCTGGCATTAAAGAGGCCAAGTTTCGCCGTCAGGTCCGCCCCGGCGATACATTGATTTTAGAGGCCGAGATTTTAAGAGTGCGGGCCTCTCTAAGCAAAGTTAAAGCAACTGCCAGGGTTGCAGGGGAGCTGGCTGCCGAGGCCACCCTGACCTTTGCCACCCGTCAGGTTGGCAGGTGAAGCAGCCGATGCCCACTACTGAAATAAAGGTTGCCGCCAGTGCTGAAATATCTCCCGGGGCTCAACTGGGACCGGGCTGTGAGATTGGTCCCTGGTCGGTGGTTGGTCCTGAAGTGCAATTAGGACCGGGCTGCAGGCTTAAGTCCAGGGTCAGATTGACAGGAAAAGTGACAGCCGGTGAAAACAATATCTTTCAGAGCGGAGTAATAATCGGGGCCAGAGAAGGAGAGGATCAGCCTGGCTCCTCAGAAAGAGGTCAGGTTAAAATCGGAGCCAACAATGTTTTTCGGGAATACACAATTATATATAGCTCGAGCAGGGAGTACGGCCAGAGAAAGCAGTATCTAAGAGAGAAACAGACTGAGATAAAACAGACCGAAGAAAAGGCACCAGTCACCATAATTGGTGATAATAATTTTTTGATGGCCTATACGGTGATAAAAGCCGGGGCCAGGCTTAAGGATAATATCAATATTGCCAATGCCACTGTAGTCGGTGAAGAGGCCGAGATTGACAGCGGGGCTTTTCTGGGAGGCTTATGTCAGCTTGGCCCGGGAGTCAAACAGGGAAGGCTCAGCATGTTAGGAGGCCATTCCTATCAAAGAGATGATCTGCCTCCTTTTCTTTTAGCCGATGGTAATCCAGCTGCTCTGCGGGGGCTTAATGTCATTGCTCTGAGACGAGCTGGCTATCAGCACTCAGATGTGAAGGATCTCAAAAATATTTACCGCCAGCTTTACCGCTCAGAGGAAGAGGGAAAACTTCGCCAGTCACAGCTTCAGAGCCTCAAGGATAAAGATTTTCCAGAGCCAGAGACGGCATTAGGAGAGGAGCTGCTGGTTTTTCTTCGGAGGGATAAGGATGAGTAGGATAGCTTTGCTGGCAGGAACCGGTCGGCTGCCGTCTATCTGGCTAAAAGAGGCTCAAAGAGCTGGGGCAGAGGTGGTGGCCTATCACTTAACAGCCCCTGAAAAGATTGAGCTGCCGGAGACGGTTGCCCGCTCTGGCCTGGCAAAACCGGATTTATCGGCGGCAGAATTGGTGCGGGAGGTAAATCCCGCCTCTTTAGGGGAACTCCTATCTCAGCTAGAGGCCGATGATATCAGTCAGGCAGTAATGTTAGGTAAGATAGAGAAAGCCCGCCTCTTTCAGGAACAATATTTTGATGCCGAGATGAAGAAACTCCTGGCCAGCCTGCCCGACTGGCAGGATGAGACCATCCTCAAAGGATTTTTAAAGTGTCTCCAGGAGAGAGGGATTGAGCTCTTACCCCAGGATACCTTCTTAGATGAAGTCTTTTTTGAACCGGGCTGGCAGGTGGGTCCCTTTATTGAGTCGCCAGAGGATAAACTGGAGCAGGAACTTAAAGAGGGTCTCAAGCTGGCCCAAAAGCTGGCTGATTTTGAGGTGGGCCAGTCACTGCTTCTGGCCTCAGGTACCGTGCTGGCAGTGGAGGCGGTAGAGGGGACCGATGCCGCCATCAAGAGAGCCGGTAAACTGCTGGCCGGATCTGAGTCAGCGGGACTGCAGCTGGCTAAGGCCAGTCGCCCCCGGCAGGACTTTAGACTGGATATCCCCACCGTTGGACCTGAAACCCTGGAGACTTTCAAG
>PWEJ01000154.1 GCA_003553485.1 Halanaerobiaceae bacterium | reverse complement strand
TTAAGAGATACGGGTTTTGCAGAGTCCAAACCAGGATTCAAAGTTCGGAAGGGAGGTAATATTTATCAAAAACAAGAAAACTATTCGTAAAATAATACTTTTAGTACTGGCTGTATTAATCATCTATACTGCTCATCAGGAGTTTCAGGTTATGTTTGAAGAAGAGGAAATTTTTCCTGCCGACACTCTGACAGAGCAGAAATATTTAAGCGATTACTTTTCTGAACTAGCTGATTCTCCAACTAATCCTGAAGTATATATTTTTGAGGGAGAAGAAGAGGGGGGCTCGGCCTTGATTTTAGGTGGCAATCACCCCAATGAGCCGGCCTGGCAGATTGCGCCGATTTTGATGATGGAAAATATAGAGGTGGAAAAGGGTCGGGTTATCTTTATACCTCGGGCCAACCCCAGTGCTTTTACCCACCATACTCCGCAGGAGGCCTATCCTCAGACTATCTCTCTCCCTACAGAAGATGGTGAAGAAAGAGAATTTCGCTTTGGTTCTCGAGATACCAACCCCCTCCATCAATGGCCGGACCCCGATGTTTATGTCCATCCTTCGGGGCAGAGGTTAGCAGGTTCAGAGACCAGGAACCTCAACCGGGCTTTTCCCGGCCGACCTGATGGTAATACCACAGAAAGATTGGCTCATGGTATTACTGAGTTAGTACGTCAGGAAGAGATAGACCTGGCTTTTGATCTCCACGAAGCTTCCCCGGAATATCCGGTGGTCAATGCCATAGTCTCCTACCCAACAGGGATGGAGCTGGCCTCCTTTGTTTCGATGGATTTAGAGATGAAAGGTATTAGCATCTCCCTGGAGCCCTCTCCAGAAGGACTTAGAGGGTTATCACATCGAGAACTGGGTGATCATACAGATACCTGGCCTTATCTGCTGGAAACTGCCAATCCGGCAATGGGGAGATTGCGAGGTCCAACCAATGAAGAACTGGTATTAACAGGACAGGATGAGTTTTATGAAAGCGCTGATGAATTGGGTATGTTATATGTTCCCTGGGATGAAGAGGGCTGGCCTTTAGATAAAAGAGTAGCCCGTCACGTGGTGACAATCATGGAATTTTTCACTGCTTATGAAGAGATTGACCCTGATAATCCCATTATGGTCTCTGAAGTACCAGAATATGAAGATATAATAAACGAAGGAGTGGGCAAGTTTTTAAATACTCCTTAACCATGAAAACTGGCCCTTTAACTAGGCTCCTCCCCCAAAATTTTTGGGGGACTTTATTTTTTACTGGAGAAATTAGGAGCTATTCTGTATAATAGTCTATAGGCATTAGTAAGAGGGAACTTTAAAAAAGCAAAAGTTTATATTGGAAAGAAATGATTAGGGCAAAATCAGAATAATAGTTGCGAGAGTTGCGAGCTAAAATAGAGAGGTGCTAGAATGGAGTTTTTACTTAGCCTGGTTTTTATAATCCTGCTGGGGATAATTGAGTTTTTCCAACATAAAAGCAATCGAAGGGCAATCCCACTGGTTATCCATGTAAATGGAACCCGGGGTAAGTCGACAACCACCAGACTGCTCACTTATGGGCTGTTAGAATGCGGTTATAAAGTCTGGGGCAAGACGACAGGCTCAGAACCCCGCTTGATAAAAGCTGCCGGAGAGAAGGAGATCAAGAGAAGGGGACAGCCGCGGATAAAGGAACAGCAGCAGATTATAAGTCAGGCAGCTGCAGCTGGAGTGGAGGTGCTGGTTTTAGAATGCATGGCTCTCTCGCCTGAGATACAGTATACAACCGGAAATAAGATTGTCCAGGCCGACTATTCCCTCCTCACCAATATTTATCGGGATCATGAAGAGATAATGGGGGATACTCTAAAGGATATAAAAGAAACATTATTTTTGAGTATCCCTGCTGGAGGCAGAGTGGTTCTGCCGGCCAATGTCTATGAAAGTTTTTTCGCAGCTTCAGAGCAAGAGAAAGGAGTTACTGGGGTTTCCTTTTATCCTGTTAAAAAAGAAAAAGTAAAAGAAGACTTTCTTGAGTCCTTTTCCTACCCCAACTTTCCAGAAAACATAGCCCTAGCTCGTAGATGTTCGCGGCTGTTAGCTGAAAGAGAGGACCTGGAAATTAACTCCGAAGAGTTTTCCCGGGGAATGCTGAAAGCCCCACCGGATCCCGGCAATACAGGAGTTAATGAGATTAAACTGGGGCAGAAAAATCTGGTCCTCATAAATGGCTTTGCCGCCAATGATATTCCTTCAACTAAAGCTTTATGGCGGAGATATGCTGGCTGGCTGGAACAAAAGAGGCCAGAGAGATTTAAGCCACAGAGGGCAACTAATGCTTTGGAGAACATAGAAAACCCCAAAACGGTGGTGGCTTTATTAAATCTTCGGGCTGACCGTCAATTGCGGAGCAGTAAAATGATAGCCTGTTATGAAGACTTTTTGGCACCTAAAATAACCACTTTATACCTGGTTGGCCCTAAAAACAAACCTGTTTTATCGGTCCTGAGAAATAACAGCAGTCAGACTATAACTTACTTAGGGGATAAAAAAGAAGCAGCTGAGATACTAACAGCTATTAAGAGTCAGGAAGAGACCGACTGCATAGTTATCTTTGGCTTTGGTAATTTCAAAGGGGAAGGTCAGAGGTTAAGGGAATATTTTGCTGAGAAGGGAGTATAAGAGGATGTTTGAAGAAACAATTATCATCGGAATAATAGTTGCCTTCTTTTATTATGAAATTGTCGGCATCTTCCCTGGCGGAATAATTATTCCTGGTTATCTGGCCTTTTACCTGCCAGGCCAGCCAGCCAGGGTTGTCATGACAGTCTTTTTAGCCTTTATTTCTTATCTGTTGGTCAGATTTATTATCAGCCGTTATCTTATTTTATATGGGGTCCGCCGTTTCTTTTTGCTCATAATGGTGAATTATGTTTTGGGATTAATGGTCTCCTCTTATCTGGGCTACTTTCCTCTGGATATCTCTTTAACCCCGGTGGGTTTTCTAATTGGAGGTATAATAGCTAATAATTTTATCCGCCAGGGTTTTATTATGACTTTAGCCAATATGCTGGCGGCTGTGCTGCTGATAAGGTTGATATTAATGGGTCTAAATATAGCTTAAAAGTCTAAAAAGAGAAAAGTTGAAGGAGTTCTGATGAGTTCATGTATCTAAAGTGGGAAAAAACTAATTTAGAACCAAAAGCGATTATAATAATGCTGGTTATAATTATAGCCGGTTACAGCCTGACTCTGGCTACTGCCTCTGAAACAACCAGGGAAAACTTCCAACAGATGAAAGAAGCTGCTCTTCTCCAGCAGGAGATTACAGCCGAGGTAAGAGAGCTAAGGGAAGAACTTTCCTTCTCTATTAATAAAGAGAAAGATATCAATAAGACAGGCTTTATTGGCGAAGAGTTCACTGAACTCTCAACCACCCGGGGGCAGCTAGAAGCCAAGAGGACATCGACTAACCCTGATTTTGCAGCACTAACAGTTGATTATCTTAAGAATGAATTAGAGCTGGAGGCAGGGGATAGGGTTGCCGTGGGAGCCTCGGGCTCTTTTCCTGCCCTTTTAGCAGCGACAGTGGCTGCAGTTGAAGTATTAGAATTGGAGGCCGATATTATTTACTCCCTGGGCTCCTCATACTATGGAGCCAATCAGCGAGGTTTTACCATGGTTGAAATTATGGATCATCTGCAGAAGCAGGTGCTAATAACCACAGAAATCCTGGCTCTCTCTATAGGTGGCGGCGGTGATATTGGTCAGGGGATGTTATTAGATCCTAAGGAGTTAAAGGCTGACTATAGTGACGATTATAATTTTATTTATGAAGAGGATATAGCTGATAATATAGCCAGGAGAAGGGATTTTTATATAAAAGCAAATACTAATGAAGAAAAAACTAAAGAAAAGCCCGGGGTATTTATAAATATTGGCGGCAATATTGTCAACTATGGTTCGGAGCTCTGGGATAATGGGCTTTTAAAGCCGGCTGATTTCACAGATGAAAGCACTAACAGAGGAGATTCCCTGATAGCTTCATTTCTGGAAAAAGATATTCCAGTTATTAACTTTTTAAATATTAATGATCTGGCAGAGGAACAGGGGATAGAAATTGACCCTCAACCCCTGCCAGACCCAGGAGAAAGTGAGCTCTATTATCAGGTTGTCTACTCCAGGTTTATCCCCCTGGTTACAGTAATATTAATTCTTACTGTAGGCGGCATTTATAAAGGTGGCGACATATTTAATGGATGAAAAACTTAACTACCAGAGAATTTTAATTGCTGTATCTTTGATAATATTAGGGATGGCTATGCCAGCCCTGCTCTCAGCTTCAGATTTAAATATCATGGAACTCTATCGAGCCAGTGCCCAGAAAAACGATAGTGGTTTGTTGTTGCTGGCAGCTGGTTATTTGGTTATATTAAATACGTTGAGAGCTGTTCCTCATTATGCCGGCGCCTTTGTTCTGGGGGAGGAGTTGAAAACTCACTCCTCCTGGTCAGATTTAGTAGGTCTTATGGCCCCCTTTATAATAATTCCCCTGGTTTATATATTTGTCTGGTTGATTTATCCCCTGGAGTATGATTTTGGCGGGCCAGCAATCCTGTCAATTGTAATAATTATTGCAATTTATTTTTTCACCAGGGATATTAGCGATATATCAGCTAAACTAGTGGTCATCGTCATCTTCCTCTTTAGTTTTCAGTGGTTAGACCTTATTCCGGCTCTCTCCCCCTTCTATTTTGGCCGGGGAGAGTTATCTATGGCCATTAAAGAACTTAGTCTTATAATGGAAGCCGATAATATTTTGAATTTCTTTGGCTTTTTATTCTGGCTCATTCTTTCATTAAATGCAATTTTGATTTCTCGTTTGATTATAAATCATTTCCGTAGAATGGAAGCCATTAAGGTTGAGAAAGATAAAGAACTAAAATTAAAAAAGATGAAGATTAAAAGAATAGCTGATAGAGCTGACAAGGAGATGAGATATCTGGTCCATGACTTGAAGACCCCCTTAACTACAGTACAGGGTCTGAGTGAAGCCATCAATATCAGGACCAGCAATCAGCGGATTGCCAGTGATGCCAGTCGAATTTCCCAGGTCGCTGATAATTTAGATAAAATTATTTCTGAAATATCCAATGAAAATATAAGGACCAGGACCAGTTTGAAGGAACTTATAAAGCTGCTTAAAAAGCAAATTTCCGGTTATAAGCACAAAAATATTATAACTATCTCTGCAGAGGAAGACAGTAGTGATTCTGTAGATCTTAAAGTTAATAAAATGCGCTTTATTAGATGTCTTATTAATCTCATTGATAATTCTTTAGATTCTTTAGCCCGAAAATACGATGATGTGGCCCGGGAGGGAAAAATAGTTGTGGACTTTTCCCTTGATTCCACCAGCTTTATAATCAAAGTCAGGGATAATGGCCCGGGTTTAGAAGAAGAATTAGTTCATTTAATCAATGATAATGGTTCTGCTTTTAGTGCTGATAATCAAAATAAGAGTGAGAAAAATACAAGTTCAGCCAGTGAGATTTATGATTTTTATTATCAGACAAGCTCACTCAGTGATTCCTTAGGACTGGGACTGGAATTTGTTAGAAATGTAGTGCAAAACCATGGAGGCAGCCTATCAGTGACCAGCAAAAAGAAAGTTGGTACAGAGTTTAAGATTGTTCTGCCTGTCGATTAGACTTAATTTTCGATTGAGTTTTTGGCAATTTAGACTTTAATTAAATGAATAGGAATGTTAAACTAATCAAAAGGAGGTGATTTTTTGCAAAAATTCAAGGTGTCATTGCTGGTAGTTGTGGTGATTTTGGTTGCTGGCCTGACGATGGGCTGTGAGTATAATGGTTTTAGGGTGCCTGGCACCCAGGTTTTAACGGTCGAAGTTGAGGGTGAAGGAACAGTGCAGGTCGATGGCAGTGAAGTAGAAGATAGAGGCACCTCCATGCATGATGAGTTTGACCTGGTATCACTGGACGCTGAACCAGCTGCTGGCGGAGAGTTTATAGGCTGGGAAGGTGACGTGGAAAACCACGAGAGCGAAAGTACCTGGATTATAATGGATGAAGATCAGCAGGTGACAGCAACCTTCGCTGACTGAGAAAATGCTAACCCAGCGGGGGACAGATTGAAAAAGAATACATAAGGAAGCAATAGTAAAATAACAGGAAAGTTATAAAAAAATATCAAAATTAACAGAAAAGCTAAACAACAGAAAAGTTATTAAACGAAAAAACCCCTGAATCTGCTTTTTGCAGACTCAGGGGTTTTTTTGTTGCCGTTCTTTGTTGCTATATATAAAAGTAAATTTATTTACTTATTTATACTGCAACTACATTTTCGGCCTGTGGGCCGCGGTCGGCTTCTACGATTTCAAATTCTACGTCCTGGCCATCTTCCAGACTTTTGAAACCATCATCTTGAATTGCGGAAAAGTGAACAAATACGTCGTCGCCAGTTTCTCTTTCAATGAAGCCATAACCTTTTTGATCGTTAAACCATTTTACTGTACCTGTGTAAATCATTTAAATTATTCCTCCTAATTGCTGTTGAGCTTCGTGCTAGATTTTTTTTATCGTTCTTATTTTGCCCAACGGATATAACTATAACACGGGTTGAGAATAATGTCAAAGGTTTTTTGCGATTTTTCCCAAATTTTTTCGAGAAAGGGTAAAATAATTTAAATATATTATTTTTTCTTGCAGGAGTTTTGCTCTTTAGGGAGAAATATTACCTACCAAAATTTAATTTCTATTATTTAAAGTTAAAAACCTGGCCAGCCAACCCTCAAAATAACCAGTCAGGAGGTGTGCCTAAAAGGTGAGAGGGCTTTTATTGCTGTCGGGGTTCTATTTCTGCCGGTTACCCCCCGTAAAGAGACAAAAGGTGGGTTGAGGAAACCAGGAAACTCAACACCCGCTGTCCCCTTCGGGGAATTGAGTAACCGGATAGAACTAAAAAACAAAAAATTAATAAAAAATTAGGGGGATTTAAAATGAAGACAGAGTTATTAAAGAAAAATGTGGTGGGTGTACTGTTGTTAATGCTCTTTACTGTTATGACTTTTCCGGTTCAGGCGGGCATCTTTCCGGATGTACCAGAAGACCACTGGGCCCATGAAGCTGTGGAAGAACTGGTAGTGGCCGGAGTAATCGAAGGTTATCCTGATGGAACCTATAAAGGTCAGCAAAATATGACCCGTTATGAAATGGCCATGATTATTGCCAGAATGCTGAGAAACCTAACTGCTGAATATGAAATGCTAGCCGAGCAATTTACTGGCTGGGAAGAAGAGTTAGAGGCTCTGTCCCGGGCTGAACTCAATGAGTGGCAGGAGCAGCAGGTGCGGGATATCGTGCAGGCAATGTTGGAGGAACAGGAGCCAGAAAAACCGGAAAAGCTAACAGCTGAACAATTAGATCAGGTGGTGGATTTAATCCAGGCCTTAACTGCTGAATTCCGGGTGGAATTGCGGGAGATTAGCGCTGAATTAGGAGATTTAGAGGATTTCTTCCTTAAGGAAAGCGAAGAGATTAGAGAGCTTATTGCAGAATTGGAGGCCAGAATGGATGAGCCAGAGCCCGTAACTTTCCGGGGAAGCTACAGTGTTGAATTCAATCATCAACAGGTAGTCGATGGACCTGGTTTCCCGATAGATTATGGCCCCTGGCAGGTTGAAGACTATCCGCTCTTTGAATTTGAGTGGAATAGTGGTCTTTCGGCAACGAGCAGTAATAATGAAAAAGAGCAGATGACTTCTTTAGATGACTATTATGAGTTTCTGGAGTCAGAAATAGAGGCAATGCTGGCCGACCTGGAGAATAAAGGCGATTTTTCCTTTGACCTTAACAATAATGACAATGACACTTATTATTTTCCGGCCCATCCGGAAGATCTGTTGCAGATAGTTATTGAGGGACTGGATGAATTTAATGTAACTGAAGAGACAGAAGTTAACATTGCCGGTGAAATAAAAGAGATTGGTGAGGTTGCAGAACTGGAACCTGAGGATGTTATCGCTGACTTTGTAGATCGTTTCACTGATAATGGTAATAATAATAGCGAAGCTGAGGATTTTGCCGGCCTCAATGAAAAATTGACTGCTGCCGGACTCCATAATTACCTCATTGAGCGTGATGAAGATGATGAGTTTGTGCTGCCCGACTGGAGTGATGACGATGCTATAGCTGTCTGGGATACTGATTTTGGTTTTACTCAGCGCCTGGAACTGGGTATCGATATTTTAACTGAACTTTTCACTGCCGCTGTAGACCTTGATATCGATGGCAGTGATCAGGAAGTTTCTCTGGCTGAAGCAGGCCTGGATTTAGAAACTGAAAATTTTAGAGCGGTCTTCAACACCAAAAATGAAATTGATTATCGGGATTATGCCCTTTATCAGACCGATATTACTGGCTTGACTCTTGCCTATAAGCCCCTATCTTTGGATACCTTCTTTGGTATTGTAGAGATTGCCGAAGGTGAAGAGGAGATCGATGAATTTATCTTTGACTATGATTATGATAGGGAAGAAGCCGATGACCTGGTTGGCAGGATGGCCTTTGAACGAGCTGAAGAGGATGAAATGGCTGACCGTTATCTGGCTGGAGTGCAGTTAAATAGAAAAATGGCTGACTTTAGTCTGGGAGGTTCGGCGTTAGTGCAGTTAGATCCTGAAGATTTTGGGGCCGATGAGAATATGGCAGTTTTTATAGTTGATCTGGGAGCTGAGCTCGGTGACAGCTTATTCTTGCTGGATATCGGTAGCTCTTTACCCTTCGATAGTGATGAAACCGCGGGCTTTTTGGTGAGAGCAGAGGCAGAAGCAGCTCTCTCTGGAATTGCCCAGCTACAGGCCGATGTGCGCTGGCGTGACGAGAACTTCAAACCTCTGCTGGAAAATAAGGCAGTTTTTGATGATGAGGATGATGATTACGACCGCTTTGCCGATGGACTGGCTGAGGCAGGAGTTGTGGGATTGAATCTTAGAGTTGACCAGGACCTGTTTGATATCCTGGAAGAGGGATATGGCGAGTTCAATTTATATGATGAAGACTGGAAGCTTTTAGTCGGCGGAGGAATACCATTATTCGTGGATGGTCTGGTTGGAAGTGCAAGTCTGGAAAGACTTTTTGCAGGAGAAGATAGTTTTACCGATGATACCATTAAAACAGGTTTAAGTTATACTGCCGATAGATTAGAGCTTAACCTGGATTTTCAGACTGTCATGCTTCAGGGCGATGACCGCTATATGTACAATTATCTTGAGGAAGATTATCCTGATAATCTAGCAGCCGATATTAAAAGAGTTGATTATGATGCCAATGAATATACCTTCGGTCTGGCCGGTGAATTTGGCTTAAATGATAATATCAGCCTGCTGGGTTCCTATGAAATGGTGCAAAACCTCGCCAATGTAACTGCTGATAATGATTATCTGGCTAATTTTGGCCTTGAGGATGATTTCAGCAAGCAAACTTTGTCTGGAGGAATTAAAGTTGAAGACTGGCGAGTCTTTGATAATCTTACCTTTGCTGGCGGGCTGACCTATAGTCAAATTAGCGGTCATGAACTGGCGGTTGAGAATGAACCGGTGGCCAAAAGCGACTTTACTGCCGGGCGGGATGAAGGTGAGCTGAATTTCTATGCTGACAGCCTGGAGCTAAGGACTTTGGAACTAAATTTAGGGCTGGACTTTACAGCCGACCGTTTATCTCTCAATAATGACTTTACTCTGGTCAATAAGAATGGAGATTCATTGGCCCGGGAAGGAAATCGCTTTACCAATAAATTAGAGCTGGATTATGAAATCCTGAGTGATACTTCCTTTACCGCTGATTATACTGAGGATATAATGCGCTTCACTGATAATGATGATAACTGGCAGACCAGGGAGATTAAGGCCGGTATAAAAATTGGTTTTTAATTTCCGAAAAGAGATAAAAAGAAGATAAAAAACGCCTAGAATATTAAAAACGAATAAAGAACAGTACTATGTTATATTCCTCAACGGGAAAGTGATTATAGGGGGTTGGTCAATTCTTTTGGCCAACCCTTAAATTAGCGGAAAATCATCCTTTAAGCACTGGAAATTTTAGCCGGTATTTGTTATAATTAAAACAACTGAAATTTTCCAGCTTAAAAATAGAAAATTTATAGAAAGTTTTTTTAATATCCCTTTGATGCAGGAGAATATCTATAGGTGGAGAATTATAATATGAAGGGATACTTTTTATATACCTGTTACATTGATTTTTCTCTATTGAATTTTTTCTTTAAATCTATAGAAGATTAAATTTCTCTTTAAATCTAGCCAAAAACAGGGAAGGGAAGGCCTGAGATGAGCAGAAATAAAACAATATTAACACTTATAGTCACCATATTTATGATAACTCTGCTGACCAGCGGGTTAGCTGCTGTTAAGGCTGACTCTACTCTTGATTACGAGGGCTGGGTGCAGAGATTTAGCAGTCTGGATTACCGCCAGGTCTTTGCCCTGGATTCAGAACCTTTAGAGCTTCCTCAGTCTGATTTGAAGGAATTTTCTGAGGAGGGACAGGATAAACTCTTTGATTTAGCCTCTCGTTTTGGTGAGGAAGAACTGGAAAAAGATGAATTCAAAGAGATCACCAATAATAGTCTGTTGATTAATTCTCAGAGAACTGGCTTTTCCTTTGCTGGCGATGAGATTTTAGAGGTTGATCGAAACTCATTAAATAATCGTTTAAATCTATCAGCTGATTTCAGGGAAGATCTCAGCGAGGATGGCGAGGATGATCTTAAATCGGCGGCCGATTTAGCTCTGGAATACAATCTGGGAGATAGAGCGACTCTCCGTGCTGGTTATGGAGAAAGGGTTTTTGCCCTGCAATCAGAGGAACTGGTGCAGGAAGAGGAAGAACAGTTAGCCAGCCTAGCCGTCGAAGATGGAGAAGAAGAACTTAGCAGTCAGAGTTTAGCCGATAATGAAGATTTTTCAGAAGAGGATTCTTTCTCAGCTGAAAACTTTCAGGATGAATTTTCTGAGGCAGCAATTGTTGATAATAGAGAAGAAAATACTGCTGATAACCAGCCCCGGACTCAGTATGTTGAAGAAGATAGAGAAGCTGATATGGTGGTCAATCCCGGTCAACTGGGCCTGACTATAAAGCCCTTTGATAATCTTAGTTTTTCAGCGGATTATCATCAGCAGGATGTTTTCAGCTCTTCATCACAGGATTATACTGTTTTGGGGTTGGAATATCAGGATTCCCTGGGTAATTTAAGGGCCAGCTATCAATTTGATAGTCTCTCAGAAAGCAGACAATCAATTTCTGGTTTAGAGGTGGACTTCCTGGACCTGGCAACTTTAAGTGCTTCCTATAAACTTTTGGACCTGGATGAATTAGAAGACACTCTGCAGACTGAATGGGATTTGGGTCTGGACTTAAATGTTTCTGATTTTAGTTCACTTTCCTTTGGCTATCAGATGGTTGATAGTTTACCAGATTTAGTTAATGAAGATTCTGAAGGTCAGGAATCCAGCATCAGTGCCAGTTTTGAAATTAGATTTTAATGGTCTTGAATTTTGATTTAAATCTTTAATGTTTTTTTAGATAATGATTTTATATATTTTTTTCAGGTAGAATTCTTTTATTTTGTAAATTCGTTTTATTGTTTTAAGCCGCCGGGGATAGCTAATCCGATTTTGATTCGGTAAACTACCTGGGGGTTTTTCTATTTGCTGCTATTCATTAACAATAATAGTTTTATCAGTCAACAGGGGATTTGGTAATTGATGAAGCATGATATAGCAACGAATACTGGAAATTTTAGTATGTCAACCAAAAAAACCAGAGGGAAAAGGGCTGTTTTTATAGCACTATTAGCTCTGTTTTTTCTCTTTTTTTTGTTATCCTGCTGGACGGTTATAAATCCAGCCGGGGAAGTGGAGGCAGCAGAGTTATCAGAGGACTTTTATGATTTGACTGCCGATAACATTTCTTATCAGCAGCAGCAAGGAATTCTGGAAGCTACAGGAGCAGTGAAATTTGCTGCTGCCGGTTACCGCTTTGAGGCCGATGAATTAACGGTTTATTTACAGGAAAATAAGGTTATTGCTCGTGGTAAGCCTCTCCGGGTTATAACCGAGGAAGAAGAGTTTTTTGGCACCGGCTTGACCTTTAATTATGAAACCGGCGAGGGAGAATTTTTAGAGGCAGAGACTAAAATAGATGAAGTTACTTTTCGGGGTAATAAATTACGCACAGTGACCGACGATGAGTTTGACCATATTTTAGAGCTAGAGGAAGCTCTCTATACCCCCTGTCTCTTACCAGACCCTCACTATAGTTTAAGAGCCAGCAAAGTTACTCTCTATCCTGGCGACCGGGTGGTGGCTCAGGATGCTTCTTTTTACTGGGGAGATTTGCGCCTAATAGCCCTGCCCTATTACGTTATAGAATATATTGAAGACCCCGATGACCCTGAGGAGAGGGTTCTGGCCGATACAGGATTTATTTATGAGATTGGTTATGATACTCAGGAAGGGTTATACCTGGAGCTTAGTTATCCCTATGAAGTGGGGGACTGGATGGAAGGCCATTTTTTTTACAGCAATACCATGCGGGGTACCGAGGTGAGAGAGTTCAGAAACAACTGGGCGATAACTGATAATTTAGCCCTGGAGACTGGATATGACTTTCAGGAATTTGAAGAAGAATATTTTTTAGAGGAGATGGAAAATGATGAGGATTATCAGTGGCAGGAGGATTTTTCTACCACTTTAACCTATACCCCAGTTGATCATTTTTCCCTTAAGACAGGCTATGATTTTCTTGATGAGGAGGGAGAATGGGAATCCCGATTTTTTGCTGGCTGGGAACATGACCTCACTGCTGAACTTGTCATCAGTCAGCAGCAGGAGGTAATTGCCGCAGGAGAAAGTGGTGCTGATGAAGGCGGTTACCTTCTGGACTTTGTCAGGACTTATGCTGATTCTGATCAGGAAGAAAGGGAAGAATGGGATAGAAGTCGCCCTCTAACTTCTTCTTTAGCTTATAGTCCCGGGGGAAGAGAGCTGGAAATAGACTGGGAAAATGATTTCTATGATGACTCCTGGCGTCAGGAATATTATTATCAAGAATTATTAGGAGCTGAGGATAATCTGGCCTTTTCCTTTTATCACGACTATCAGGAGCGCGATTTAGATAGACGCAGTTATCAGCTGGAACTATTAGAGGCGCCGGTCGACTGGAATTTACGCTATCGTGCTGGTTATGAGGAGGATTATCTGCCCTATTTGGAACAAAATTATCCCTTAGAGATGTTCTCCGATGACCTGTCTCTGGCTCTGGGCTGGGGCCGCCTTAAAGAAGAGGAAGAAGAACGCAAAACTAATCAGCTGGAAATAATTCCTGACTGGCAGAGAAGCTGGGATGATCTGGCCGGCTGGGATTTAACTGCCAGCAGTACTTTGAGTCTGGTCAATTATTTCTCCAGTTATGCTGAAGGTGATGAAGGGAAAGAGGAAGAGCCTCTGACTGACTGGTTATCACTGGCAACTTTAGAAAATAAATTAGAAGCAGAAAGAGATTTCTGGCAGTTTTCCCGGAATAATTACTCTCTGCAGCAGTCCGGGGGTTTAGAACTTGCAACGGGGAATAGCTGGGGAGAATCTTTTCTGGCCAGAAATGAAGTGGAGACAGAAGATGAAATGCTGCTCTTTACTGAGATTGACTTTGAAATTTATAGACCAGAGAACAGCTTGGAGTGGGAGCAGACCAGCGGAATTGAAGGGGAAAGGGAAAATTATACTCCAGCTGGTTTGACTTTCGACCTTGGCTGGTCCTCAGAATATAATCTTTTAGAAACAACCTGGCTAAATTCTGAGATATCTACCGGACTTAGATTACCAACAGCTCCCTTAGAAGGCATTTCCTTTGATTTTGCCGGTGATTATGACCATCAAGAAAGGGAGTGGGAAGAGTTGAATTTCAGCCTGGAAAGAGAGCTGGACTGCTATAGTTACAGTTTGAATTACGAAGCCGTTTCAGAAGCTTTTTATTTAGGCTTTGACCTTGACCTTTAAATTATGATATAATACATTCGATTATGTAATAGAAGAAAAAATTATCAAATTTAACCGAAAAAGACCTCGCCATTGTTGAATTACAGGCAGGACAGGATATTGAGATGTGGGTTAAGGGGTATATAGAGGGGAGTTTTCTTAATTATGACCACCAGTGAAGATTTTTCTGATAATATTTCTAATAACATTGCAGATGATAATATTGCAAAAAACAATATAGATACCAGTGATAGTAATCAGGAAACCAGTCATATCTCTCCCGAAGCAGAAATTGCCGCCGATGTTACTCTGGGTCACAGGGTAATAATCGGACCTCAGGTTAAAATTAAAGAGGGTTGTAAAATAGGTGATGAAGTGGAAATCAAAGGGAAAACCACCCTGGGGCCCGGGACCAGGGTTGCCACTGGAGCTCTGCTGGGTTTTCCTCCCCAGCACCGCAGATATGATGGCGAAGAAACTACTCTGGTAATCGGAGGCAACTGCAATATTGGTGAGCGTTCCACAATTAATCGCGGTACAGCTGAAAAGGGCATAACCCGTCTGGGACGCGGAGTTACCCTGGGTGCTTTAAGCCATGTGGCCCATGATTGTCGACTGGGTGATGGGGTAGAAGTTGGCACCCTGACTCAAATAGCCGGCCTGGTGGAGATTGGCAACAATAGCAGCCTGGGCAATGCTGTAGGAGTCCATCAAAAGGTGATGATAGGCTCAGGAGCTGTGGTAGTTGACCACAGTAAGGTCAGCAAAGATGTTCCTCCCTATTTGAAGGTAACCGGCCATCCAGCCAGGATTGTCGGGACTGGTAATTGCCCTGATAGTGAAGT
>PWEJ01000082.1 GCA_003553485.1 Halanaerobiaceae bacterium | reverse complement strand
GGAGAATTTAGAAAAGATCTATATTTCCGCTTAAATGTTTTTCAATTTCATATTCCTTCATTAAAAGAAAGAAGAGAAGATATTCCTATTTTAATAGATTATTTTCTTAAAAAATGGAATGATAATAGAGATATAAAGCAGGGTTTTGTTTCCTTTTGTGATTATTATCATTGGCCAGGAAATATTCGGGAATTAAAAAATGTCTTAAAAAATATGATAACCCTCTCTGAAAGCGAATTAAAACTGGAGAATTTACCTGATTATTTAAAAAACGAAGATAATTTCACTAAAAAAATCAAACAGAATATAGTTTTAAAGTTAATTTATACACTGGAAAAAGAGAGCCAGGATACTGGCAGAAGGTCTCTACATAAAGTCTTTAAAGAATCATATTTTTATATATCAGAGAATAATTTAAGAAATATTATAAAAGCACTTGCCAAAGATAATTATATTAATATCAATAAAGGGAGAAAGGGAAATACTACAACTGAAGAAGGTAGATTATTTTTGCAAGAAAATAATTATCTATAAGCTTGAATTTATCACAACTCCATTAAAAAATCCAGTAGGAAGTGGGATTAACCTCCTCCTACTGGATTATTAAAATATTTTAGTTTTTTTTTAAAGATTTAAACTAAAGGCCTAAGGTTGGCCAAGCTCAAATCCAGTTAAATCCTGTAATTCTAATTCCATATACTCAAGGGCACTTAGAGCATCCTGTTCTCCAGTGAGCACAGCATGAACTTCTGAATAGACAATATTGGAAACTGCAGAATAATCGGCACCAGTTATTGTTGAAGGCCGGGGTACAGCATTAATAAAGACATCATAGAGGTCACCAAATAAAGGACTGGCTTCTAAAATTTCTTCATCTTCGTACAATGCTTCAATGGTAGGGTTAAGGGAGGCATCTATTGCTCTCATTTTTTGTACTTCTTCTGAAGCCATAAAGATGGCCAGTTTAGCTGCTTCCTCTGGATGGTCACTATAACGACTGACGCCTAAATTCCAGCCTCCCAAGGTGCCGGCAGGTTCGCCGTCTTCTCCTGCAGGTAAAGGAGCTACGCCAAAGTCTTCAGGGGCAAAGGCATCGGTATCCATGGTAGTGCTAAAAGCATAGGGCCAGTTTCTCATAAAAGCAGCATTACCATCATGCCAGATCGCCCTGGCATCCTCTTCCATCATAGCTGTTACACCTGAGGGAGTAATATCTCCAACCCAGCCAGCTGCCTTAGCCAATATTTCATGGTTTCTCTCATTATTAACTGTGATAACTCCTTCTGGAGAGATAATAGTTCCTCCCTGATTAGAAGCAAACCATTCTAATACATTACAGGTTAAACCTTCATAAGCATTACCCTGCCAGACAAAACCTTCAAAGTCAGGATTATTTTCTCTTTCTCCATCCATAATTATTCCAGCGTATTCTTCTAATTCAGACCAGGTGGTAGGAACTTCTAAACCATATTCATCTAATAAATCCTGCCGATAATAAAGCAGACCGGCATCGGAAAACCAGGGCATGGCCACCAGGCGGCCATCAGCAGTAGTGTTGTTCTCTACAATCCGTTCAAAGTGACCGGCCACATACTCCTCTGCCCCATATTCATAGAGATCAATTAAATGATCCTCTAAAATACCGGGCCAGATAACGTCGATCTGGAAGACATCAATCTCTGAACTACGAGCTTCAAATAGCTGTAGGAACAAACTCAATCTCTCATCAGCAGAGTCTGGAGTATCTCTTACAACCACTCTAATGTCAGGATGCTCTTCCATAAACATTTCAGCAGCTCTTTCTACAGTTGCCAATTCAGCTCCAACTGCCCCACTGGCTATGGCCAATTCAATTTGTTCAGCTTGAAGATTGCCAACTCCAAAGGATAAAACTAAAGCCAGGACAATAAATAATGGTAGTATTTTCTTCACGATGATACCTCCTATTTTTGATATATATTTATTTTGGTGCTATTACACCCGGAAATCAACATATTTAATTGAATTATTGCCAATTTGCTATCCGAGCTATTACTTCTTCAGCAATATCTTCACTGGTTATTTCTGAATCGAAATTTTTCATTCCCCCCCCAATATTATTAAACCAGACTCCTGCTGGCTCTAAAGATTCAAAGACAAGTGATAATTCATCTAAGCTGATGGAATTCATCTGGAGACTTTTCCCTGCCTGCTGAATTTTTTGATATACCTCTACCCATCTGGCAAAACCTTCATTGCCGGCACCTGGAACAAATTGCACTGCATCAAGGGCACTTATGGATAAAATTGAATCCAAATGCCTTAAAGCATCAGGTCCATCTAAATGATAAATGGTTCGAGAAAAATACTCGCATTCTGCTATGAGACCAGGCAAAAATATCTCTTCAAACATATCATTGCTGATCAGAGCTGAAAAATCACATTGTACAACATTAAAGCGATTTTGACTGATAAGGGGAGTCCAGCCGGAAATAGGCATCTCAGCCTCTTTTATTAGTTCATAAAAAATATCATAGGCTTTGAAGAATTCCTGGTATGATTCGGCTAGTTTCTTCTTGACATAAGCGGTATTTTCAATTAAATCTAACGCTAAATTTTCTGTATCTCGTAAAGCTGCTATATGATCAGCACCGGGATTTAAGTCCGTTAAACCTACAATAAATTTGCCCTTTCCACGGGCAATCAATTTTTCAGTAAACTCTCTGGTTTTTAGAAAAAGTTCATGTTCAGGGGAAAATTTTGCTTTAGCAAAATCCTTTTCCCAGTCTTTTATACAGGGAATAGTCCAGGTGGTAGTTTCCTGAAATTCAATCCCACAACCACACCAGACACTAAATATCTCTGGACCCATATTTGGCCAGGTTACAGGCAGAGCATCGGCTAAATACTTTTTATTTTCCATTGCTATTGAAATTCTTTCTACCCTGTGGTCAATGTCAAGCCATTTATCTCTAAAACTTTTATATTGTTTTTCTGATAGAGGTTTAGGGTTTTCAACAGGTATTGTTATACAGATTGGAGGTCTATCAATTAACTCTTGCTCCCAGAAAGCTTCGTATCTGTGCTGGCTAATTTTAAAATCGGGTTTTAAAGATAATATTTAACTCACCTCAATCAAACTATATTTTTATAAGTATTATATTCTACATTTTTTTATATATTCCTTTAAATAATGTTATTTATTTTCAAAATTTTTATTG
This sequence comes from Halanaerobiaceae bacterium, assembly GCA_003553485.1. Taxonomy (GTDB): domain Bacteria; phylum Bacillota; class Halanaerobiia; order Halanaerobiales; family Halarsenatibacteraceae; genus T1SED10-84. Next base: position 246 of record PWEJ01000082.1, on the reverse strand, counting down.
CCTGTAAAGAAATAAATCACAAAATATGGTTGCAAAAAAAGTAAAATAGTGCTATAATAATTATGTAAATAATACTAAAGTTCTAAATTTTACCCGAAATGGCAAGTGTCTCGAAAGAGACATGGCGCAAAGCTGTCGAGCCTAAACTCTTTTTCAATTGAGTATGGTTGTCGAGCTGCCGAAGGTATATTTATGTTGATTTATTACCTTCCACTGTTATTTCGGGTGGAAGGTTTTTATTTTTTT
>PWEJ01000131.1 GCA_003553485.1 Halanaerobiaceae bacterium | reverse complement strand
CTTCAAAAGTAAAATCCAGAAAATACCTTGCCACATCTACCATACAGGTGTCTTTATCCATAATAACCATGCCTCCGGAGCCCATCATGGAACCGGCTGCTTCCAGAGTATCAAAATCCACCTGCAAATCCAGCTTTTCTTCCGGAAGGCAGCCTCCGGAAGGTCCTCCCGTCTGTACCGCCTTAAACTCTTTGTCGCCCAAAATTCCACCGCTTATTTCACGGACAATTTTGCCCAATTCAATGCCCATGGGTACTTCTATAAGACCACTGTTGTTAATTTTGCCGGTAAGGGCAAAAACTGCTGAACCCTTACTACCTTCAGTGCCTATACTACCAAACCATTCAGCACCTTTATTCATGATCTGGGGAACCACTGAGAAAGTTTTAACGTTGTTTAAAAGAGTTGGTTTTCCCCATAGACCAGCCTCGGTAGTCCTGGGTCGTGGTAAAGGCTTCGGCATCCCACGGTTCCCTTCGATAGACATAACCAGTGCGGTGGATTCCCCGCAAACGAAGGCTCCTGCTCCTTGAAATATTTCTAAATCAAAATCGAAACCACTTCCTAAAATGTTTTCTCCTAAAAGGTTCTTTTCTTTTGCTTGAGCAATAGCTTTCCTGAGGCGAGTAATCGCCAAAGGATACTCCGCTCTAACATAAAAATATCCTTTTGAAGAGCCTATTGCGTATCCCGCAATGGTCATACCCTCAATCACTGAGTGGGGATCACCTTCTAAAACAGAACGATCCATAAAGGCACCCGGATCTCCTTCATCAGCGTTACAGATAACGTATTTCTGATCTGCTTGCGCTTGAAGACAGGAACCCCATTTTTTACCTGCAGGGAATCCGGCGCCTCCTCTTCCTCTCAGCCCGGAGTTGGTTATTTCTTCAATTATGTCTTCAGGTTCACCTTCTAATGACTTTAGCAAGCCTTTGTAGCCATCATTTGCAATATATTCATCAATATTTTCCGGGTCTACGTTGCCACAATTCTTTAAGATGACCCTTGTTTGATTCTGAAATACCGGTAATTCTGATATCCTGGGTATCTCAGAAGGCCCATCTTCTCCAAAAAAACCCAGGGCCAAGTCTGGCCTGGGATCATTATTTACTAAATAACTTTCTATCAACTCGCTAACTTTATCCGGTGTCATGCTACAGTAACATATGCGAGGCGCACCAGGTTTTATTATGTCCACCAAGACTTCGGCGTAGCACAATCCGATACAGCCTACTTCCTTGACCTCAGCCTTAATGTTTTTCTCGTTTAATTTGTCTTGGATGGTTTTTATTACATCTTGGGATCCAGTTGCGTTACCGCAAGTTGCGGCTCCTACTAAGATCTGGGGAATTCCACTATTCTGCAACTCTTCCCAGGATTTTCTGGCTTCTTTTTCTATAGAATCAAACTTTTGACGCACTTTTTTCCAGGACCTCCTTTGCCTTCTTGGCTTCCACTCTGCCATAAACATCGTCCTCAATCATCACTACAGGAGCCAGAGCGCAAGAACCGACACAATTAACCCGCTCCAAACTAAATCTCTGATCGGAGGTAGTTTCTCCACAACAAATATCCAATTCCCTTTCGAAAGCATCCATAATCTGCATGGCCCCTCTTACGTGGCAAGCTGTCCCCAGGCATACTTTAATTTCGTAATCTCCTCGAGGCGAAAAATAGAACTGGGAATAAAAAGTTGCCGTCCCATAAACTTTACTAGTGGGGATTCCTGCATGAGAGGCAATTTCTTCAAAAGATTCTTCAGGAAGGTAACCATATTCATCCTGTACTGCTTGAAGCATGGGGATAAGTTCATTTCTTTTACCTTCTTCAAAAGAAGATAATATTTCTTTAATTCTGTCCTTCATATTCTCCCTCCATTCTTCTCCCAACTTATACGCCTTAGTGTTTTTAGTGTTTTGACTTCCCGGCAAACTATAAGTATTGAACAACTCCTAGTACCAAAAATAGATGATCCTTATCGCATCACCTGCCCTTAGGAATCCATGTTCATAAGCTACAACAAAAATACAATAAAAGCATTGCTTGGTGTTTGATGTTGCATTATTTTGAATTTTGGCACAATAAATTGACTTGCCACAGATTTTCAAGCTAATAATATGATATTAATTTCACTTTGTCAATAGGAGCAAGAACCGTAGAATAGTGCTTATGAACAAATGAAAACAGCACAAGCAGGGGACCTGCTTTGCTTGTGCTGTTTATTCTACTATAGTATCGTGTTTGATACAATACCGGTTTTTATTTTATGGTTACCTGTTATTTTTGTTTTTGTTGTTATTCTTTGTTTAATTGAAGTAATTAATTATACCCCAGGTTATCGCTTGAGCTTGTCCATCCAAAAAGGAATCTCGCCTCAACAAAGACTCATCGTGCCAGTTGGACAAAAAAGCCAGCTCTACTAAAATAGAAGGTATCCGGGTATTTCTAATTACATAGAAGTTAGCGTGTTTGACCCCGATATTACGTAGTCCAGAGTGGCCTACCAACTCTTGCTGCACCAAATTGGCTAGATTTCTACTGTTCCAACTCTGATAAGCACTATTATAGTATGTTTCAGTACCTGATATCCCGGGATTAGGGTGAGCATTAGCATGAATGCTAACAAAGATATCCGCCCCAGAATTGTGGGCGATGTTCACTCTCTGCGCCAGAGAAACAAAATAGTCAGAAGAACGAGTAAGCACTACACGCGCACCATGGGATCTTAAGTAAGAGGCAACCTTCTGGGATGTCTCCATATTAACAACCTTTTCTTGAAGTCCCGTCACTCCTACTGCTCCGGGATCCCTTCCTCCATGACCTGGATCTATTACTATGGTCCTTCCCGCCAACAATTGATTTCTTTCTCCCCTGGAAGGCAATGATGAAGTTGGAGCAGTATAATCTCCATGGACCCATCCAGAGTTTTCACCGTCATATAGAACTCTTAACCACTGACCCTCTTCACCGGTAACCATGAGGGTACTTCCAGAAGCGGCTACAGTAACTACTCTATTGGAAATTCCTGGACCGGTGCGCACATTTAATCCAGAAGAGGCAGTAACAGTTACTTCTCTTTTTGGTTCGTTTTCTTCTGGTTCATTTAGAGTTCTGGTATACCTAGAATAAACCCACCCAGTTGAATGGTAATTCATTCTTAAAAGAAGCCATCCATTATTTTCTGCTAAAATAGTAGCTTGAGTTCCTTGAGGTAGCTGATCGAAGGCGGTATAACCGGTGCTCGGACCTAAGCGAATATTTAAACTAGAAGCCGTAACTTCAACTTTACCTATACCTTTCAAAGATAGGCTCCCATCAGGAGAACCTGTGGTGTATCCTCCATGCCCCCATCCAGTCCTGCCGTCAGAAAGTTTAACCAGTTGCCAATCACCTTGTTGAGCCAAAACTTCTAAAGAAGTCCCGTTATCTACCAAATCAAAACGCCAGTATT
>PWEJ01000031.1 GCA_003553485.1 Halanaerobiaceae bacterium | reverse complement strand
TTATAACTAAATTATAATACTAACTCCTTAAGATTGCAGTCATTACATGGTTTATCAGGGATAGATAAAGGTTTTAATTAAATTATATTTGGGTGAAACCAGGTTAATTCTAAGTTATAAATAAAAATTTAAATAAAAAAAAGACCTGAAAAAAACTGCCGAGGCAGTTATTCCAGGTCAATTTGCTAATATTATATTCAGGACATTTATCCTTATTTTAGTTACTCTAAATTAGTCAAGTTATTTCCAAAAAACTATTGCAGATTTCTTTGCAGTCATAATCTATTTTCCAAACAATTTATTCAGCAATCCTAATCTCAATATCTTCCTGAGAAATATCAAGCTCTTTTGCAAGAGATTTTTTTAATCTTTCAATGACAATTTCTACTGAATTATGATTTTCGCTATTTAATAACAAAACATAATCAAATTTATTCCAGGGACAAAAAAGATCACTCTTTCTCAATTTAGCTTTAAAAATATTTTCTAGTTCATGAATTTGCATTTCAATATTATCCTGCGTTAAAATTCTAGCTGGTAATTTAAAATATACTAAAAATGGAACTCCCCTCTTTCTTTCTTTTTTGGCTTTTTCAAATTTATAGATGAATTTAAAAATATCAATATTACATACTAATGCGCCTTCAACCTCTGACATAAAAGGAATTTTAGTCAACTCAATTATTGGGTTTAAGCCAGTCTTTTTACTGCATAACATAGTATATAATTTTTGTAACTTAGTTGGTAGATGAAGATCATTTTCTTTATAAAGTGAAACAATATCTTCACAGTGAATTCTGGCCAGATTCGTCTGGTTGCTTTTAAGGAAAGAATTAATAATTATCTCATGTAAATTTTCTTCAAAGGGATTAGTTTTTAAGCCATCCATACATAATTCTATGGCAGATTGATAATCATCCCTGGCCACAAGTAATTTACAGGTTTTTATTATGGCTGTTAAATACATTCTTCGATAGTAATTCCTGGTGGGTAATACCCAGGCTTTAGCTCCAACCTCCATAAGATACTCTCCCTGATAAAAGTTAAGGGCCTTTTTAAAAAGTCGCAGAGCATTATCAGGGTTAGAATTAATCACTGAGTTTGCTTTATTAAACAAAAGCTCAAACTCATCCCCATCAAACCAATACTCTGACTCAATATTAAAATAATACTGGCCCTTCTCACAGATAACAAACTTTCCTGGTATAACGTTCTTATCAGGATTGGTGTTATTTAAGTTTTGCCTTAGATAATATACTAAAATCTTTAAAGCTTCTGGCGGATTAACACTTTCATTTAGTTCAACATAGTCATATATCTTCTCCACGGGAATACTATCATTTCTATAGGTAAAAAGAAGCTGAAAAAGAAGCCATCTCTTGCTAGATCTCTGTTGAGTTGAGATAAGTTCGCTATTTCCGTCTTTCACAGAAAACCTGCCCAGAGTATAAATATATATATTTTTAGTATCATCATACATATCTACCACCTAGCCCTATTAAAAAATGATTTTACATAATAATCATAAAAATTATAACATAAAATTGAAAGCTATCAGTCATTTTAGAGTTAGATTTTGGCAGTATCTCAGTCATATTATTTTCATAGATAAAACCTCCGCATATAAATCAATTGCGGAGGTTTTATTGCTGAATGTTCAGTTTTCCTTAAATACTGGTCTTTTCAATTAAATTTTACTCTGTTACTTTCTATTCTGGTAAACTTTAAATAACCATTCGATAGTTTCAGCCAACATGCCGGTAGTATAGTAATGGTTTAAGTTATCATAAGTAATTAAATTTAATCTACCTGGGTGATTCTGGTAACGACTTAAGGCCGCCTGATAAAAGATTTTCTGCCCTGCTAAAGGAACTGAGGTGTCCTGTTCTCCATGCAGGAGAAGTAATGGTCTTTCATCCAGGTTATCCAAATTATAGTAAGGGTCAAATTTTTTGAGTTCATAATCAATACCCTGAATATTAACTTTATCAGCAAAACTACCTGGTTTATCAACTAGTAGATTTCTAGTTTCCAGCCAGGCACAGGAACCATTAACGTTAATCTGAGTGGCAATTTTGGGATAGTGGACAAAAACCCCTCCTGCCGTGAATCCACCCATAGAATGTCCAGCAACTGCTAAAAAACCCCCGTTAATTTTTTCTCTCAAATAGTTTAATAAAGAATTAGCCTCCAATACTGATTGGATCACTGTAGGAAAAAAGTTTTGTCGTAAAGATTCCTCTGTATCATAATCAATCTCACCTCGAGAACCGTGGTTAATAGCATCAGGAACCAGGACCCGAAAACCAAAACTGGCTATTGTGCTGGCTCGAAAAGTTTGATTTTCCTTATTGGAAGACCAGCCATGATAAAATATTACTCCTCCCTTTACCTCATTTTTCCTGGGCTTAAACTCATTTGCTGGCACACCATCTATCTCTAATTCTCTCCTGTTTACCTGTCTATTTTGCAAAAAACTAGCCATATATATTTAATCCCTGCCTTTAAATTTTGTTGCGGATATTTCTGTGGTATTTATTATAAAAATATTAATGACAGGCTTCTAAAGCCTGATCAAGATCAGCAATAATATCATCAACAGATTCTAAACCCACCGATATTCTGACCAAACTATCAGTTATTCCAGCTTCTAATCTCTCTTCTTCCGGCACAACATAATGAGTCATGGAAGCAGGATGTTGAATTAGAGTATCGACATCACCTAAACTTACAGCTAAAACGCAAAGTTCAACCTCATTCATTAAATTTCTACCGGCTGTAAAACCTCCTTCCAATTCAAAGGCAATAATACCACCAAAATCCTCCATCTGCCTTTTGGCTAACTCATGTTGAGGATGACTGGTAAGACCCGGGTAATAAACTTCTATTACTCGAGGATGAGCATTCAAATATTCTGCAACCTTACGAGTGTTCTTACAGATGCGATCCATTCGAATACAGAGTGTTTTGATTCCTCTTAACAGTAAAAAGGCGTTAAAAGGAGCTATAATACCACCGATATCTTTAATAGTGGACTCCCTGATTTCAATAATATCTTCTTCTGAACCAATTATCAATCCAGCTATAGTATCACCATGACCACCAATATATTTAGTTGCTGAGTGGATGACTATATCAGCTCCCATTTCCAGGGGGCGTTGGAGATAAGGAGTCATAAAAGTATTATCTATGATTAATCTACTGGATATATCATCAGATATTTTAGCAAGCTCAGCAATATCAACCAAATCCAGGGTAGGATTAGCCGGTGTTTCAGCAAATATTACTTTAGTACTATTCTGAGCAGCTTTTCTTACATTGTTCAAGTCAGTCATATCAACAAAACTAACTTCTATGTTCCAGCGTGGAAGCATCTCTTCAAAAAAGGAATGAGTGCAGCCATAAAGAGTGTCTGAGGCAATTAAGTGGTCTCCAGCACTTAAAAACTGCAGGACTGCTGCTGAAGTCGCTGCCATGCCTGAAGCTGTAGCTATTGCTGCTTCCCCTCCTTCTAAGTCGGCTATCTGTTTTTCTAAATCAGCCTGAGTAGGGTTCCCCAATCTGGTATAAATATAGCCCTCTTCTTCTCCAGCAAATCTGTTAGCTCCCTGCTGTACATTATCGAAAACAAAAGTAGAACTCTGGTAAATAGGTGTCCTTAATGCCCCCAGTTCATTCTTATGTCCTTCATCACTGTGAATTGCCCGAGTGGCAAAGTCTTGATATTTTTTCACAAATCTCCCCCCATATCATAAAAAATTAAATGCTTAAATCTAATTTCATTATAACATAATTTCAAAATAATAACACCGCTATTGTAATATTTTGGCTAAAGATTTAGTTGCAGTCATAATATTATTTTCTAAATTTTTATTGGCCGGGATAAAATTTTATTGTAAATAACTTTGGTCAATAGAGGGAGTAAAGCTAAGGCAGATAAGGATAAAAATATAGAGGGCTGCAGTAGGTCACCTACTTGCTCAATTTCATTTATGCGACTACCGGCATTTACAAAGACAATAATACCAGGTAAATGTCCTATAAAACTAATCCAGAAATAAGTAAAGGTTTTAATTGGGGTTAGAGCAAAAAAAGAATTGATAACAAAAGAAGGAAATAATTCGCAAATTCTCAACAAAAATAAAAGCGATGGTCCATATCTCTCCAGCAATTGTTCCATTGCCTGAAAATGATGTGATAATTTCTCTTTAATCAAATTTCTAAAGGCATGCCTGCTGAGCAAAAAAACTGTTAACACACCGAGGCTCACTGACAGTGAAACCAGCAGTAAAGCCAGCCAAAAATTAAATATAGCTCCACCAACTATCGTCAATACTCCAGTTCCTGGAATTGAGACAACAGCAAAAATGTACCGTATTATTAAATATATCATTATAGTAAAAAGCAAATAATTTTGCCCGAAATACTGCAAACGCTGGATATTATTTTGAAAAGTTATTAAATCAAAACCCCTGCCGGTTAGTATAAAATATGAAGTAACTGCTAACAATAAAAAGACAAGAATTCTGGATAAACTTTTGCTATTGGATTTAACTATACCGGTTAATTTTTCCATAGTAATATAATGTCCTCCTAAATACTAAAACTCAACCCAGACAGGGTTGAGTAATAGTAAACCTCTTAAGAATAATTGAGATTCCAGTCCAGAATTTTAAAGAAAAATCCTGTTTCAGGAATAAATCTAATCGGTTTACCTACTTTTTCCTGCCAACGGGAAATTGTAGGTTAAACAATCAGGCAGGTCTCCTGACTTCCAGCTATAAACTATATTAACTCGCCTTCCCTAAATATATTGTGTATTTAAGTGGCTTAAATAATCCAGACAGAGCTGGTTACAGTGGCGGGCCCGTTCAGGTTTTGCACCTGATTCCCTATTCTCCCCCGGCCGTAACCGGGGGCACCTGATTGCCTTCTATTTAGTTTTGTTTTTCTAGTTCTCAATTATCAGCTAATTAATATTTATCTCCAATAAAAGTTTAGTCTGTTAAATCAAACCTATCAGCCTTCATCACTTTATTCCAGGCAGAGATAAAGTCACTGATAAATTTCTCTTCTCCATCTTCACTACCATATACTTCGGCTATAGCCCGGAGACGAGAATCAGAACCAAAAATCAAATCTACTCTCGTTCCTGTCCATTTAAGCTCTCCAGTTTCCCTATCTCTACCTTCATAAATATCCTGGTCATCATCAGAAGGTTCCCAGGTAGTAGACATATCAAGCAGGTTCACGAAAAAGTCGTTGCTCAGTTGACCAGTATCTTCAGTAAAAACACCGTGCTGGGAGTTATTATAGTTTGCTCCTAAAACTCTTAAGCCACCTATTAATACTGTCATCTCTGGAGCAGTGAGCGTTAACAATTGAGCTTTATCAACTAACATTCTTTCTGGAGGAATAGTAAACTTATCTTTAGTGTAATTACGAAAACCATCAGCTTCAGGCTCAATGAAAGAATAAAAATCTTCCTCTGTCTGTTCTTGAGAGGCATCTACTCTCCCTGGAGTAAAGGGTACCTTTACTTCATAGCCTGCTTTTGCGGCAGCTTCCTCTATAGCCGCTGCTCCACCTAAAATTATTAGATCTGCCATTGATATTTCACGGGCCTTGGGACCAGACTCAGCAAATTCTTTTTTAATTCTTTTTAGAACATGCAAGACTTTCTCTAATTTTGCTGGCTCGTTTACCTCCCAATCTTTTTGGGGTTTAAGTCTGATTCTAGCTCCATTGGCTCCGCCTCTTTTATCTGAATTTCTATAGGTTGAAGCTGAAGCCCAGGCTGTCTTAACAAACTCGGCTATCGACAGTTCTGTCGCTAAAATCTCATCTTTAAGTTTCTCTATATCTTTTTCATCGACTAGAGGATGATCCACTTCAGGAAGGGGATCCTGCCAGACAAAATCTTCTTCAGGCACTTCGTCACCTAAATATCTTGATTTAGGTCCCATATCGCGATGAGTCAATTTAAACCACGCTTTAGCAAAGGCCTCAGGTAATTCTTCGGGATTTTCATAAAATCTGCGAGCTATGGGCTCTAACACAGGATCAAATTTTAAGGAGAGGTCTGCTGTGGTCATCATCGGCCTTAATTTTTTTTCTGGATTATGGGCATCTGGAACCAGATGCTCATCTTTAACATCTTTGGCCAGCCATTGCTTGGCCCCAGCAGGACTTTCCACTAACTCCCATTCATACTCAAATATCATTTTCAAATAATCATTATCCCATTTAGTTGGCTCTGGTGTCCAGGCTCCCTCTATACCACTTGATATTGTATGCTCGGCTTTGCCAGATTTATATTCACTAATCCAGCCCAGACCCTGTTCTTCTATGGGGGCAGCTTCTGGTTCTGGACCTACATAGGAAGGATCTCCGGCCCCATGACACTTGCCAAAGGTATGGCCTCCAGCAATTAATGCCACTGTCTCTTCATCATTCATACCCATTCGAGCAAAGGTTTCTCGGACTGCTTTTCCTGAAGCTTCAGGATCAGGCTCACCCTTTGGTCCTTCAGGATTAACATAAATCAATCCCATCTGGGTTGCAGCTAGAGGTTCTTCCAAATCTCTACCACCTTGATATCTTTCATTGCCAAGCCATTCCTGTTCTTTTCCCCAGTAAATATCTTTTTCCGGCTCCCAGACATCCTCTCGTCCTCCACCAAAACCAAGAGGTTCAAAACCCATTGATTCTAAGGCACAATTACCGGCCAGTATCATCAGGTCCCCCCAGGATAATTTTCTGCCATATTTCTTTTTAATAGGCCATAGGAGTCTCCTGGCTTTATCCAAATTTATATTATCCGGCCAGCTATTAAGTGGTGCCAGACGCTGATTACCGGTTGAGCCACCACCACGGCCATCAAATAGACGATAAGTGCCAGCACTATGCCAGGCCATTCGGATAAATAACCCGCCGTAATGACCCCAGTCAGCTGGCCACCACTCTTTGGAGTCAGTCATTAATTCATGAAGGTCTTCTTTAACTGCCTCTAAATCCAATTTTTTAAATTCTTCTTTATAATCAAAGTCAGAGTCCATAGGATTTGATTTATCAGTGTGTTGATGTAAGATTTCCAGCTGCAACTTGTCTGGCCACCAATCAAGATTTTCCGTTCCTTTACTGGTAGCTCCTGTCACCGGACATTTTCTTTCTTTGCTCATTAAAATTCCTCCCATGACATTAATAGAAAATTAAATTAAAAAAACTGTCTCACCTTTTAAAGACCTGTCCCTTACAAATTATTGTTTGTAAATTTTAATTTATCACATTTGTTATATTTTTACAAGCAAAATTGATTGATTTTCTCAAATATTCTTCTCAGTTAATTGAAATTGATATATTTCTCACTAAATTGCATTTAAGGCTGACATATATTAATATTAACTTAACAAGTTTTCGGGAGGAAATTAATGAAATTTAAAATCAAGGATATGACTGTAATAGCCATAACAGTTGCTTTAACTTTTATCTTAGGCTGGTTTTTTTATTTAACAGCTAATCTTCTGCCTTTTCCTGGTTCAAAATTTGTTGGAGTTACTGTTTTTTCAAGTTTTATGCTTTACTTTCCTCTTTATAAAATTAAAAGAAAAGGCGTTATCTTTGCAGTGACTTTTGTTTTAGCTGGAATAATGTCCCTAATATCATTACTCATGGGCGTTGCTATAATTTCTGCCGGTCTTTTAACTGAATTACTAAGCTGGTTAGTCTTGAAAGATTATAAAAGCTGGCAGCTTAGAATAGTCACCGGCTCCTTTAGCTTATTCGGCACTTTAAATTCTCTTTTATTAACATACTATCTAGCAGGAGGCTACGGTTTTGAAAGCACCGATTTAATTATTCCTTTTTTCCTCATGACTATCATATCATTTATAGGTGGTTATGTCGGAGCTCTTTTGGCTTATTACCTTATCGAGAATTATCTCGTCGACCCAAGGTAAGATTAAAAACAGTCTAAAAGGTGTCTTCCTCTAATATTTCTAGCATTTTATCTCTAGTCAACTGTATTCTAGCCACCCCTGTCTCCAAAGCAGCCTCTGCTGTAGCTAAGGCTACTTCCCCAGCTACCCCGGGTTTAAAGGGGTCTGGAACAATTTTTTCTGGTTTTATCTCCTCAATAAATCCAGCAATAGCTCGAGCAGCTGCCAATTTCATCTCTTCGTTAATTTCTTTTGCTCTAACTAAAAGTGCTCCCTTCAATACCCCGGGAAAGGCCAACACATTGTTAATCTGATTGGGGTAATCTGAACGACCGGTGGCCACTATTTTTGCTCCAGCCTGAAAGGCCAGTTCCGGGTCAATCTCCGGAGTTGGATTAGCCAGGGCAAAAATAACTGGATCTTTAGCCATGCTTTCTACCATTTCAGGTTTTAAAACTTCTCCCACCGAAAGTCCTAAAAAGATATCAGCCCCCTGAACAGCTGCAGCTAAATTCCCATCGATATTATTGGGATTAGAGAGCTGAGCTAACTCTTTTTTAGCTTCTGTAAGCCCACCCTGGCGATCTTCATGGATTATACCTAGGCTATCACAGATAATAATATTTTCTTCTTTAAGGCCAGCCTGGATTAATAGTTTAACTGTTGCAGTAGCTGAAGCTCCAGCTCCATTAACTACCAGCTGACAATTATTTAATTTTTTGCTCACTATTTTCAAAGCATTGAGCAGGCCAGCATAGGCTACAATCGCAGTACCATGCTGATCGTCATGAAAAATAGCCATCTCGGTCTCTTGTTTTAACCTCTCTTCAATATAAAAGCAATCAGGGGCAGCAATGTCCTCTAAATTAATACCAGCAAAGGTGGGCTCCAACATTTTAACAAAGTTCACTATTTCATCAGGATCAGTGCTCTTCACACATAGGGGAAAAGCATCTACCCCGGCAAACTTCTTAAACAAAACAGCCTTACCCTCCATAACTGGTAAAGCTGCCTCCGGGCCAATATTTCCCAGGCCTAAGACAGCAGTTCCTGACGACACCACTGCCACCAGATTACCGCGGGCGGTATACTCATAGCTTTTATCCTTGTCACTGGCAATTTCTCGGCAGGGCTCTGCTACCCCGGGAGAGTAAGCCAGACTCAAATCCTTACTATCCTTAATATCAACCTTGCTTTCCACTGATATCTTACCCTGATGCTGGCGGTGCATTTTTAAAGCCTCTTCATAAATATCCATTAATATTCCCCCTGATAAAAATCGTTATAAAAAACTACTTTTTCTAATCTAAGTGATTCTTTTCTTCTACAACATAAAGTAGTATTCCTTCTTCAACTGAAATCATAGCCGTTTTTTCCTGGATGATGTTGCTGATACCCCGGGTTTTATAGCGCTTTAAAGTAAAATCTGCAACATTATATTGACAGCCAAGTATCTTTAAACCAGAAACCTCTTCCGTTAAACTCAATAAAGAAAGCCTGGCACCCTGCCTATCAATAAGTTTTAGAGAATTAATTATCAAGCCGACTTCAAGTCCCGGAGAGACTATTTTCGCCTTTATATCAAGTTCCCTGGCATATTCCAGTAGATAAATATTAGCTAATTGCTGGTCTATTCTGCCTCCTAGCCCGGCCAGAATTTTAACCTCAGTTATTTCTAAAGCAGCACAATGATCAAGGCAAAGTTCTAAATCCGTCTCATCTTTAGCCACTGGATATTTCTTGATCTTAACCTCTTTGGCTGACCAAAAGTCAACTTCTTCTTCCGTCATAGAATCCTGATCACCAATCAAATAATCCATCTCCATATCTAATAGTTGAAAAAGTTTTGAACCACCATTGGCCGCTATAGACACCTGAGAGGTTTTTATTTCATGCTGATAGAAGGGCAATTCCTCTTTTTCTATCTTGCCATTTAAAACAATGCAGGCTGATTTTTTTGGGACCATAAGCTTATTTAAAATTCCTGCAGTAGATTAGCCATCTCCAACAGTCCCAGAGCAGCATCAAATCCTTTATTGCCGGCTTTAGTGCCAGCCCTCTCAATAGCCTGTTCAATAGTGTCGGTGGTGATAACACCAAACATCACCGGCTTTTCTGTTTCCAGACCAATCTTGGCTACTCCTTTAGAAACCTCAGCACATACATAATCAAAATGCGGAGTCTCTCCTCTAATAACTGCCCCCAGACAGATAACACCATCATATTTGCCACTATTGGCCATTTTTTTAGCAACTAAAGGAATTTCAAAGGAGCCAGGCACCCAGGCCACTTCAACATCATCTTTTTCAACTCCATGACGAAAAAGAGCATCCTTGGCCCCAGCCAATAATTTGCCGGATATAAAATCATTAAATCTAGAAACCACAATTCCTACTTTGAGTCCTTCACCCTGTAAATGTCCTTCATACTGTTTAGTCATTATTTTTTTCCTCCTGTTTGACTTCTTGTTTGCTGGGAGTTTCTAATTGATGCAGGTAATGTCCCAGTTTATCCTTTTTAGTCTGTAAATAATTAGCATTTTCGCAGGTAGGGTCAATCTCTAAAGAGACTCGTTCAGTAACTTCTAGCCCATAACCCTCTAGACCGATTAGTTTTTTAGGGTTGTTGGTTATAAGCTTAATTGAATTGATACCCAGATCGCTTAATATCTGAGCCCCTATACCATAATCCCTTAAATCAGCTGGGAAACCTAAGGCCAGGTTAGCTTCTACTGTATCAAGCCCCTGATCCTGAAGATGGTAAGCTTTAATCTTATTGGCCAATCCTATCCCACGCCCTTCCTGGCGCATATAGAGTAAAACCCCCTTGCCTTCCTCAGCTATCATCTGCAGAGCCGTATCGAGCTGATCCCCACAATCACAACGGTGAGAGCCCAAAACATCACCAGTCAAACATTCTGAATGAACCCTGGTTAAGATATCATCCCCGTTTATGACATCACCTTTTATTAAAGCTACATGCTCTAAATTGTCAACCATGGTGGAATAAACTTTTATAGTAAACTCACCATATTCAGTGGGCAGGTCTGCCTCGGCCTCCAACTTGATTAATTTTTCCCGTTTCTTTTTATATTTAATTAAATCGGCAATGGAAATCAACTTGAGGTCATACTGCTCGGCAAAGTCTTCTAAATCCGGCAGGCGGGCCATTTTACCGTCATCTTTAATTATTTCACAGATCACTCCAGCTGGCTTTAATCCAGCAAGCTTAGCTAAATCCACTGAGGCCTCAGTATGTCCTGCTCTCCGCAATACGCCCCCCTTCTTTGCCTTTAAGGGGAAGATATGACCTGGCTTTTGAAAATCCTGGGGAGAAGCAGCTGGATTAACCAGTTCCTGTATTGTTTTAGCTCTCTCTTCGGCGGAAATCCCGGTAGAAGTTGAGATATGGTCCACAGAAATGGTGAAAGCTGTCTGGTGAGGGTCAGTATTATCTCTGGTCATCAAAGGAATATCCAACTCCTCTAACCTGCTCTCTTCTAAAGGTACACAAACCAGACCCCGAGCTTTTTTGATCATGAAATTTATAGTTTCAGTAGTGGCCTTCTCAGCAGCCATGACCAAATCGCCCTCATTTTCCCTATCTTCATCATCAACAACAATAACCATCTTTCCTTTTTTAATATCCTCAATTGCAGATTCAATAGAATCCATTAATATCCTCCTTATCATCAATAAAAAATAAATAACTAGAAAAGTTTACAGAAAACCTTTGCTTCTCAATTGTTCTTTAGTCAAACCGCTAGAGTTATCTTTAGGTCCCTGTTCCTGGTTCCCTTGCAAAAATTTCTCAGTGGTTTTTACCACATACTTGCCCAGCATATCGACTTCTATATTAATTTTGTCGCCAATTTTCAGACTAGAAAAAGTAGTCTCCCGCCAGGTTTCAGGTATCAAAGATACTTTGAGGTTGCCACCACTAACTTCAACAATAGTTAAGCTGATACCATTTAAGGCGACTGAACCTTTAGTTATCAAGTACTTATCCAGTTGCTGGGGATAACTAATACTAATTATCCAGGAACGGGACTTTTGCTTCACTTCTTTAAGAATACCTGTTCCATCAATATGCCCGGAAACCATATGTCCATCAAGCAGGTCTCCCACTCCCAGGGCCGGCTCTAGATTTACCGCTGAGCCTGCCTTTAAATCCCCTAGATTAGTTTTAGATAGAGTCTCTGACATTACGTCAGCAGTAAACCCTGTGGCAGACTTTTTTACCACCGTAAGGCAGACACCATTGACAGCAATGCTGTCACCAGGGCCCGATTTAGCCAAAACTTTCTCAGCTCTAATATCCAGCTGATAGCTCTCTCCCTGTCGACGTTTAGCTGATAAGGTCCCCACCTCTCTAATAATTCCAGTAAACATGATGAATTCTCCTTTTTAATCTTGCGGATATGCCACTAATAATAAGTCTTCACCTAAAAACTTTTGAGTTACAATATTGAGTTCTGGTAACTCCTTTATTTTTTTAGGAGCATCGCCAGCAAAGACCGGCACCCCATTATTCCCTGTCATGAGTTTTGGAGCCAGGAAAAAATAATATTTGTTAATTAAACCAGCCCTTTGAAAAGAGTAATTAACCCGACTCCCTCCTTCTAAAAGAATATTGATAAAACCCAGCTCAGCTAATTTTTTAACAATCTTTTCTGGAGAAAGTAAACCCTCAGCTGACATAGGGTTTTCAATAATTTCAACATTATCAAGTTCCTTAAATCTAGCTTTACGGGCTTTGAAATCAGCAGTTGAAAAATCATTGCTATTTGCTCTCTTTCTTTCTCGGGGATTTTTGCCGGTGAATATATATATGTCTCCACCTCCATCCTCCGATAACAGACGAGCTTCTAAGGGAAATTGCAGATAACTATCTAAAATTATCCGGGCTGGTTGGTTTGCTTTTATGGGAAAGTCTCGGACTGTAAGACGAGGATTATCAGCTAATAAAGTTCCAATACCAATCATCACTGCATCAAGTTCATGACGTAATTTATGGCCATATTTTCTTGCTTTTTCACCGGTAATCCAGCGGGCATCACCACCAGGAGCAGCCAGATAACCATCTAAAGTTTGAGCTGCTTTGAGATTAATAAAAGCTCTCTTTTCCCGCTGGGCTAAGAAAAAAGCTTCATTTAACCTTTCCCCTTCCTCTGCCAATAAGCCAGTCTTAACTTCAATTCCTCTTTCTCGCAACAGAGTAATCCCCTGACCGTTTACTTTAGGATTGGGGTCTTTATTAGCTATATAAACCTCTTTAATTCCTGCTTCAATCACCCTGAGAGAACAGGGTGGGGTCTTGCCATGATGGCTGCAGGGTTCAAGGTTAACATAAAGCCTGGCTCCCTCTGCCTCTTTCCCGGCCTCCTTTAAAGCTATAACTTCAGCATGGTCCTCTCCATAATTAGCATGAAATCCTTCTCCTACTATCCTGCCATTATTTACAATGACGGCTCCCACCAAGGGATTGGGGCTGACAAAACCCTTACCCCTTTGGGCTAATTCTAAGGCTCTTTTCATAAATTTTTTATCGGCTTCAGCAAACAAATTATCAGTTCTCCTTTCCTCCTCTGACTTACCACCTAATTAAGGTAAATAAAAAAATCCTTCCTGCAGAGGAAGGTAAAATGGAACAGGCCAACTACCATCCAGACTTTAACTGTCGGTTTTGGAATTGCACCAAATCAACCTGACACCAGGCTTGTGGACTTTAACCACCGGTATGGAATTTCACCAATCCCCGTTAGCAGCAATATTAATAAATTATTTAGTTTTCGATAATCTTAAAAAAACTTTGAGTAACAATTCCTTTATTAGTTTATCATAATAGAATAAGGCTGTAAAGTAAATATCTCAGCAAAAGCAGTATATTCCTCCAGGATTATGATTACTTGTTAACTGAAAGTTATTCTTTAGCTCATCTGCTGGTGCCAGGCATCTTCACCTAAATTTCTAAATTCCCTGATAGTCTTTTCGGGATTCTCACTGCCAAAAATAGCAGAACCAGCTACTAACACATTAGCTCCTGCTTCCACTACCGAAGTTAGATTGGCAGTTTTAAGGCCGCCATCAACAGCTAAATCTATCTGTTTATCAGCAGTATTTATAATCTCCCGTAATTGTTTTATTTTATCTAGCATCACTGGAATAAATTTTTGGCCACCAAAACCAGGATTAACTGACATCAATAATATTAAATCCAGTTCCGGTAGTAAATATTGCAGACTCTCCAGGCTGGTAGCTGGGTTGATGGATATCCCTGCCTTTAAACCCAGTCCTTTAATCCTCTGCACCAGGCGGTGACTGTGATTAGTAGCTTCGACATGAAAAGTTATGATATCGCTGCCAGCTGCGGCAAAATCCTCTAGGTATTGTTCTGGGTTTTTAATCATTAGATGAGTATCAAAAATAAGATCACTATGGGAGCGCAGGGCCGAGACGATCTTCGGACCGAAGGTTAGATTAGGCACAAAATGCCCATCCATAACGTCCAGATGCAGCATATCAGCCTGAGATATTTTAGCTATTTCTTTCTTGAGTTCGGCAAAATCAGCGGCCAATAAAGACGGAGCTATTTTAATCATATTTATTCTTCCACTCCTCCTCTAAAATTTTATAAAAATGTCGATAGGATTGATAACGATGGTCAGCTATTTCGTTCTGAGCCAGAGCATCTTTGACAGCACAACCTGGCTCATGAATATGAACACAATTAGCGCTAAATTTGCAATGAGGAGTATACCGACTTATCTCTGGATAATAATGGCGTAAATCCACCGGTTCAATTCCCGAAATTTCCAGCGAAGTGAAACCTGGAGTATCAGCAACCCAACCCCCTGCTCCAGATTTGAGCAGTTCTACTCGCCTGGTGGTGTGGGTCCCTCTTCCCAGTTTTTCACTGACCTCCCCAGTCTTAAGTTCGGCACCTGGAATAAGTTTATTTAATAAGGCAGATTTACCCACTCCTGAAGGGCCAGCCAGGACCGATATGCCCTGAGATAAGTGAGCCAAAATCATATGTAAATTTTCTTCTTTTTTCACGCTGGTTAAATGCAAGTCATAACCGGCTTCCTGGTAGGCAGAAATTTTATCCTTATTTTTCTCCTTGAAATCCGGAGCTAAATCGGTTTTGTTTAAAACTATTACTGGTTTAACATTTTCCAACTCAGAGGCAAGCAAAAATTTATCTAATAAAAAATAATCAAGTTTTGGCTTAGCAACTGCCATTACCAGCAAAACCTTAGCTACATTAGCAATCTTAGGACGGAATAATAAGTTATCGCGAGATAATAGTTCCTCAATCATCCCTTCTTTTACCATTACTCTATCTCCAGGATAAATTTCCTCTGTTAACCGACCTCTAACCTCACAACGAATTATCTCTTCCTCACAGGCAACAAAGAAAAACCCACCATAGGCACTTACTACTAGACCTTTGCTCTGCAGCTCTATCTCCTCCTTTATTTGACAATATTAAAGTAATTAGATGAAGAGCAATAAAAATTTGATATATCTAATCAAAAATTATAAGGTGATCTTCCCTGACTAACAATGATATCAACCTCACTGCCCTCAGTTATCTCCTCACCAGCTGGAGGATCACTACCAATGACAATATCCTGCGGATATTCATCAGAAAAATCATATTTTTCTTCTCCTACAGTAAGGCCTCTGCCCTCCAGGACAATTCTAGCTTCTCTTAAATTGAGACTTTCTAAGTCTGGCACTTCAACATATTCCGGTCCAGCACTTAATACCAGATTTATATCCCGGGTCTGTCTAACCTCATCTCCAGCAGAAGGAGATTGATTGGCCACGTGATTCTCCTCAATTTCAGCATGATTGATCTTATTTTCCGCTACAGTATAATTAAAACCTTTTTCCTGGAGAATATTCTCAGCTTCCCTGAGGTCATAGCCAGTAACATCGGGAACCTCCACTATGGGGACATCCATAAAAACACTGTAAGTAAAATAGCTAATCAAAAGCAGGCCAGCAAAAATTATAGTTAAGGTGAAAATCAAACGTGCCCTCTTAACAAGCTTCTGCTTCTTTCTATTTCTCCCTTTGTTAGCCTGTTTATTTCCTTTTGCTTCCCTTTTCTTATCTTCTCCAGCTCTAGATCCCAGCTCCTCTCTCTCCCTTGATTGTTCCCTGGAGGCAAAACTTTTAGTCTCCTGCCTTTCTTTGTCCTGGTCCTCATTGAGTTCAGCCCTGATTTTTTCAGCTGATTTGTCGTGGATTAAAGTTTTAGCCAGATTATTATCTTTTTCTTCTTGTTTTTGCTGCTCTCTTTCTCGAATTGAGGTCAAAACTGTTTTAATAGCATCTCGCATCTTTTGTGCATTTTGATACCGGTCCTGGGGGTTTTTAGCTAAAGCTGTCATTATCACATTTTCCACTTCTTCAGGCACATTTTCTTCTCGCAGTTTGATATTTTCAGGTTTTTCTTTGATATGTTTTAAAGCCACATTCACTGCCGTCTTTCCAGTAAAGGGCAACTGACCCGTTAACATTTCATATAATACAACTCCTAATGAATAGATATCGCTAAGGGGAGTGATTTCTGCCCCCTGAGCCTGCTCAGGAGAAAAATAATGGGCGCTGCCTTCGATAGAAGAAGTTACCTCATGTTTAGTGGAGGAGCTTACCGCTCTGGCGATACCAAAATCAGTAACCTTTACCTGATTGAGAGGAGTTATAATGATATTATGGGGTTTAATGTCACAGTGTACTATGTTATTTTTATGAGCAACCATTAAAGCTGAACAGATTTGAGAGGCTACATCTAAAGCTTCAATCACCGGAATTTTTCCCCGGCGAGAGATAATATCTTTAAGATTTTTTCCAGCAATATTTTCCATCACCAGATAATAACTGCCTTCTTGCTGACTAATATCATAAATATTGACCACATTAGGATGATTTATTCGGGCTACAGCTCGGGCTTCAAGTTTAAGTCTTTCAATAAAATCATCATCACTGGCATATTCTTCTTTCAACATCTTTAGGGCTACCTGACGATCCAGGAGAAGATCAGTGGCATCATAAACAACAGCCATTCCTCCCCGACCTAATTCCCTATTTATTCGATAGCGCTCATTTATTATCTCATCCATTTAGATCACTTCCCGCTCTCCTGGACAAATCCTGTCACAATAGTAATATTATCTCTTCCACCAGCTTCTAAAGCTTTCTTCTTTAAGGTCTCGGTAATTTCCTTAGGTTCAGGATATTTCTCAGCTATCAGCTGGCTAATCTTCTCTTCTGGCAGCATATCGGTAAGACCATCCGTGCAAAATAAAAGTAGATCTCCTCGTTCCAGTGAAAAACAATCACTATCAACAGTTAAATCCTTCTCCAGACCTAAAGCTTGAGTCAGGACGTTACTGCGGGGATGTTGAAAGGCTTCTTCTTTACTTATCTTTCCTTCAGCCAGCATCTTCCCCACCAGAGAATGATCTTCAGTTATACAATTTAACTCTTCCTTACGATATAGGTAAAATCTACTATCTCCTACATGACCGTAACAGATTTTTCCTGCCACTTTAACTCCTAATGTTAGAGTCGTGCCCATCCCTAAATACTCAGGGTTCGTTCTTCCTTTATCAATAATTTTTTGATTGATTGTAATAATCAAATTTCTGATCTGCTCGACTATATCATTTTTAAAATTAAAATCATAATCTTTTAGCAGAGAAATAGCAATAGAGCTAGCGACTTCTCCAGCTTTATGGCCTCCCATCCCATCAGCTACCGCCAATAAAGCAGGAGATTCTTCAGTTATGATAAAAGCATCTTCATTTTTATCCCGTAATTTTCCACAATCTGAAGATCCCCAGACTTTCATTATTTACTCTGCCTCCTCTTGCTGTTTAAGTTGACCACAGGCTGCCTTGATTTCTTGCCCTTTACTATCTCTAATTTTTACTGAATAACCGGACTTAATTAGCTCAGCTTTAAAAGAATTAATGGTAGTTAAATTGGAACCGCTGAGATCAGAGCCTTCTATGGGATTAAGTGGTATTAAGTTAATAAAAGCCTTTAAGCCTTTTAACCATCTAGCCAGCTTTTTTGCCTGCTGCTGGCTGTCATTAACCCCTTTAATGAGAGCATATTCAATAGTTACCCTTCTTCCAGTTATTTCTTGATGATCTTTTAAAACAGCCTTTAGTTCTCTTAAACCATATTTTTTATTAAGGGGTATCAGCTTATTCCGCAGCTTGTTATCGGCGGCATGTAGGGAGATTGCCAGACCTACCTGTGGCATGTCCTGAGCCATTTTTTTAATACCCGGGATAATACCAACAGTGGAAATAGTAATCCTTCTACTGCCAATATCAAAGGTTGCAGGTGCTCGTAAAATATTCACTGCTTTTAAAAGCTGGTTATAATTTAATAAAGGTTCTCCCATGCCCATAAAGACTATATTACGAATATTTCTTGTTCCTGAAATACCATTCCTGGCATCGACCAAATTTTCTTGAGCCGATAAAAGCTTTTCTCCCTGCCAGACCTGGTCCACTATTTCAGCAGCTTTTAAATCTCTAACATATCCCTGCTGGCCAGTGGCACAAAATTTACATCCTAAAGAACAGCCAACCTGAGTAGAGAGACAGGCTGTAAACTTACTCCCTTTAGTTTGGGGCAATAATACCGTCTCTATAGTTTTATCATCTTCAAGTCGATAAACTATATTTATTGTACCATCCTTAGCCTCTGTTAGTTTTTCTTCTTTTAAATTAGTAAAGTTAAAGTTTTTTCTTAACCAATACTGTAACTCTTCAGGCAGGTTTTGCATTGACTCCGGGTCAGCAGTCAAATTCTGATAAAGCCAGTTAAAGATCTGCTGAGAACGAAAGCCAGCAAAATCATTCTGGCGACAAAACTCTGATAGTTCTTCCAAGGTAAAACCTTTAATATCTCTCATCTATATCTCCTTAATTTAAAGTTATAACAGGCTTTTTAAGAAAAAAGTTTTAGCTTTATCAGCGCAATACCGTGGCATAGGGGATCTCCTGGGTTTTAACAAATATTTTCCCACCACCAGCCTGTAAAAAAGAAGACATTGGAGAGACCTCCATTTCAGTTCCTACAATCTCTACTTCCTCTACCTCGCTGGAGGTGGTAATTTTAAACTGCAGAAAACGCCCTAAGGTGGGGGCAAAAAAATTAGCCAAAACCACAGCTAAAAGCATACTCCAAAGGCTTAGCATTCCAGTAAATACTAAGATTAAAATAAATATAATAGCAGCTGCCAGATTAGCAGCAGTAATTGTAGTACCACATCTATCATGAATAACTAACTCTTCTTCGCCCTGTTGTAAGCGCTTAAGCCCCTCTCTTGCAGCTAATTCTACCTGAGAAGGATTATTTACCCCTATAATATAAAAGCCATCATTTTCAGCATAGCCAGCCAGTTTATTTAAGTTATAATTTTCTTCTAAAACATTAATAGTAGCGTGCTCTAAAGCATGATTTTTCCGCAACTGAGGATTTCTAGCTATCTGGTAAAGTTGGCCTGGAGCTGTTAACAGAGTGCCCAGTGAAGTCAGAGTTAACTTCAAAGGAATCAGCAATAGAAAAAATAACAGGAAAGGCCATATCATAAATGGAAAGAAAAAAATTAAAATCAATAACAACAACCAGAGACCCATAATAATCTCCTTTCCCTCATAATTGCTAAAAATGCCAGACAAATATCAACCCAACTGCTCTCCCACTTTAGGCTGATAACCACAGATAAAATCTCGAGCTGACATTTTATTCTTACCCGGTAGTTGAACCACCTT
Source organism: Halanaerobiaceae bacterium (assembly GCA_003553485.1). Classification (GTDB taxonomy): domain Bacteria; phylum Bacillota; class Halanaerobiia; order Halanaerobiales; family Halarsenatibacteraceae; genus T1SED10-84. The sequence goes on along the minus strand of PWEJ01000031.1, from coordinate 30,277 downwards.
AAGCTGCAAAGCCATATCTTGAGTAGCTATAAATAAGCCTTCCGTCGCTTTAGCCTTTATGATCTCTCCTGGTTTACCTTCACAGGTGACCTCCGTTAAAGCTGATTTCCACACCAGCAATTTTTTATCCCTAAAATGAGTATAAGCACCTGGCCAGGGATTATTACCCCGGATAAAGTTATGGATTTTAGAGGCGCTGTTAGTGAAATTTATCTCACCGTCTTTTTTTGTTAATCGGGGAGAATAACTAGCCTTATCTTCACTTTGAGATCTAGGCTCAATCTTGCCCTGGCTAAAATCCAATAAAGTCTTTAATAGCAGGTCAGCCCCCTGGGCTGCCAACTTATCATGAAGACTACCTGCAGTATCATCAAGGTCAATCTTAACTTTCTCCTGCAATAAAATATCGCCGGTATCCAGGCCTTCTTCCATTAACATTGTCGTTACCCCACTGTATTCATCGCCAGCAATAATTGCCTGATTGATGGGACTGGCCCCCCTATATTTAGGCAATAGAGAAGCATGAAGATTTATAGGAGCCTTCTGAGGCAGCTTTAAAACTTCTGGCTTTAGAATTTGTCCAAAGGCTACCACCACTAAAAAATCAGGATTAAGATTAGCTATTTTTTTAATTGCTGACCTGGAATTAATATCTTTGATTTCCAACAATTCAAGCTTTTCAGCGCGAGCATAACGACCAACTGCCGTAGGATAAATTTGCTGACCTCGCCCCTTTTTACGTGGTGGTTGAGTGACCACCAATGGCAAGGAAATATCTGACGATTTTTTTAATTTTTCCAGAGATGGTAAAGCAAATTCCGGGCTACCTAAAAATACAACCTGCAATTAAATCCCTCCAGTGGCAAAAATTAATAGCTTGCAGTTGGCAAGTCAATTACTTTATCAACAAACAGCACCCCATCTAAGTGATCAAGTTCATGCTGGATTACCCGAGCCTCTAAATCAGAAAAAACAGCCTCAACTTCTTCATCGGTCAGAGTTTGATAACGAAGCTTTACCTTCTCCGCTCGAGGGACTGGCCCTTCCCGCTCAGGTACACTTAAGCAGCCCTCTCTATCAATTTTATTTCCCTCTTTTTGTAAAATTTCAGGATTGATGAATTCCAGCATTTCTCCATTATTTCTTTTAATAACAAAGACTCGCTGTAAAACTCCAATCTGATTGGCAGCTAAACCTAATCCCTCTAATTCTACCAGAGTGCTCTTTAGGTTTTCCACCAGATTCTCTGTTTTAGTATTTATCTCCTTCACCGGCTGAGCTTTACTTCGCAAAACCGGGTCTCCAATCTTCCTTACCGGCATCACAGCCACAGTTAATCACCTCCAGCTACCTACATTCCCTATAATTATAACATTGAAGTTGGGTCTACATCAACTAGTATTTCTACTTTTGATTCTAGAGAGTCAGTTATTGCTTGCTTAATCTTTGGTAAATATTTAAGTCTAGTAGCAGTATTGGGGAAAAAGAGCAGCAACTGCCATCGGTACTCTCCCCGTATTTTGCTTAAAGGAGAGGGTGCTGGCCCCAAAATTTTTACCTTTCCCCAATCCACTTTTTGCAACTCCCTGTTAATCTTATCCGTTACAGTTATTAAAACATCTTCATCACTGGAGCGCAGTAAAATTCTTACCAGGCGGCTCACAGGAGGGTAAAATAATTTCTGACGCAATTTTAATTCCTGCTGGTAGAATTCAGTCAACTTATTATCTTTAATGGCCTGAAAAACAAAATTATCGGGATTATAGGTCTGTATTACCACCTCTCCCCTTTTTTTACCTCGACCAGCTCTGCCGGAAACCTGACTTATAAGTTGAAAGGTTCTTTCTGCCGAACGGAAGTCAGGAAAATTTAATAAAAAATCAGTTCCCAGCACTCCAACCAGGGTTATATTATGAAAATCATGGCCTTTAGCTATCATCTGCGTCCCTAATAAAATATCCACTTCTCCACTATCTACTTTTTTTAAAATCCTTTGATGAGAATTTTTTCTCCCGGTAGTATCAACATCCATTCTCATAACATTGGCCTGAGGGAAGAGATCATTGACAGCATCCTCTAATCTTTCCGTGCCCGCTCCAAAATCCTGCAATATTTTGCTAGAACAGTGAGGGCATTTCTCAGGAACCTGTTCTTTATAATCACAGTAATGACAGCGAAGTCTCTCTTCACGGCGATGGTAGGTTAAAGTTATATCACAATCCTGACATTTTATAGTCTCACCGCAATACTGGCATAATATAAAGGAGGCATAACCCCGCCGGTTAAGAAAAAGCAAGATCTGTTCCCCGGCCTCAAGACGATCATTAATTTTTTCCTTTAAAGTCTGACTTAAAAGACCGTAGTTGCCCTCTTGCATCTCCTGACGCATATCAACAATTTTTTTTGTTGGTTTTTGGCCTACTCCAGCTCTTTCTGGTAAAGATAAATAACGATAATGTCCCTGTTGAGCAAAATAATAACTCTCTAAGGAAGGGGTGGCTGATCCTAAAACCACCGGGAATTTTTCCACCTGACTCCTGACCACCGCTACTCCCCGTGCATGATAATAGGGGTAATTATTTTGCTTGTAAGTACTCTCATGTTCTTCATCGATTACAATTATACCTAAATCCTGAACAGGGGCAAAAACTGCTGAACGGGCTCCAATAACCAGCTTAGCCCTGCCCTCTCTGATTCTTTCCCATTCATCCAGTCTTTCCCCCTGAGAAAGACTACTGTGTAACAAAGCTAGCTCTCCAGGAAAGTGAGCATAAAAGAAATCCACTAGATAGGGGGTTAGAGATATTTCAGGAACTAATAGAAGAGCACTTTTATCTTCAGCTAAGACCTTTTTTAACAAACGCAGGTATACCTCAGTTTTACCACTGCCTGTAACGCCATGGAGTAAATAAATCGGATTATCCCCTTGAGACAAAGAAGTTTTAACTTCTTCTACTGCCTCTCTCTGATGATCGTTCAATGTTATATCCCTGTTTTTATTACCCTTAGCTTCAGCATAATCAGCTTTATCAGCTGGGCTTGATTCTCCAGCAAATAATCTGTAGGCCGGTCTTCGTCTAACTTTAATCTTTTTTCGCTGCAGTAATTTTTTGTCCTCAAGAGCATAAAGAACCTGTCGGCTGGTATTTGCTCTTTTTACTAACTCTTTAGCTGTTAGATAATCGCGGTCAGCTTTCTGCAGGGTTTGTAAAACCCTCTGCTGGGCTGGAGCCTTATTTTTAAGCTCTGCCCACTTTTTTTGAGTCTCAGCTGAGTCCAGAGTTAGACTATAGGCCACTAACTTCTTGCTTTTTTTCCCTCCTTTATCAGCTCCCTGAGGTAGAGCAGCTTGTAAAAGACTTAAAAGGCTCACCGAGTAATAATCTTTAAGTCGGCGCAATGCTTTCAATAAACTGGCTCTTATCACCGGTTGCTTAGAAACCTTGCCCTTTACTTCCTTAATTTTTTCCTCTGCTAAATCAGCTTCAGCGGCAAAGCCAGTCAAATAGCCCTTCACATCTCCTTGACGGCCGAAGGGAACTCTTACCACTTCTCCCAATTGATAATCAGTAATATCTTTGCCCTGAGCCGGTCTATAAATAAATTCTCCTTTATCACCGAGTACGGGTACCTTTACTGTTATTTGCAGAAATCTTTTCTCCACAAAACTTCCCCTCCAAAATAACGCCTTAAATTGATCCACTGAGAGACAATATTAAGAAACTAGCAAAAATTAAAGCTGACAGTTGTAACTGCCAGCCTGTTAGTCAAAAATTTATTCTGTAAGAATAACAATAATCAGGATTAAAGATGAGACTTTAATTCTTCCGCTTTATCAATTCTCTCCCAGGGAAGGTCTAGTTCTGGCCGACCAAAATGACCATAAGCTGCTACCTGCTGGAAAATAGGTTTGCGTAATTCAAGTTTTTCAATAATACTTGCCGGACGCAGATCAAAATGCTCTCGGACCAACTCTACCAGTTTTTCTTCCGGTAATTTGCCGGTGCCAAAGGTCTCTACCATAATGGAAAGAGGACGAGCTACTCCAATGGCATAGGAAAGTTGAACCTCACATTTATCAGCTAGACCTGCAGCTACCATATTTTTAGCCACATAACGAGCAGCATAGGAAGCTGACCGGTCCACTTTGGTGGCATCTTTACCGGAAAAACAGCCTCCACCATGACGAGCTATACCTCCATAGGTATCAACAATTATCTTTCTTCCTGTCAAACCCGCATCACCATGGGGACCTCCAATGACAAATCTTCCTGTAGGATTAATTAAGTACTGGGTATCATCATCGAGCATATCTGGCGATATAACCTTTTTAATGACGTTTTCTATTAGATCATCTTTCATGTCAACCAGTTTTACATCAGGATGATGCTGGGCTGATAATACTACTTTATCAACTCGCACAGCCTGGTCTCCTTCATATTCTACAGTGACCTGGGATTTTCCGTCAGGTCTTAAATAACTTATGGTTTTATCTTTCCGGACCTGAGCCAGACGGCGGGCCAATTGATGGGCTAAAGTTATAGGTAAGGGCATTAATTCTGGAGTCTCATTACAGGCATAACCAAACATAATACCCTGATCTCCAGCTCCCAGTTCATTTTTTTCATCTTCAGCGTTCTGAGCCCCGTTTACACCCTGGGCAATATCACCGGACTGTTCATCAATAGCAGTTAAAACGGCACAGGTCTCACCATCAAAACCAAACTTTGCCCGGTTATATCCAATATCCACCACTTTCTGTCTGGCAATATCCGTGATATCAACATAACAATCAGTTGTTATCTCACCTGATACCAATACCAGCCCCGTAGTAACAAAGGTTTCGCAGGCTACCCGGGCTTTAGGATCTTGAGCTATGATATTATCTAAAATAGCATCGGAAATTTGATCGGCCAGTTTATCTGGATGTCCTTCAGTCACCGATTCTGAAGTAATTAAACGCCTTCCTTTCATGACAATTCTCCCTTCTTGAACTGATTTTAATCTCAACAAACTAATTCTTAATTTTCGGCTTCTTATTTAGAGTATAGTAAAACACTGCTATTCCAGCTATGATCATGGCACCACTTACTAGCTGAGCTATCCTCAAGCCGCCGAGATATAGGCTATCCAATCTCATTCCTTCGATATAAAACCGCCCAATAGAGTAACCAATAAGATAGCAGGCTAAACCTCTACCAGGTCGGTAAAATTTGCTATTAACTAAAATAAAAATCAAAAGAAAGATAAAAATATTCCAGAGAGATTGGTATAAAAAAGTAGGATGATAATATGCCCCTTGAATAAACATCCCTTCTTTAATAAACTCCGGCAACCAGCTTAAAGTCTCTGCTGTCACCTCAAAACCATAGGCCTCCTGATTAAAAAAGTTACCCCAGCGACCTAAAGCTTTTGCTATTAGCACTGCTGGAGCTAATAAATCTAAAGTTTTAAGTACTGGCAATTTCTTTTTGCTTATAAAAACAAAGGTTACTATTAGGCCAACCAAAATACCTCCATGAATTGCCAGGCCTCCGCCTCGAACATTAATTATTTGATCAGGATTATTCATAAAAAAATCCAAATTAAAAATAACGTAATAAAGTCGAGCTCCAATAAAGCCCAGAGGTAAAGCAATCAATAAAAAATCAAGCCAGACCTCTGAATCATATCCTTCCTTTTTCCCCTGGAATATCAGGTAAATTAAACCTAATATTATTCCTGTGACAATTAAAATCCCATACCACCTTACTGGAAGGGGGCCTATAGAAAAAGCTACAGGGTCCACGATTTAACCACCTCTACTAATAGTGTGTTGTTTTATTTCATCTAAAATCACTTCTGCAAAGGCTACTTTGCTTCTCTGGCTAATTTTTATTTCTTCATCTTGTACCAAAAGCCAGCCAGCATTACTATCAGCCTGGAAACCTATTTCCTGCTGAGAAATATCATTTACCACCAATATTTCAGGCTTTTTCCGCTGATATTTTTCCCTTCCTTTAACTAAAATATCGCTGCTTTCAGCAGCAAAACCCACTAGGACCTGGTTAGAATTTTTGAGCTTTTGCACCTCTGTTAAAATATCAGGGTTTCTCTCTAATTCAAGCTCTGTTAACTTCTGCTGGTCTTTCTTAATCTTCTCCTCTTTGATAGAATGGGGGCGAAAGTCAGAAACTGCTGCTGCCATAATAATAATATCATGTTGAGCTAATTCTTTTCTCACAGCTTTTTGCATCTCCGCTGCTTTCTCGATAAGAATATTTTCTGCTCCCCCTACAGGTGACAAAGCAGTAGGGCCAGAGATAAGCGTAACTTCGGCTCCTCGAGCCACAGCTCTCTCTGCTAAAGCATAACCCATTTTGCCACTGGAATAATTTGAAAGATAACGAACTGGGTCCAGTGGTTCTCTGGTGGGACCGGCAGTAATTAAAAAAGATAAATCAGCCAGGTCTTTGACAGTGAGAGAAGCTAAGGCTTTTCTTGCCAGTATTTCAGGCTCTACCATCCTCCCTTTGCCTTCATAGCCACAGGCTAAAGGACCACTCTCTGGTTCAATAATTGTAAAACCTCTTTCCTGCAATATAGCTAAATTTTTCTGAAAAGAGGCATCCTGATACATGTTGACGTTCATAGCCGGAGCTATCAAAACCTTAGCTCTGGTAGCCATAATAATAGTGGAGAGTAAATCATCGGCTATCCCCCGGGCTAACTTGGCCATAAAATTAGCTGTAGCTGGAGCAATAATAGCCAGGTCAGCTTTATCAGCCAGGCTAATATGCTTAACCTCATGTCGTTCTGGCGGGGTAAACATATCTACCTCTACAGGGTTATTGGTTAATGTCCGAAAAGTCAGGGGAGAGATAAATTCGCAGGCTGATGCTGTCATCACCGGGAAAACACTATGGCCTTTTTTACTAAGACTGCTGGCCAGAGATGCAGCTTTATAAGCTGCAATTCCCCCGGTTATTCCCAGCAAAATATTTTTTCCCATCCTTTATTCTCCTTACTAATTTTGGTATTGTTATAAACTAAGCCAACTTACTTTACACTATTGGGGTTATTTTTTTCATAAGAGATTACGTCAGCTTCAATTTCTTCTAAACTTTTTGTTACAGGCTTTCTACCCCTATATTTATCCAATAATTCTCGGCCACCATCGTTGATATTTCTAGCTCGTTGAGCTGCCATTATTACAATGGTAAAGGGGCTATCAGCTTTATCCTTTAGGTCATTCAAAGAAGGTTTAGCTATCATTATTTTTTCCTCCTATTCTTTTCTAGTTCAATAACATTTTTCAACTTTTCCACAGCCTTATCTAATTTATCATTTAAAATAACATAATCATATTTGTCAACCTCGGCCATTTCTTTTCTGGCATTCTCCAACCTGATCTCTCGAGCTTCTGGTGATTCTGAACCTCTCTTCTGCAATCTTTTATCTAAAGCCTGCAGAGAAGGAGGTTGAAGAAAAATAAATACTGCTTCTGGAAATAATTCTCGAACTTGATTTGCTCCCTGGATATCTATTTCTAAAATTATATCCTGCCCTCTATGTAAGGTTTTTTCTACATAATGACGGGGAGTACCATAATAATTGCCGTGAACACAGGCATATTCTATCAACTCATCATTATCAATCATTTTCTCAAACTTACTCCGACCTACAAAAAAGTAATCCTCCCCCTCCACCTCTCCAGGTCTGGGATCCCTGGTAGTCATAGAGACAGAATAGTTAATACCATCATAATCAGCAAAAAGATGTTCTAAAACAGTACCTTTTCCCACCCCCGAGGGTCCAGAAAGAACAAATAAGGTTCCCTGTGCCACAGATCCACCTCCTCAACAAAATACAAACAGCAATATTACAGAATATTAGTCTTCCTCCTCATCATTTAAGCGATGAGAGACTGTTTCCGGTTGAATAGCTGATAGTATGATATGATCACTATCGGTGATAATTACAGCCCTGGTTCGACGACCATAAGTAGCATCGATCAACATGCCTCTTTCTCTAGCTTCCTGAATAATTCTTTTAATCGGTGCTGATTCCGGGCTAACTACTGCAATCACTCTGTTACCGGCTACGATATTGCCAAAACCAATATTTATCAACTTAACTTTCATCTAGGTACCTCCTAGGACTAACTATAATATTTTTTAGATAAATTTTTAGCTAATTAGCAACTAAAATCTATGTAAAATTATTATTAACTTCTAATTTGCCAGCTACTAAAAAGAAACTCATTAAGCTAGGTTTTTCTTATTTTAACTAATAATAACACAGTAAAATCTTTTAAGCAAGAAAGACCGGCCTTCTTATTTACAAGTGATATATTTGATGATATCGTTAAGTATATGAGGTGATTCTAATGGCAATAGATGGTATAATGTTAGCTGCCTGCCGCAAAGAACTATCAGAGAAATTGCAGGGAGCTAAAATAAATAAGATATATCAGCCCCAGGCCAATTTTTTGACAATCGATCTAAGAAATAATCAGCAAAATTACCAGCTGCTGGTGGTCATCGATCCCCGACAATCTCGAGTCCATATATCCAGGATTGATTTTTCTAATCCTCCTAAACCACCTACTTTTACTATGGTCTTAAGAAAACATTTAACTCAGGGAAGAATTGCCAGCATAACCCAACCTGGGTTAGAGAGGATGCTGGAAATTGAGATAGTATCAAATACCAGTAAATATCAGCTATATTTAGAGATTATGGGTCGATATAGTAATGTCATCCTTGCTGATGCCGAAGATAATATACTTGATGCTATGAAAAGGATGGGACCTGATGCAAATTCAAGTCGAGAATTAATTCCTAAGGCTAAATATCAGTATCCCCCGGCCCAGGATAAAATAAACCCCTATCAACTGACTAGAGAAGAGCAGTGGTGGCAGCTGGTAGGAGATGATTTCCGCAAGTATGCCTACCGAGCTATTCTCAATAATGTTCAGGGTATTGGTCCAGAATCAGCCCGGGAGATAGTTTATCAGGCGGCAGTAGAACCAGAAACTAATTATCACCAACTATCCCAGCAAGAAAAAATTGCTATCAAAGATAGCCTTTTCAACTACCTGACTCTCATTCAAGAGCAGGATTTTCAACCGGTTCTAGGAATAAATCAAGCAGAGGAGATAGTCTATCAATCCGCCTTTCCTCTAGAACATAAAAACGATGTAGAAGATAAAGAGTTTGCCAGTTTAGGTGAGCTCTTTGACTACTATTATCAGGAGCATATTTTAAAACAGGATTTCCTCAAAGAAAAAGATAGACTGCAAAAGATTGTCAATAATTATTTGGAAAAAAATGAGAGGCAGCAGAATAAAGTTCACGGCAAATTACAGGAGAGTTCTTCTGCTGATAAATATCAGCGCTGGGGAGAATTGTTAAAATCACAATTGCACAAAATCACTCCTGGTCAGGAAGAGGTAACGGTAGTCGATTATTATCAAGAAGGACAACCAGAAATCTCTATCCCCCTAAACTCAGAGCTTAGCCCGGCAGAAAACGCCAAAAAATACTTCAAAAAACAGCGTAAATTGAAAAAAAGTCGGGACCACCTTATTAAAGAACTAGCTCGTCTCCGCCATGAAAGCAAATATCTTAAAGAGGTGGAGGTTAATATTGAACAAGCTGAAGATAGTGAAGACCTGGCCGAAATAAAAGAAGAATTAAGGGAAGAAAATTATCTGCAACAACAAAAGCAAAAGAAAAACAAAGCTGCTCGGAAATCCCCTCCCCGCAAGTATTATTCCTCCCAGGGGTATCAAATTTTAGTGGGAAGAAATAATCGACAAAACGATAGATTGACTAAAAAAGTAGCTAATAGCGATGATCTATGGGTCCACACCAGAAAAATAGCTGGCTCCCATGTTATAGTTAAAAATCATACTGACAGCCAAATTCCTCAGGAGACAATTGAAGAAGCCTGTCTGCTAGCTGCTTATTTTAGCAAGGCCCGGCAATCCAGCAATGTGCCAGTGGACTTTACCAGAGTAAAAAACGTAAGGAAACCAAAGGGGGCTAAGCCTGGCATTGTTTATTATGATAATCATGAGACCCTCTATATCACTCCCGACGATGAATTAATAGCAGAAATTGCTAAAAACAAGGCCCCTAACTAGGGGAATTTTGCAGTAACTTAATCACTGGAATCACAATAAATAACAATATCAACGAAAGATAGACGGGATAATCACCAAATTGCTGATAATAAGTTCCCTCTCGCCCCTCGGGCAGAAGTGAAACAGCAAAAACTTCAGCCTCTTCCGTTTTTTCATAGCTGCCATCGGGGTAAACTTTACCAGAAAATGCTTTATTACCTGCTTTTAAAACTGACATCCTGGTTTCCACTGCTCTTAAACGAGCTGATTGCCACATCTGATTTTGTAAGTTACTCTCACCAAACCAGGCTTCATTAGAAGGATTGATCATAAACTGATGGTCCACTAGTTCAGCAACTTCCCTGGGAGCATACAAAATTTCTGAACAAATCAGGGGTTGAAAGCTAATATTTTCAGGCAACTCTAAAATCTCATTTTCTTCTCCAGCTGCCAGGGACTGCCAGCTTTCACCAGTAAAAAATTCCTGCAAAGCCGGGAAAGGTACTTTTTCTCCTCCTGGAACTAAAATCCTTTTATTGTATCTACCGGTAATTTCCTTTGTTTCATCTACCAGAAAAACACTATTATAGGATTGTTCTGGCTCCTCATCAATAGCCTGACTTCCTACTACAATATGTCCTTCCTGCTCTAGCTCATCATGGAACATATCCCGATAATAACTATTGCGAGGGTAATCAAAGGTAAGAGCAGTTTCTGGCATAATCACCAGTTCAGCACCCTCAGTATAGGCCTCATTGCTGAGTTGAGCAACATCTAAAAGATTGGCCTCAATATTCTCTGTAGACCATTTATCCTCCTGAGGAATTTCTGTCCGCAACACTCCTACATCTAATGTCTCCTCTACCTCTGCTCTCCTTTCTTCCAGCAAATCAAGCTGGTGTCCAGCTGCAAAGTTGCTACCTAAAACCACCAGCAAAGCAAGAAAAATATATCCTACTTTTTGGCGCGAGATAGTTTTAAAAAGCAGAGCATTTAATAATAATACTAACAATATTATTAAATACATCCCACCAATCTCAGCTAATTGTAAAAAGGGATTAAAATCAATTTGTGTTAAGGCTAAAGATCCAAAGGGGAAATAAGGAAATATTTGCATGAGCAGATACTCCACCACCAGCCAGCTTGTTAGCAAAGCCAGCAGTGACTCTCCTTTACTTCCACTGGTCAGTTTGAAAATCACCGCCCATATTCCCCGGGTGATACCAGCAACCCCAAATAATAATAATGTTAACAGTATAACCAAGGGAAAGGGAAGCCCACTGAAATCATTGATGGGAAAATATAACCAGTAACTAGCTCCGGCATAAAGAAAAAAGCCAAAGAGCCAGCCCCAGAAAAAACTTTTTTTCAAAGATTTAGTCTGCCGCAAAACCAATAATATAGGGATAAAAGCCAGCCAGGCTAAAAAATAAAGCCCGGGGAAGCTAAGGGGTAAAGCTATTAAAAGGGCACTCAATATAACTAACATCAATTTCACAGAAGAAGCCTCCTTAGGACAACAATGCTTTGAGTTTATCTCTATCGGGTATAATAATCTCTCGACCTGAAATCTCTAGATAACCCTCTTTTTTTAGTCGATTTAAGTTGCGACTGACTGTTTCCCGGGTCAAGCTCAAAAAATTAGCCAGCTCCTGTTGGTTTAATTCTTTAATTTCCACAGTTCCTTCTTCTTGAGTTAATTGCAAAAGGGCCTGAATTACTTTACTGCGTGAATCTTGTAAAGACAGGCTTTTTATCATGCCCTGAGAGTAATATAGTTTTTGGGCCATTGTCTCCAGCATTCCCAGACCTATTTCAGGATGGGACAGATAAAAATCTCTAAAATCTTTTCTATTCAAAACCTCTATTTCTGAATCCTCCTGACAGATAGCAGTAACAGGATAACTATCAATTCCAAAGATCACCACTTCTCCAAAAACTTCAGCATCACCTAAAAATTTAATGATCTGCTCCTTGCCCTGGGTTGAAGTTCGCAGAATTTTAACCCGCCCCTGACGCAAAAAAAACATCTTATCGCCCTGTTCCTCTTCAAAAAATATAGTCTCTCCAGCGGTATATTTTCTGGGGATTAACTTTTCAGCAATTTCTTCAAGTTGTTTTCTGGTCAAGTTTTCAAAGACTGTAAAATTTTTGAGAAGCCTAACATTTTCATCAATGGTTGCCAACAAACTTCACCCCCTGCTGTAAACAAACTAAATTCTATACACCCGGGCAGCCAGCTACTTAGCAAGAAAAAATAACCCCGTCAGCTAATAGAGCTGACCGGGGTTATACTACTAACTGATAATGTTAATCTAACAGTCAATTTATCGGCTCTGTTATTCCTTTTCAGCCCGGCGCTTTTTGATAATCTCCTCTGCCTCCTGCTGAGGTACTTTAGCATAATGAGAAAACTCCATGCTAAACTTACCATATCCACCGGTTATTGACTTTAAGTCAGTGGCATAGGTAAAGAGTTCTGCCTGAGGAACTTCAGCATTAATAATCTGCTTGCCGTTATCGGGATCCATGCCTAAAATTTTACCACGACGGGAATTGAGATCACCCATAATATCCCCCATGAAATCTTCAGGGACAACAACTTTTATTTTCATAATTGGCTCTAATAAAGCTGGTTTAGCCTGCTCCATAGCCTTTTTGAAGGCTTTAGAGCCAGCTATTTTAAAAGCCATCTCCGAAGAGTCGACATCGTGATAAGAGCCATCATAGAGTATAGCCTTAAGATCCACTACCCGATAACCAGCTAAAACTCCCTCTTCCATAGCTTCTTTGATCCCTTTTTCCACTGCCGGAATATACTGACTGGGTACAGCACCACCAAAAATTTCCTCCTCAAAGACAAAGCCCTCGCCTCGAGATAGGGGCTCAAACTGAATCATAACGTGACCATATTGCCCCCTTCCACCTGACTGCTTTTTATACTTTTCTTCCACATCAGCTTTGCTTTGAATAGTCTCTTTATATTCCACACTGGGGAGACTGGTATCAAAGCTAACATCAAACTTACGTTGACAGATTTTCTTTATCACATCTAAATGAACTGTTCCCATACCATAGACTAAAAGTTCTTTAGTTTCTCGGTTAAATTCTACTTTAAAGGTCAAATCTTCCTGACTGTAGCGCTGAATAGCATTGGACATCTTCTCGTCATCCTGACCCTCTTTACTGGTAACCTTTTGAATCAACATTGGTTCAGGAAGTTCTAATTTTTTCAACTCGATGATTTCATCAGGATCAGTTATAGTATCAGAAGTTTCTAATTCTCCAATCTTGGCCACAGCTCCAATATCTCCAGCTATCAACTCTTCAACTTCCTCCTGTTCAGAACCATTTATCTTATAGAGTTTATTGGCTTTGAGTTTTTCATCAAGGCGGGGAACATAAAGCTCCTCACCCTTTTTGAGTTGACCATTATACATCCGGAAGATTGACAGTTTACCAATATAAGGGTCGACCATGGTTTTGCCTACCTGGGCCAATATATTTCCTGCAGAAGAAAACTCGACCTCTAACTCTTCTCCCTCAATATTGTAAAGAGGATTTCTGTTGCCAGCATCTGGTAATAGCTTAACCAAGTAATCTAGAGTCCGTTTGATACCAAAATTGCGATTAGCCACCCCGGCAAAGATAGGAACAGTCATATTCTGCTCTACAGAGTCAAAAAGAGCGGCAGTTATCTCTTCATCTGTTATCTCTTCATCTTCGAGGTATTTCATCATCAGTTCATCATCAGACTCTACAATGGATTCAATGAGTTCAAAATGATACTCATCAGCCATATCCTGATATTCAGCAGGTATATCAACAGCTTCCCCTTCTTCTGTAATCAGCTTACCTGATAAGAGATCAATAATTCCAGAAAAATCCTCCCCTGTTCCTGCTGGTATTGTTAGGGGTAATAGATTTTCCTCGGTAAACTCCTGCAGTTCATCATGAACGGCATTAAAATCAACTTCTTCTTTATCTATTTTATTTATAAATATAAACTTGCTTAAATTATTTGCCTGGGCCTTCTCCCAGACATAATTTGTATTCACCTCTACACCACTGCTGGCATCTATCAGTAACAATGCTCCTTCCACCATACTCAAAGCACTGGCTGCTTCTCCTCTAAAATCAGCATAACCTGGTGTATCTATTAAATTTATAACTTTCCCATTCCAGGGAAAAGAAAAGTAAGAATTAACAATTGAATATTGCTTATCCTTTTCTTCTGGAGTAAAATCTGAGGCTGTATTACCTCTTTCTACTGTACCTGCTTCTTTTTTAACTCCAGCCTTAACTAAAGCCATTTCTGTAAAAGTAGTCTTTCCAGCGCCGCCGTGAGAAACCAGGGCAAAATTTCTAATATCTTTAGTATCATGTTTAGCCAAGATTAACACCAACCCTTCCCATTATTTTTTTCTCTAACATTATTCTATAAAGAATTTAATGATTCCTGCAAAATAGAACTAATTAATTTTCTTCTTCAGCTTAATTTTTCTGACAGAAATTGTTGTAGTTTTAAATAATCGGCAGGAAAATCAGCTGTAAATTCCCTGAACTCCTCTAAACCAGGATGAATAAAACCCAATTTCCAGGCATGCAACATCGACCTTGTCACCAAATGCTCGTTATTAACATCGTTTTTTAATAATGTCGGTCCCCTGTATTTTTTATCGCCTAAAATAGGGTGACCGATAAACTGCAAATGGACTCTAATCTGATGTGTTCTGCCAGTTAAAAGTTCTATCTCCACTTCGGAAAAACCATTATATTTTTTGACCACCTGATAGCGGGAGATGGCTTCTTTGCTATTTTCTTTTCTAACAGTCATCTTTTTTCTATTATAGGGATCCCTTCCAATAGGAGCCTTTATCTTTGCTTTATCATGCCGGGGATAACCTTTAACAAAAGCTCTATATATTTTCTTGACCTTCCGCTCTTTAAATTGCTCGGCCAGGTGGCGATGAGCCTTATCATTTTTAGCTATCACCAGGGCACCGGTGGTATTCTTATCCAAACGGTGTACAATTCCAGGTCTTTTCTCTCCCCCGATGCCAGATAAATTATTAAGCTGGTATAAGAGTCCTTCTACCAGAGTCGGCCCCTGATGGCTCTGGGCAGGATGAACGACCAGGTTAGCTGGCTTATTGACCACAGCAATATCATTATCCTGATAAATTATCTCTAAATCTAAATCGCAGGGAGAAAGAGAACTTTCTTGCGGCGGAGGAATTTTTACCGTTATTTTATCCCCGGGATTTAGACTCTGAGCCGGCTTGTTATTAGGCTTTGAATTGATCAATACTAACTCTTTTTCAATCAATTTTTGTATATAGCTTCGGGAGTAATCCTTAAGTTCTGCTGCCAGATATTTATCCAATCGATCGACTTCTCCTTCGACTGTTAACTCCCTTACTTCCTGGAACTGTCCTTTCTTTTTCATCATTTATCACCTTAAAACCCACTAATTAATTTGTTTCCTTGAAATTCTTCTTTAATAATTAAATATACCAAGCCCAGAGCTCCGACCACAATAAAGATATCGGCTAAATTAAAGACTGGCCAGAAGCCAACATCAATAAAATCAACAACATAACCATAAAGTATCCTATCCATCAGGTTGCCTGTGGCTCCTGCCAATAAAGCAACAAAACAAAGATTTATAAATAATTGCGATGGAAAAAAACTAATTTTGAGAAAAAGAAGGAGGATTATAACCAGGGCCTGAAGAACAATCAACAGCCAGCCTCGACCAGCCAGTAATCCAAAGGCTATTCCAGTATTTCTCACATAGGTAATATGTAAAAACCTGTCAATTAGTATCTGGCTTTCTCCCAGCTCAAAATTATTAATAATATAATATTTGCTCAATCTATCGCTGATAATGAAAAGCAAAAATAATAAATAAGACATTCAATCAACTCCAAAAAAGTTTCTTCAATCAGTGTCCTTCTCCTGTTCTAAATCCTGTAAAATCTCTTCATAAATTTTTTTGATCCTCTTTGCTTCATTAGGAGGCGCAGCAAGAAAACCCCAGCCATGGAGCATCTGATATAGACCATCAAAGGCCTGATCATGTAGAGAATGTATTTCAAAGGGAATGCCTGCCTCTTCCAATTCTTTTTCCAGTAAACCAGCTTCAAATTCATTTTCCAGATCCACAACTTTTACGTATTTATCTTTAGAGGTCATTTTTTATCATCCTCCTGTTATTTACCCTCTTGTTACCTGCTTTCTTAGGACAGGCTTTAATACGTTTATACTCTCAATAGCTGGCAGCAAATTAGTAACAGATTAATTTAAAGGAGAACCTTCAGGTAATAAAATCAAACCATCATAAATATCGTTGGGAACCGCTTCTATGGTCTGATGATGCAGGTTTATCCTGGCTTGACCCCGCTGAAATCCCTCTGCCTGTAAATTTAAATATATTAAATTATCACTATTAAATATCTCAGCTGTGGTACTTATTAATTCCTGCGAGGGAGGATCTGAGAGGAGATCTATTTCATCACTGATATTATTATTTATCCTTAAACTACCTCGTAAAGGAACAACCACTAAATTATAGGAATCATAAGGAGTATCCTCTTTGCTTAAATATTCACCTAACCACTCTTTTTCCGTTCCCATTTTATGGTTTTTTTGCAGATGATAAAAACCATAATTAAAAAGCACTCGTCCCTCTTCATCTAGCTTGGTCCGGGTAAGTTCTTTTAAGAAATCCTCTCTTTCTTTATGGGCTTTAATATAATCAGCATCCCAGAGGTCTCTAATAGGAATGCTGTCAAGTTCAGCTTTTAACATAGCCAAAAGAAGTTCTGTCTCCCTGCTACCCCAATTTTCTGCATAAATCTCTTTGTTTTCGGATATATCTTCATAGACACTTTCTAATATTTTTTCTCTATCTCCAGCAGAAATAATGTTATTGACATGACGGTTTAGAGAGTCAGATTCTGGCATATGACGGCGAAAAAATTGTAAAGAATTGATAAATTGATCCTGATGAAAGTTAATGTCACCACTGGTCACATTCACTCTATTATCCTGAGGCTGATTTAAATTATACTCCCTGATCCTCTCTAAAAACACAACCCAGGGACTAATCACATTATCGACAAAAATTCCTGCCCCCAAATCTCCCTGAACATATTTATCGAAAATCCAGCCATAGGCCTGATTATGATTTAAAACAACCTGATTTAAATTCTGCTCCTGATGGAGACCAATTACCAGAGTGGCCAAAAATTCCTGGTGTTGTTCTAATTTGCCAAATTCACCCACCATAATTGCTTCTTTATCAGACAGATTAGCCAGCAATTCTGCTGGCAGGGTGTCGGCAGCAAACTCCACTGCCTCTTCTTCTACCGCCTCGGTATTAACCCTGGTACAGCCTGTAAAAAAGAGCGGCAGAGAAAATATTACCAACAGCAATAATATAAGCTTACTAAATTTATTTTTCTGCTGGGCTGACATCTAATCACCTCGTAATCTGACAGAGCTGAACTTCGATTTAAACTAATTGATTTTAGTCTCACCTAAATCTCTTTCTTGTTCTTTTTCCTTAGGTTGAGTATCTTCGTCCTGACGGGGCAGAGTCTCTGAATTTTCTTCATCTTCCGGGGTTTTTAGTTGAGTTTCTTCTTCTGTTATCTCACCTTCCTCTGATAAATCTTGAGGTTCATAAGCAGAATCTAATTCTTCATTTTCTGATTCTTTTGTGTTTAATCCGCTAACTTTCTGCTCTTCAGGTTTATTGAAATTGCTATCAGCCAGCAGCTCACTTTCAGCCTGATCTAACTCTATATTGCCCTCTTCCACAATTTTTAAATAATTATTAAGCAGGGAACGGAAGCGAATTTTAAATAACTCTTTCTGTTCCTTGAGGTCTTCAATCTCAGCTTTTTCCTTTTGTACCTTTTGGCGAGCCTGTTGTTTGATGCTGTCAGCCTCAATTCTGGCCTGCTTTATGATATTATCTGCTTCTTTCTCCGCCTGTCTTCTAATTCTATCTGCTTCCTGTCTAGCTCTTGCCGTCTGCTCTTCCACTGTTTTCTGCACTTTTTGCAGAGTTTCTTCCAATTTATCCTGGATATTCTCATAGTTTTCTAGTTTTTCTTCCAGTCTCTTTTTTTCATCTTCCAGTGAGCTATAATCCTTCAGCATTCTTTCATAAGCCAGTCCAACCTCATCTAAGAATTCATCAACCTGAGTAGAATTATACCCAAAAGTAGACTTATTAAATTCTTTGTTATAGATATCAAGAGGTGAAAACTTCATTTTTATCCCTCCAAAATAATTGACATTGCCAACCTTAAATAATAATTTTAAATCAGCTCAAGTTATCCTCTCAATGGCAAGTTTAATCCTACCACTATTGGAAATTCCGCGGTCTTCAGCCACTATCAGACGACCTCTACCTCTAATGGAAATAACATCACCAACTTCAACATCTGCAGCAGGATCACTCTCTGGTACCCAGTTCAATTTAACCTGGCCTGCCGTAATTTGAGAGCTGCTTTTAGTGCGTGAATCTCCAAAACCAGCACTTATAACGGCATCCAGCCTCAAAGAAGCAACAGTAGCCAGTATCTCTTTACTATTGCGAGGCTTAAATATTAAATCCTCAGAGCTAATCTCACTTATTTCAACAGGTACTTCATTAACATAATCAAGATTTAATTTAACTTCAGGCAAAATTTCTGGGGCTAGAACAATCTGGGCATAATTTTCATGGACCAGGATATCTCCAATTAAACTTTTCTTAATGCCCAGAGCTAACAGGGCTCCGAGAAAATCCCGATGACTTACATTGACGAAGTCAAAATTACCACTGACTTTAATAAAACTCAAAGGAACCTCCTGATGATCAGGAAAAAGATAATCAGGGAATAGCAAGATCCTCTTTCTCTCGGCCTGATAATAACCCCCGGCTACTTTAAAATTTATTCCCGTTAATTGCTTTAATAAGTTCTCAGCAATATTTCTCTGCTGGGGATTGACAAATTCAGTGGTGCGAGAGGTATCCCTGGTCCTTACTATATCAACCATATCAAGCAACCTATTGCCTAATTCCCGGTCTGCTGCTCTATGCAAATGTGAAAGCAAACTGTCATTTTGTGCTGTCATATTTTTTCCTCCACCGGCATTTTTAGAATCAAAAGACAAAGAGCGATCTAAGCAAATTTAAAACCACACTCTGCACCAATCTCAGAAGTATAAAAGCAATTAAGGGAGAAAAATCAATCCCCATGCCAGATGGAGGAAGAACCTGCCTGATAGGTCGTAATAAAGGCTCTGTAACTCCATAAACAAATTGAATAAAACCTCTTAATGCGGAGTTATAGGAAATACCACGCCCCACCCAGGAGAGCACTATTCTAATTATTAATAACAAATAAATTATTTGAAAAAAAATGTCTACTGCGCGATAAATTAGCAAGATTATACCTCCATTATTCTTTTTTCTTGTGTTTTGATTATACGCTAAGTTTTATTCTGCACTTATGAACTCATTTTTAATGGCATTTTCAATGGCTCTGGCATCCACATCCATACCCTCTGGAGTGAATATAAAAACACCAGTACCTAATTTTTGAGTACTACCATTAAGAGCATAGACTGAACCACTGAGAAAATCAATAAATCTTCGGGCCAGCTTTTTTTCTCTGTTTTCTAAATTTAAAATAACAGCCTTTGATTCCTTCAAATCATCAACTATTTCTCTCACCCCGTCAAAGGAAGCAGGGCTATGTACCACTAACTTTACATCTTTAGTTCTACTCAACTTAATCACCTTATTCTTTTTGCCACTTTTTTTCTTTTTAGTCCCAGTGGTCGGATTATCTGCTTGCTCACCTTCAGTCATCTCTTCATCAGCAGCAAAACCGAAAAAATCCAACATTTTCTTCCAGTAGCTTTCACTCATTATTATCACCTGCCTTTTAGTAGTCCCGGGGGCCAAAAAGGGCTCTCCCCACTCTTAAAATGGTGGCTCCTTCCTCAATAGCAATTTCATAATCATTGGTCATACCCATAGAAAGTTCTGGCAGTTTAAATCCTGCTGCCGTAAGCTCAGCCTGTAATTCTTTCATCTTTTGGAAATAAGGTCGGGTCTTCTCCTGCTCAGCAAAGTGAGGTAAGATAGTCATCAATCCCTTTATTTTTAGATGAGAAAATTCTTCAGCCTGCTGCAAAAATTCTTTAACCTCATCTTGCATAAAACCATATTTATTCTCATCTTCGGCTATATTAACCTGAAGCAAAGTTTCCATTGCTCTATCATTCTTTTTAGCTCTTTTATTTATTTCCCGGGCCAATCTTAAACTATCCAAAGAATGAATTAGAGTCACGTTTTCAAGACGAGCTAGATATTTAACTTTATTGCGTTGTAAGTGACCGATAAAATGCCAATTTATCTTGCCAGGAAACTCCTCTTCCTTGGCCAATAATTCCTGGACTCTACTTTCGCCAAAGGCAGTTAAAGATATTTTACTATCGGTCAATTGTTCTTTAAGAAAAAGCATCCTGGACAGAGGATGAGTCTTACCCACTGCTACTAACTTGATTTTCTCAATATCCCGGTCTGCTCTATCAGCAGCAGTTATAATTTTTTCCTCTATCTCCTGGTATCTTTTTATAAGCTCTTCTTTAGTCTCAGTATTTAATTCTGCTGTCAAATCAGACAAGTTATCAGCCTCCCCTGCCATAATCAATAGATTCTGGATTAATCAAAATACGTTGCCCAACCTCTAAACCTTCGACGACAACCTCTTCTCTGTTCCCACCGATAATTTCCACGGTGGTAAAATCATAATCCCCTTCTTGATTCTGCCTTAACACTCCTCGTCCTTCAGAGGTTAAAAATATTGCTTCTCGAGGCACCACTAAACCCCGATAAATATTTTTGATTAGTTTTTTCTCCACCATCCTTTGATTTAACCAGCGCTGCTTAAATCGGTCAACTCTTACCACAAGTACGGCCTGTTCCTTGTCTGTATCCTCTTCTCCATTGAAATTAAGGTCTAAGACCTCGCCGGTGAAGAGCTCTTCCTGATAATCTTTGCTGACAAAGACAGTTTCTCCAGGTTGAAATCTCTCAACCTCTTCAGCAGCAAGTAAAAAAGCCAGGTAGATATAGTCATTGTTGATAATCCGATAAAGAAAATCTTCTGAAGTCACCCTTCGTCCATCTATGAGATGATTATAGCCTGGATCTATATCAGCTAATTTTGTATAAGTTAATTCCTCAATAATATCGGTGGTCAAAACATTTTCATAACCATCATAGGCATAACTGATCAAACCCGAACTTTCGGTGTATATGGGAATTTGATTGTTTTCCTGGTCAAATAGCTGAGCCACCTTTTCTCCCTGAGGGACTCTATCTCCCTCAGCCTGGACTAGCTCCACTTCACCTGATTTTCCAGAGTCAAAGGTCTCCTCCTGGCGGATTAATACTGCAGTGCCTTGATATTGATCTACCACTTCACCATAGTTAACCATTTCTATCTGGGGGCGGCTTCTAGCCCAGAAATGCAAAAAACCAGCTAAAATCAAGAGGAAAATTAGCAATAAAATTATTATTCGGTGTAGATATTGCTTCTTCCCCTGGGACGAAGCTTCTCTTGCCCTCTTAACCATATAGCACCACCTAAAAAATCTTCTTTCTTTACTGCCCTGTCACATTTTCTTAATCTCTATGCCAGAACAAAAGGGCTTTCATCCTCTTAGCCTGGTTACCTTCCCGACGATAGGAATAAAAGAGATCTTCTTCACTAAAAGTATCATAAGAACTAACAAATATCTTATCAGCTTTAAGGCCCTGTTGAAGTAAATCTTGATAATTGGCTTTTTTTAAGTCCAGCAGATACTTTTCCTCTGCAGCAGAGTTATCAGCTGCAAAAAAATCTTCTGGGTCTTGCCAGTAATCTTTAAAGGAATCCAGAACCTTTGGACCGACTTGATAATTTTTCCTGGCAATGGCCGGTCCGATAATTGCCTGTAAGCCTTCAGGGTTGACTTTTGTTCTGAACTTTAATTCTCTAATGACCGCCTGGCAGATACGGCGAGCTGTTCCTCGCCAGCCAGCATGGATTAAGGCTAAGATTTTTTGCTCTGGCTCACACAGATAGATAGGAGTACAATCAGCATAAACTCCTTGCAAAACAAAAGAACTGTTTAGCTTTGAGCTGCTATCTATTTCCACATCCTCATTTTTGTTAATCATCAGTGAGGGTAAAGCTAGGGAAGCATCGGCAGCAATAGGGGTTCTCTGGCGATAAAAATTTGCTCTTTTCACTAAAAAAATATTTTTTCCATGTACCTGTCGCGGTTGAATAATTGGGGATGTATCTATCCCCAGCTTTTTGTATAGTTTAGCTGTAGCCTGGTACTCTTCTGACATTTTGCCAGTGAAGATAGCACTGAGGCCAAACTTTTCCCAGGGTTTAAATTTAAGATATTGTAAATTACCTTTCTTGATTTTCGCAAACATTTCCCGCCTCCTGATTTTCCAGCAGCAATTTATCTAATTCCTCTTTGAAATTTTGCACATCTTTGAATTCTCGATAGACCGAAGCAAACCTAACATAAGCCACCTCATCTATCTTTTTTAATTTTTCCATAACCAGATTACCTATCTGTTTGCTGGTTACCACCTGCTCCATCTTATTTAACATTTCAGCCTTTATTTCCTTAACCAACCCGCTCAATTCTTCTTCTGTCACCGGTCTTTTTTCGGTAGCTTTATAAAGACCTGACAAAATTTTTTCTTCAGAAAACATCTCCCTACTGCCGTCACTTTTTTCCACCAGCAGAGGGACTCTTTCATATTTTTCATAGGTGGTAAAACGCTCCTGGCAGCTTTCACATTCCCGTCTTCTTCTAATAGTGCTATTGTTATCAGTGGTACGAGAATCTATTACCCTACTACCCTCATGAGCACAATAAGGACATTTCATTGACCCACCTCTTTAACTCCTAAATTAATTGACTCTTTTTCTTTTAACTTAAATTTAAGTATATCATATTTATTGATAAAATAACAAGAACTCGATGCCCAGATAAGCATCGAGCCCTAGCCAAGCCCTGTAATAGACATCACGATTTAATCCTGCTTGCGCAAAAAGGCAGGGATATCCAACTCATCCTCACCGGTATCCAACTGAACCTCATCGGAGAAACTTTCCTCTTTACTGCTTTTTATGGTGTCACTATGAGAGTTAAAGCCAGTTGCTATTACTGTGACCTTAACTTCTTCAGAAAGATTTTCATCTATAACAGCTCCTAAGATTATGTTGGCATCAGAATCGGAAACCTCTTTGACGATTTTAGCTGCTTCATAGGCCTCATGAATGCCAAGATCGTCACCACCGGTGATATTAATCAAAACACCCTGGGCCCCATTTACCGAAGCCTCCAATAATGGTGAATCAATAGCCAGCTTAGCAGCTTCCTGAGCTCGCTCATCTCCAGCAGCTTTTCCAATTCCCATCAGGGCAGAGCCAGCATCTTTCATTATGGTCTTCACATCACCAAAATCAAGATTAATTATTCCTGTTATAGTGATAAGATCTGAAATGCCCTGAACCCCCTGTCGTAGAACGCCATCTGCAATTTTGAAAGCCTCCATCAGGCTAGTTTTCTTTTCCGCTACTTCCAGAAGCCTATCATTGGGGATTATAATTAAGGTATCCACCTCTTCTTTTAGATTTTCAATACCCAGCTGAGCATTTTTCATTCTAGTGGTACCTTCTACGGTAAAGGGTTTGGTAACCACTCCTACCGTCAGGGCTCCCTGTTCCTTAGCTGCCTTAGCTACCACTGGAGCAGCTCCTGTGCCGGTGCCACCACCCATACCGGCAGTTATAAAAACCATATCAGCACCAGAAACAGCATCGGCAATCTCCTGCTTACTCTCTTCTGCTGCTTCCCGGCCAATTTCCGGATCTGAACCAGCTCCTAACCCCCGGGTCAATTTTTCCCCAATTCGGATTGTGATACCGGCATTAGAATCCATTAAAACCTGAGCATCAGTATTGATGGCTATAAACTCCACACCTTCTAAACCATCATCAATCATGCGATTGACAGCATTATTACCTCCGCCGCCAACCCCTACTACTTTTATATTGGCAAATTGTTCAACTTCTGTCCCTATATCAAACACTTACAAAAACCCCCTCTCCTAAGAGTATAATAGTCTTATTGTAACAATCAATTATTAATAGTAACAAAAAATCATTAAAAATATTTTAGAAAAAATCATCGAAAAGACTCTTCAACTTTGCAAAAAAGCTATTTACCACCTCTTTGTTCTTCCTTTTTGGTTTTCCGGAATAATTTTTGTTTTGGCGAGCATAAAGTAATAGGCCCACTCCAGTAGCAAAGACAGGTCTGGGAATCTTGCCATCTTTTTTTATGTAGACAGGGTTATCAATAATATCAGAAAAACCCTCAACATATTCTGGTTCTCCTCTTCTCACTGGCAAGCCTATTATATCAGCAGCCAATTGACAGCTTCCTGGCAATAGTGAAGCTCCTCCAGTAATAACCATACCTGCAGGAGTTCTATCTCTGCCTCCGTTTTTTTGCAGTTCTTTGTTTACCAGTTGAAAAATTTCTGCCATTCGAGGCTGGATTACCTGACAGAGATAGCGACGATTAACTTTGTGGCTATCCTGACCGCTAGGCTTTAAAACATCTATCTTTTCTTCTTTTTCAATTATCTCAGTAGTCGCCGCCCCATGCAAGATCTTTAATTTTTCCGCCTCTGATACCGGGGTTCTAAGCCCCACTGCAATATCATTGCTAACGTGATTTCCTCCCACCGGTAAGACTGAAGTGTAACAGATATTTCCCTCTTGAAAAATTATTAAATCGGTTGTGCCACCCCCTATATCTATTAATGAAACTCCAAGTTCTCGTTCATCAGAGGACAATACCGCATGACTGGAAGCAAGTTGATCTAAAACAATATCATTTACTTCCAGACCAGCTCTCCTGACACTTTTAACCAGGTTGCTGACAGAAGTTGAAGAACCTTTAACGATATGTGTCTCAACTTCTAACCGCACTCCTGACATCCCCTGAGGATGTCTAATCCCTCTTGTACCATCAATAATAAACTCCCGGGGTAAAACATGGACAATCTCTTCTTCTTGAGAAATTGGTATTACCTTGGCTGCTTCCATTACCCTATCAATATCCGATTGTTTTACTTCTTTTTCAGCACCGGTGACAGCCACCACTCCATGGCTATTTTCTGAGGATATGTGGGAGCCAGCTATACCAACAAAGGCTGACCCAACTTCTATTCCCGCCATGCGTTCAGCTTTATCCACTGCCTGGGAAATCGACTGGGCAGCTAAATCTATATCCACCACAATACCCTTGCGCAGACCATTGGAAGGAGTTAAACCAACTCCAATAATTTCAATTTCCTCCTCGGCGTTTATCTCGGCAATCAAAGCACAAATCTTTTTAGTGCCTACATCCAGAGCTGTTATAATTTGCTGAGCTGCCAAAATTCTCCCTCCTCTCTGCCACATTAATTCCTTCTTTTAACACAATTCAACATTCAAGATATTATTCCTTTTTTTATTGCAACATTTACTATAATTTGCGACTATTTATCCCTCTTACTCATCATTATAATTATCACTATTATCCTTCTCCCTTATCACCGGCCTATCAGGGGCACTAATATCAAGATACTCAATATTTTCTGGAGCAAAAATATTCTGCTCTAAAGCTGAATAAAAAATATTGAACTTTCTTTCTAATTCATCATATCCCCCCAGTATTATTTCAGCTCCTTCTTCCAGGGAAAAGCTCAACTGATAGCCGCTAAAATCAACTTTTTTAATCTCCTGTAATTTATCCTCCGGCAATTTAGCCAGCTCCTGTAAAAACATATTGACCTCTTCATCTAAAACTACTTCCTGTCCTCTAAAGTTATAAGCGACATTTTCCAATACAGGCACCTGGTAACGATTTTCGGCTAAATTTTCGCCAATTATCTGCTGATAGGCATTAAAAACAACATATTTATCGTTATTGCGAAGAGCAGCTAAAGGCTGATTATCAACTACTAATAACTCCAGTTTATCTGGAAACCTCCTCCGAACCTCAACTTCCTCCACATAGGGATCTTGCTCAATCACTTCTTGTATTTCTGTAAGTTCAACCATAAAAATATTTTGCCCCTTTAGCTCTGTTACAGGAATATCCTCAACCTCATAACCAGATAACGAAATTTCATTGATGACAAAGAGGGGAGAAGAAAACAATATTCCCAGCACCAGGGCAATAATCATCAATATCACCACATATTTAAACATCCCGGGATCCCTCACAGGAAGCGAGGAAATCCTCACCAGCCTGATAAATATCACCGGCTCCCATGGTGATAATAAGATCACCAGGCTGGGCCAGTTGCCTTAATTTATTTACCACACTCTTAAGATCTGGACAGTAAAAACTTTGCTCTTTTAGTTTTTTCTCTTCTGCTGAGAAATCTATAACCTTTTTCTCTTTAGTTTTAATATCCTGATAAAGATTCCAGGAATTTATTCCCGGTATGGGATTTTGATTGGCTGAGTAAATTTCAGTTAATAACAAAATGCCAGGAGCCTCTGCCAATACTTTTACAAAATCTTCCCAGAGTCTTGCTGTTCTGGTGTAGCGATGGGGCTGGAAAGCTATAAACAACTGATTATAATCAAGTCTAGCCGCCAGAGAAAAAACATTTTCTATCTCAGTGGGATGGTGAGCATAATCATCTACTACTGTTATGCCCTCGTATTTTCCTTTGATTTCAAAACGGCGCTTGACACCGGAGAAATTTTTTAAGCCCTTTTTGATAGAGGGCCAGTCAATGCCAGCCTGGCTGGCTGCTACTGCAGCAGCTAGAGCATTTGAAATATTGTAATTACCTGGAACTTTTAATTGCAAAAGCTCTCTACTCCCTTCAGAGCATCCAACCATAAAAGAAGAATTATAACCCCTGATGGAAATATCATTGGCCTGAAGCTTTCCACCTGACAGACCATAGGTAAGAATTTCAGCTTTATTAGTTTCCTTTTTTAGTCGAGGCAATAGCTTTTCCTGAGTTAAAAAATCATCATGGCAGAGTATAATAGTTGCAGGTTCCTGAGTTTTATCTCCTGTCAAAAAAGCAAGCATCACCTCAATTAATTCATCTTCACTCTGGTAATAATTCAAATGTTCTAATTCAATATTTGTGACGACTGCAATATCTGGAGCAAAGTTAAGCAGAGAGCCATCACTCTCATCCGCTTCCGTCAAAAAATACTCTCCTGAACCAGTTCGATAATTACCTTCCAGCAGATCTAAATCTCCACCTAACATTACCGTTGGATCTCTTTCAGCGGCTAAAAAGATTGCTGTTAGCATACCAGTGGTAGTCGTTTTACCATGGGTGCCAGTTATAGCGATAAGTTTCTGGCCCGCTGTCAGATAAGAGAGCATCCTAGCCCTTTGCCAGAGGGTAATACCCTGCTGCCTGGCCTTCTTAAGTTCCGGATTATCCTGCGGTATGGCGCTGCTAAAAACAACTAAATCCGGATTACTGATATTTTCTGCCCAGTGGCCAATATTTATCTTTGCTCCCCTTCGACGGAGCTTTTTAACTTTATCATTTTCTTTCAAATCTGAACCTGAGACAATAGCGCCCTGCTCTATTAACAAAAAAGCAATGGCACTCATGGAAATTCCACCGATACCAATCAAATGTACTTTTTGACCGGCAAAATTATTTAGAGCTCTGTTATGCCTTTCATTTTTTTGTTTCTTTAAGTTATTATAATCTCCATACTCCATCTTGTTATCCCCTTATAAGCTCCTTTATTTCCGCTAAAAACAAATCTCCTGCCGCTGGCTGACCTAAATCACGGGCTGCCTCTGCCATAGCTTTAAGTTTCTTTTTATCTGCAGCCAGGGTGATAATTTTCTCCAATAATTTATCAGCAGTAAGCGAATCCTCTTCCATTATATAAGCAGCCTGATTATGATAAAGTTCCCGGGCGTTAAGTAATTGGTGATTATCAGCAGCATGAGGATAGGGAATTAAAATAGCCGGTAAACCCACAGCTGTTATCTCGGCAATGGTGGTAGCGCCAGCCCTGCTAATAATTAAATCAGCACTGGCATAGGCTTCTTCCATGGCAGTGAGATAAGCCACTAAAGAAATGTTTTTTAGCCTTTTGGGTTTAAGTCTCTTAGCTAATTTTTCTTTAACCTGCTGGTAATTTTTTTTTCCGGTTATATGCCTTACCTTTATCCCGGATACGGGGTCTAAGCCTTTCTTTAAATTAATCTTCTCCCTTAAGTCTTTAACATTTTTATCCTCGTAGAGCAGGGGATAGATATCTAACATTAATTTATTTATAAAAACTGCTCCCTGACTTCCACCCATAACTAAAATCTCAAAGCTATTATTTTTGTTATCACTGGATTTATACTTATTATCCACTGCTAAAATCGATTTTCTCACTGGGTTACCAGTTACTGTAAGTTTATCAGCTACTCCTGGAGAAAAAAACTCTTTACTGGAGCTAAAGCTTAAAGCTACCCGATCAACAAATC
This sequence comes from Halanaerobiaceae bacterium, assembly GCA_003553485.1. Classification (GTDB taxonomy): domain Bacteria; phylum Bacillota; class Halanaerobiia; order Halanaerobiales; family Halarsenatibacteraceae; genus T1SED10-84. The sequence goes on along the minus strand of PWEJ01000031.1, from coordinate 1,554 downwards.
TAGCCAGTATTCGATTGGTAAGGCCTGGGTAGGAGTTCTGCTCATGAATAATGGTGGGATAACCAGCTAAAGCAGCTGCCAGGAGAACAGCCCCGGCAGTATAGCCACCTGTCCCGACCACTATATCAGGATTAAAATCCTTACATGCTCGGCGAGCCTGAAAAAAGGCCCGGGAATTTGCCACTAGAGAAGAAAAGAGAGCTAATGAAAGCTTACGAGGCAGCGGTTTTACTGGCAACCCCTGAAAATTAAGGCCACTTTCCTGGGCTATTTTTTCCTCTCTACTGCCAATTCCCCCTAAATAGAGAACTTCTCCTCTATTTTCTTGCCATTTATTTATTATTGCCTGAGCCGGAGAAATATGCCCGCCGGTCCCTCCGCCGGAAATCAATAATTTCATAGCCACAAACCACCCACCAATTAACTGGATTATGAGGAACTTGAAATAATTAAAATAATCTCTTGCTCTGGTTTTAATCACTGCACGGATTGACGAGAAATATTCAATAAAATGCCTATAGCCGATAAAGAAATAATCAGAGAACTACCTCCATAACTGATAAAGGGAAGGGTGATACCGGTAACTGGAATTAAAGAGGTTACGGCTCCAATATTTATTAAAGCCTGGAGGGTTATCATGACAGTTATACCGGCAGCTAAAAGGGTGCCAAAGGTATCTGGAGCAGTTAGAGCTATAACCGTTCCCCTATAGGCTAAAAGAGCAAAAAGGAAAAGAACAAAGATGGCTCCCAGCAGACCAAACTCTTCCCCAATGATGGCAAAAATAAAATCAGTGCCAGGTTCCGGTAGATAAAGAAACTTTTGTCGACTGTTTCCTGGCCCTACCCCGGTAAGTCCCCCTGAGCCTAAAGCAAATAAAGATTGGATAATATGATAGCCAGTGCCTCGAGGATCACTCCAGGGGTCAAGGAAGGTCTGTACCCTGAGCAGACGATAGTGAGCACTGTTGATATAATAGAGCATAAATAATGCTCCTGGTAGACTCAGCAAGAATAACTGCCGCAACAACACTCCTCCTAAAATCATCATAAAGATAGCAACTCCAAAAATGGTTAAAGCTGTTCCCATATCTGGTTGGTTCATTAGCAGAACAAAAAATCCAAGCACAATAATCAAGGCTGGCAGGGGGCCAGTTTTGAAATTAGTAATTTTACCTCCCTTGCGCTTTATAAAAGCAGCTAAATAGATGATTATGGCTATTTTGGCAAACTCCGCCGGTTGGAAATTAAAAATATATATAGAGAGCCAGCGCCTGGAACCACCAACTTTTCTTCCTATACCTGGAATTAAAACTAACACCAGCAATAACAGAGCAACTAAGAGTATTTTCTTTGAGTGATGATAATAATTGTGATAATCTATTCGAGAAAAAAACAAGAGCGAAAGGAGGCCTAGCCCGGCATAAATCAATTGTCTCTGAAAAAAATAATGGGGATCGCCATAGACACTATAAGCTCTAATGGCACTGGCGCTTAGAATCATCATCAGGCCAAAGCTTAGCAACAGCAGGCAGACTGTCAGCAATATATAATC
>PWEJ01000073.1 GCA_003553485.1 Halanaerobiaceae bacterium | reverse complement strand
CTGAGCTGGCTTAATAGTCCCCAAAAATGCACCCCGAAAATCACCTGAGTTTTAATGCTGAGGTGAGTTTCGGGGTGGAGTTCTTTCTTCTTTATTCAATTTTTCGAGAAAATTAACTCTACTTGGGCTGCTTGCTGGTGTTTAGAGGCTCTTATGGTGTTATTATGGTGTTTTTATTGTGTTTTTATGGTATTCTTATAGTGTTCTTATGGTGTTCCTGGGGTGTTTTCTTATAAAATTCTTGGGGATTTCATATTGCGTTCATATCGGTGCTTATGAGTGCTTGTAACTTCTTAAGAGGATTAATATCGCTTCCAGTTTTTATGGGTGCTTTCGCGTGTTTTCAAATTCCTATGAGGTGCGATTTAATTACAGCTTATTAGCTTATTCAGAAATGGCCGGGGGATCTGTGACCATGAAGTTGAAGTCTACTCCGGGCTCAACTTCTCCCCAGGATCTTTCTAAATCCTGGACTGCTATATGGACGAGCCAGTAGCCCTCATCACCTGCTTCACCTCCATGACCTGCCTCAGGTGACTCGGCAAAGAGCTGATGAAAGTGCGTGTAGGCGGGGCTGGCCGGTCTTTCTTCAACAAAGAGGCGGCCTCTGATAGCCAGACCTACATACATGAGGTTTTCATAGAGAAAATCAGGGTCAAAGGGATCATCAACATCCTCCAGGGACTGATTGAAGTGGAGAAACACGGCTTCTTTTCCTCCACCCAAGTCAACCCAGATTTGAATTTTTAAAACTATCAGATATTATCCAGGGAATTTTTCATTACATTCCCTATGATTACATTCCCTATGATTACATTCCCTATGATTACATTCGTACAATTACATACCCTATGAGGGTTTTAAAACATTTAATGATCATATTTTATGATTATATATTATATTAAATAATCAGGTTATAATTATATAAAATAATCAGAGTTTATTATCAGGAGAACTGCGCAATGAATAAGAATTGCTGAAAAGATGAATATTGCTGAAAATAAAATAATGATTACTAAAAATTGATGAGATCATTGATTAGATCATTAATGAGCTCTATAAAATCTTATTAATACTTTAGTATTGCTATCGATATATTAATTATAATTAATATAGACATATTAGTCAATTATCCCGGTTTATATTTCAAATAAAGCAATTGTGGGCAGCAGGAAAATAACCAAACTTTGCTCAGATCTAATAAATAGAATCCATTATATTACAGAAGAACCCGGATATAACAAAAAAATTATCAGATTTTGTGCGCTAAAGATATTATCCTATTGATACAGCAGGTGGAAACCCTGCTGAGTCAAACTGATGAGTCCAATCACAAAAAGCTTTGAGAACGGTGACTGGTGCAATTATTCTCATCTATAATTATCTCACCGTGCTCATTTTTTTACCATGTCTTTAACATAATCGTTGTTGGGTTTATAGTTTATGCTGAAATTTTTGCAAATATCTACGAAATATTTGCAAAAATCTATTAAAATACCAGAACTTTATCTGCCGACAGCAGCCAATCAGTATATCCCTGCATACCGTCCATCTCTATGCCTTCAATCAAATCCTCTTCTGAAACCCCACGGGTTTCAGCACAGCTGCCTCAGGTTTTCACCCTGCCATCTTTTCGCAGCACCGAGCCCAGCATTCTCTCAATATTGTAAAAACCTTTAGGTGTTTCCTGCCCTTTTCTGGCACAGCCCACTCCATCATCAAGCAGAAAGATGTTGACATCAATCTCAACATCTTTTTTCTGGAGATTCATGGCCGTACGCAGAGCATTATAGGCTTTTTCCGAACCATAAGGAGATTCGTTAATTACCAGAAGTATTTCCTGCATCTTTTTAGCCTCCTCAAAGTAACTTTAATTAATATCTTTGCATAGCGCTGTAAAGTGCTTCAGCCGCCCTGTCCAGTTCATTCCGGTCAGTATACCAGCCCAGGCTAAATCTTACAGCTCCTTTGCCTCGCTCTTCCGATACTCCCAGGGCTGAAAGAACCGGAGAAAGCTCCACACTATCCTCATGACAGGCTGCTCCCGTAGAGGCCGCCACCTTATCCGCCAGCGAGAGAAGTTTATCCCCTTCATAGCCCACAAAACTTACATTAAGTGTGTTGGGCAGCCTTTTTTCCCGATGACCATTGAGCTGTAAACTGTCACCTGCAATCTCTTTGAGCCTGTTATAAAAATAAATGGTCAGCTGCTTTAACTCCTCTCCTTCCTCATTTTTCTGGCGTTTCTGGATAAGACTGGCCGCTTCACCCAGACCGACCTGCAGAATAACATTTTCTGTACCTGCTCTCAGCCCAAATTCATGGCCTGCCCCATGTATCAGGGGAGTGAGAGATTCATGATTGCGGCAGTAAAGTGCTCCCACCCCTTTGGGCGCATAGAGTTTATGACCAGCAATGGAAAGAAAATCCACTCCCAGCTCCTTCACATCCACGGGGATCTTTCCCAGGGACTGAGCAGCATCGGTGTGGAGGAGTATATCATGTTCTTCCGCTATCCTGCCAATATCTTTTATGGGCTGGATGGTGCCAATTTCATTATTAGCATGCATAATAGTAATTAAAATGGTGTCATCCCTGATGGCCTTTTTCACATCCTCTGCCGCTACCATACCTGTCTCATCAACAGAAAGATAGGTCACCTCAAATCCCCTCTCTTCCAGATAACCACAGGGCTCTCTCACGGCCGGATGCTCTATTTCACTGGTAATGATATGGCCTCCGCTTTCTCTCTGCTTTTCGGCAACACCTTTTATGACCATATTATTTGATTCGCTGCCGCCGCTGGTGAAGATAACTTCCCGGGCAGAGGCGTTGATAAGATCTGCAACCTTAAGACGGGCCTCTTCTACAGCCCGGGCAGTTTTCCTGCCAAACTCGTGACTGCTGGAAGGGTTGCCAAAATTGCCTGTCTGCAGCTGGGCTTCCAGGTAGGGATACATAGCTTCTGCCACTTCCTCTACCACAGGTGTGGTTGCATTGTAATCGAGATAAATCATCTTATTCACCCCCCATAAAATCTTCAGCATACCGGGAGACTCTGCTCAGAGACTCCTCTTTTTTCTGCAGTCTGTCCAGCATAACCTCCTTAACCAGATTACAGGCTTTGACTATCCTGCGATCACAGATGCTGTAAAAGGCATATCTCTTTTCCTGACGCTTGCAGACTATACCCTCTTTTTTAAGCAGGGAAAGATGCTGGGAAACATTGGGAGCGGTGGTGTTCAGGGCTTCAGCCAGCTCATCGACCCGCCTTTCTCCCTGTTTAAGGCTGTCCAAAATTTTGATTCTGGTCTTATTTGCCATGGCTTTACAGGTCCTGGCATGAAGGTCGTAGAGTTCTTCCCGAATTTCGTCAGGTATATTATCAGTCATTTTCATCCCCTTCATAATTTAATTATTTTATATTTAATTAATTAATTAATTATTAAGGTATCAAAAAACATGGCTGCTGTCAAATAGCT
>PWEJ01000172.1 GCA_003553485.1 Halanaerobiaceae bacterium | reverse complement strand
TATCATTGTTGACTTTAGATGATAATAGTGTAGCTGATATAACACCTTTAGTAGAAAACCCCGGTTTTGGCGAAGGAGATAAGATAGACTTAAGATATAATTATTTAGATTTAACCCCAGGTTCAGAAGATATGAATAATATCAATACTTTAATAAACCGAGGAGTAGAAGTTATTTATGAGCCACAGAAATAAGAGCAGTAAAGGTTGCTTGCATGTTTCAAACAATTAACTATATGAGGGGGAAAGCAGATGCAAATCAAGAGAATTAAATTTTTAGGAGTTTTTATTCTTCTAGTCAGTTTAACATTGACGTTGGCAGCCTGTGATACGAATGGTGTTCCAGATCAATACACGTTAACTATTAACCATGATGGTCAGGGAACTACCTCGCCATCTGAAGGACAGCATGAAAAAGATACAGACTCCGTAGTAAACATAACCGTAGATCCTGATGATGGCTGGGAGTTTTATGACTGGATGGGGCCTGACGGTGACGATGTTGTGCTTGAGGATGATACTTATAAAATTACTATGGATGCAGATAAGGAGATAACCAGTGCATTCAAGCCAGAAGGTGAAGAAGTAGTTTCATTTGAAGATGAAAATTTAGAGTTGGCTGTTAGAGAGGAAATAGATAAGGCAGAGGGTATTTTATATACAAGTGATGTTATTGATATTGAGATATTGGATGTTAATGGAAGGGGTATTGAATCAATAGAGGGAATTCAATATCTTAAAAACCTGATTTCCCTTGATATGGGCACTTATTTTGATGGTAATGATTGGCACTACAATTATATAAATGATATCTCTGCATTATCTGAGCTTACCAAGCTAAAGTATCTTGATTTTCGTTCTAACGAAGTATCAAATATTGAAGCACTGGAAAATTTAATTAACCTGGAAGAATTAATTTTTACAGGTAATGAGGTATCAGATATAGATGTGATTCAAAGTTTGGATAATCTAAACTATTTACATCTAGGCTTTAATAATGTATCCAATATTAATGCAGTTGGGGATTTAACTAATTTAGAAGCTTTATATATCTGGACTAATCAAATATCAGACATTAGTGCGCTGAAAAATTTGACTAATTTGGAACACCTGGGCTTCGCAAATAATCAAGTCTCAGATATAACTGTACTGGAGAATTTAACCGAGCTAAAATCTCTGTATTTCTTTGGTAATAAAGTATCAGATATTAGTGTCCTGTCTAATCTGACTAATTTAATGGAGTTGGACTTTATGAATAATGAAGTTTCAGACATAAGTGTTTTGGAGAATTTGATCGAGCTAAGATATCTGGCCTTCGAGAATAATGAAGTATCAGATATAAGTCCCCTGTCTAATCTGACCAAGCTGAGGGAGTTGAGATTTATGAGTAATGAAGTCTCAGACATATCACCACTGGTGGATAATGATGGTTTTGGAGATGGTGATTTTATAGATATGAGTTATAACTACATTGATCTCACTGAAGACATGGATAAAATTCAGGAATTGAAAAATAGAGGTGTAGCAGTAGTATTTGACCCACAGCGCGATTAATTTGAAGCGGCCGGATAAAACTGGAGCAATATTCTTTCATTGTTTTTCAATTTTTTTGGAGGGGGTATTATCCGTGAAATACAAAAAAATTAATTGTCTCAAAGGTGCTGGGTTATTGGTATTGGCATTCATCTTTTTGGTTGTTTTAACTGCCTGTGACTTAAATGGACTCCCTGATGATGAGTCAGATATATTCAATGCTTCTGGACAAATAGTAGATGAAAACGAGATAGGAATAGATGATGTATCTATCTATATTGCAGGTGAAGAGGATTCAATAACAAAGACAGATGAAGATGGGAAATGGGAAATTGCCGATCTTGAGGGCGGAGAGATAATAGAACCTGCCAAAGATGGATATCACTTTATCCCTAGCAGCCTTACTTTAAGGGATAGCCGAGAAGTTCTGGATATTTTAGGCTTTGAAGGTTATTTGTCCAGCGGAGATGCAGATATAGTAGCACATAGAGGGCAATTGCTTTTAAATCCATTTGAGTTTGAAAACTCAGAAGAAATAAATCCTTTTTCTGTAAGGGAAATTCGAAAAGCACTGAATTATTTAATTGATCGAGCAGAATTGATTGATATAGTTGAATCTGCAGCTGAAGATGATGATGGAATAGAAGAGGATGATATTATAAAATATTATCCTAACTTTACCCATATAGATAGAGACACATTTGACTTTGATAAATTCGAAGATGACATTGAAAATATAGAGCAAGATTTTGCTTATAATAAAGATGAAGCAAAGAATATAATAGAGACTGAGTTAGAGAGATTTGAAAAAGATATTGGAGAAATAGAGATCAAATTTCTTTTGCGGGATGATCACTTAATTCAAAAAAGGACAGGTGAATATGTTGCAGACAAGCTGGAGGATATTGGATTTGATGTTGAAAGAATATATGTTGAGTTTGATGAGTTTTTAGATATTGTACCCAACGCCAAAGAGGGGAAATTCCACATTACCACCCGACACCTGAACTCAGGGCTGGGAGGGGATAGAGGTTCAGATTTTGCTTTTTACTATACTAGTTATTATATTCCTGGACCTGTATGGGAAGAGTACTATCCTGAAGATAAGAAATTTGAAGAGGCAGCTATAAAATTGGTAGAAGGTGACTTTGAAACCTGGGAAGAAAGAGAGGAACTATTTAAATATGCCTTAAATGCTTTTATTGAAGAATCTCTTCAGGTCTGGATGTATGGTTATCAAATCGATATGACCAACTAAATTTTTAAATAATTTTTATTTGAAATTTAGAGAGATAGAGATTCAGGAAAAATGATCTTTGGCCCTGACCATCAAGAATTACTAAATATGGTTGGGGCTTTTTTATTGCCGCCATCTTTAAAGTTATTAGCAAAAACTATTTGCAGATAAATTTGAAGTTTTGCAGGGGTAATTGATTTACAGCAGAAAACTGAAAACAGCTCTGTGAAAAAGGACTGATGTTGCATCCGATGAATTTGCACACTTTTATGGTGTTGACTTTGAATCAGAACTGCATTATAAAGATTGAAAATTTTTAAACCATTAATTGCTCTTTTTGAACATTAAATAAAAATATATTTACTTCAAAAATTTTTGAAAGCTGAGTGATTTTATCTTTTTAGAATTCATTTTTAATACTTTTATATTTTTATTGAATTATTTTTTAATACATTTTCAATTAATATGTCTTCTGTTTGTCTTAATATAAACGATCTTAGATATTTTCTGCCAACAGAGACTTAGAAGAACAAAAAAATATTTCAAAAAATTTATAATTCAGGCAGGAAAATAAGGCTCAATCTATAATAATAATTACAGAAGTAATTTTTTCGGAAAAAATGACTTTTATCAAAAAAATGAATATAAAGGATGAACTGGCAATATCATTAAAAATAAGGAGAAAAAAATATGACATTACCTTATAAAGCTATCAGC
>PWEJ01000019.1 GCA_003553485.1 Halanaerobiaceae bacterium | reverse complement strand
AGCCATCACTAAATAGGGCCTTTTTTTTGGGTATCCAACCCCGATGCTCCTCAGCAGTATGGGAGCGATTTTGTAGAGGTTCTCTAAAACACTTAGTAGTGGTGACCATTAATGGAAATATAGAAAACTGTGCCGGCAGTCAGTTTGACCCTGAATTGGCCGAAAAGTTTGTGGAGATAATGAAAGATTGAATATCAGAGTTGACGCATAGTAAAGCTAATAATTTTTGACAATACGTCTAAAAAGGGGTGGGAAATTAAAATGATTGAAGGGAAAGAAGTTGAAGATATAAACGAAGAAAATTAAGAGATGAGCTGAGTGCAAAAGTTTTACTCAAAAGTCGTGACATTAGCATTAATCACTGGCAAATATTAGAGCTTGCTTATTTTGTAAAAGAAAATATAGATTGTCACATTGGAAAGGAGACAAAATTAAGTTTCTCTCAGGCAAATAGCTACGAGGGAACATTTTATATTCTAAAAGAATTATTAGAGCTTGTTGATGATGATTATTTAACCAGATACCATGAAAAAAATGCCAAAGAGAAGTTAAACAAAAATAATTTTTTAAAATATTCTGCAATTATAAAGTTTTTTGCAGGAGAAATAGGGTCTTATGTTCAAGTTTAAAAATAACTAACAAATATCACCCGAAAGGGATACTTCTATTAAATAGACAGCTAGCAAAACCGTGCCAAAAGTTTTGCCTTTTTACCTGGCTGTCGAAGGTGTTAAATATTTTTTGGTTATTTTGCAACCCTTCTCCTTTTTGGTGGAAGGGTTTTGTGTGTTTTAATACCCAAAACATACATTGAGCTGTGAATTATTTAATAATTTTTATCTATACGGCAATAATAAGTAGAAGAGAGTGAAAGCTGAAAGAAGGAATTCAGCAACTCTAATCGCAAAGGGAAAAATAGGGAAGGGGGATTAATTAATTATGTCCAGATTTAATCTTACTTTAAAAAGGAAGCTCATAATTTACATCCTGCTTATAAGTATAATCCCTATAGTTATCGTGGGATATTTTTCCTACAACTCTTCCGAGGGGGAGCTGAGGGAGCAGGCTTTTAATTCGATCATTATGTATGGCGAATTAACTGCTGCCGAGCTGAGCGAATTCTGGCAGGAAAGAGAAGGAGACGTCAGGGTATTCTCACACAATAGCGATGTTTATGGCAGCCTTAACGTTCTGGAAGAATATGACTGGGATAGAGATTCAGAAGAGTGGGAGAATCAGGTGGAAAGCCTGGATGCCATCCTTCCTCTGATGGTGGAAGAGTATGGTTATGCCTTTGCTTTTATCACCGACCCTGAGGGCGAGATTGTTTACAGCACGCGGGAAGAGGTAATAGGAGCAGATCTTTACGATAGAAACTATATTCAGGGAGCTTTAGGTGGTGAGACCACCTGGTCAGAAATATTTTACTCCGATATAATCCATGAAAACTGCATGACTGTTTCGGAGCCAATCAGGAGCGAGGGAGATAGAGGCGAGATAATAGGCACAGCTAATGTTCTCTTCGATCAGACCGCTATTGATCGGGCCGTTCACGAAGGATTGGAACAGTTGGGTGAGACTGCAGATGCCTACCTGATAGATGCTGATGGAATGCTGCTCACAAATACCCTGCTGGGTGAATACAGAGAGGGAGCCGCTTTAGAGGAGATCATTGATACGAGGGCGGTGGAAATGCTATCCGGTCCCATGAGGAACGAAGAATTTCATTTCGCAGCTACCGAGGAGTATGAGGAATACAGAGGTGTTCCTGTACTGGGCCATGCGGGAGTGACCAGGCTAGGCGATACTGCCGCAGGGCTGGTAGTAGAGATCGATCAGGAAGAGGTTTACGCTGGCCTAACGGGCATGAGAAACTTTATAGCCATACTGGGAGCTATAGTAGCTGTAATAGCAGCAGGGCTGGCCTTACTCATTGGCAGAAGCATATTTAAGCCGCTGGAGAAGTTTGCCGCCCTATTTTCTGATATGGCCCTGGGAGATATCACCACTAGATATCCCATCAAGAAGATTAACTGCTCTGAGATAATGGAATGCGACGAGCCGGACTGTCCCGATTTTCAAAAGGACGGTGTGACATGCTGGTTTAATGTGGGAAGTTTTGCCCCACAATTTGACCAGGAGATTCACTGTCCCAAAATTAGTTCTGGAGAGTACGATTCCTGCGAGGAATGCGTATGCTATAAGATGGTCAACTCCGATGAGATACAGACGCTGGGGGCCTGGTTTAACAAGCTGGGTGACAGCATCCAGGATGTAATCGGTGAAGTTAAAAATACAACCGAAAGTCTTTCTGCCAGCAGCGAAGAGCTTTCCGCCAACACCGAGGAGATTTCTGCCTCCGCTGAAGAGGTAAGCTCAGCGATAGAGCAGGTAGCTTCGGGAGCGGAAGAGCAGGCAGCACAGATCGAAGAAACTGAGGTAAATATGAATGAACTCACCAACCAGATCGAAACAGTTACCAACCGCGCCGATGAGATGGAAGAACAGGCTGAAAAAGCCGGTGAAGAAGTCAAAACCGGAAGCGAAGCAGTAAATACAACAGCCACCCGGATAAATCTAGTCGATGAAAATCAAAGCAGGGTTAGAGAGCGCGTGAATGATTTAGGCAAGTTATCCGATGAAATCGGCGATATAGTCAATATGATCAACAGCATCTCAGAGCAGACCAACTTACTGGCCTTAAATGCGGCTATCGAAGCCGCCCGTGCCGGTCAGGCCGGTCAGGGTTTCAGCGTTGTAGCCGATGAAATCAGAGAACTGGCTGAGGAATCATCGCAGGCAACCGAAGAAATAGAGGGCTTGATAGGAGAAATACAGAACAGAGTGGACAGCACCATTGAGATGATGGGAGAAACCGATGAAGTAGTAGAAGAAAGCGTAAATGCAATTGAGACTACCAAAAACACTTTTGAAGAAATTGAAAATGTAGTCTCCAGCCTTACAGAATTAATTGATAAAGTAGTGGATAATGCTAAAGAGATGGCCCTTAACAGCAGCGAGGTAAGCGCCGCTATGAAAGAAGTGGCAGAGGTGAGTGAAGAATCCTCCAGCAATGCCGAGGAGGTTTCTGCCTCCAGTCAGGAGCAAAGCGCTTCTACGCAGGAGGTTGTGGATGTATCTCAGGAACTCACCGAGATGGCACAGGTATTATCGGATAAAGTATCCCATTTCCAGGTTTGACGGATTATAGTTTACCATTATATATCTTGCTAATGTCTGATATTTGAACTTCCAGGAGTAAAATTTAATGACAGGGCTGGCATCATGGTTCCATTGATGTCAGCTCTGACTTTTCTGGAGGAAGGAGGTTTAAATTATGAGTTACAACGATAAATCCAATGAAGATTTAGTGCTGAAAAATTTTTTGGACTCCTTGCCCCACAATGCAGCAGTTTTGGATGGGGAAGGGTTAATTATTTGCGTTAATAATAGATGGGAGGACTTTGCCCGGCAAAATGGTCTGAATCCCGGAGAATGCGGACCGGGAGTAAGTTATCTGCAGGTTTTGGAAAAAGCTACGGAGAAAGATTATGAGGACATCGAGGAAGTAAAAAGAGCCATCAGTGGTATACAGGCAGTTATTTCAGGTGATAAAGAGGAGTATTCTCAGGAATACCCCTGTCATTCACCTGAGGAAAAGCGCTGGTTTAAGATGGGGATAACTCTCTTTCGTCAGGGAGCCTTAGTCCTGCATGAGAATATCACAGAGCGTAAAAAGGCGGAGCTTGAAGCCGAGAGACAAAAAGAATTATTAAACCAAACCATAGATGGGATCCCTGATATTATAGGCATTCAAAGATCGGATCTTACAATTAAGCAATATAATCAGGCCGGGCTAAACAAACTGAATAAAGAGTTAGAAGATGTAAAAGGTAAAAAGTGCTTTGAGCTAATAGGAAAAGAAGAAAGATGCGAAAATTGTGCTACAGTCCAAGCAAAAAAAAGCAAAAAGCTGGAGAAAGTTGAAAAACAGATTCCCGAGCTCAATGGATATTTTGTCTGCATCAGCAACCCCATCAAAGATGATGAAGGAAATATAAAATTCATAGTGGAACAGCTCAGGGATATATCAAAAAGAAAAGAGAATGAGGAGGAGCTAAAGAAGAGAAAAGAAAGGCTGGAAACCCTTTTCTCCAGTAGCACCTCAGCTATTGCAACGCTAGATGAAAACAATAGAATCAGAAATATAAACGATAAATTTAAAAAAGTGTTTGGTTATAAACTGGAAGAAATAAGAGGCAAAGACCTTGATGAAGTTCTTGAAAGAGGCAGGTCAGGCAGGGTTGACAGGAGCCTAACTGAGCAGGTGCTAACTGGACATAAGGTAAGAAAACAGGGTACCCGTTACGATAGAGATGGCAATCCTCGTAAGTTTATAATAAAAGGTCTTCCCATAGAAGTATTAGGAAGTGTGGAAGGGATATATGCTATTTTTGAGGATATAACAGGATTAAATCAGGTGCAGGAAGAGCTAGAAAAAAAAAATCGAGAGCTGGAAAGAAGCGAAAAACGTTTTCAGAGAATGCTCTCGGTAATTCCTGATATGGTATCGATACATGATACCAATATGAATATTGTCTACAGCAACTGGAACGGTTTTGCCCGAGTTCCCGAGGATAAACAGAAGCTTGATACAAAGTGCTACAGAACCTACCGCGATAGAGATGATATCTGCCCCGACTGTAAGGCAAAAGAGGTGCTCGAAACTGGAGAGCCTCTTCTGAAAGAAGTACAGCTGTCTGAAGGGGGCTGGTATGATTTAAGAGTGCTGCCCATAAAATATGAAAAAGGTGAGGCAAAATATTTTGTGGAATGGGTGAGAGATATTACTGATGAGAAAAAGAAGCGGGAAAAGATAGAGGATCAGAAAGAGAGACTGGCCAGCATAATTGAAAGCACCAATGTAGGGACATGGGAGTGGAATGTGCAGACAGGAGAAGTTAACTTTAACGAAAAATGGGCGGAGATGATAGGGTATACTCTTGAAGAACTGGAACCCATTACCATTGAAACCTGGCGGAAGTTTACTCATCCTGAGGATTTAAATAAGAGTCAGGAGAAGCTCACAAAGCATTTCAGGGGAGAGAAAGAACAGTATCATATAGAATACCGCATGCGCCATAAAGAAGGCCACTGGATATGGGTGCTGGATAGAGGTCGGGTGGTAACCTGGACTAATGATGGAAGACCTGAGTGGATGTACGGTACCCATCTCGATATCACCGAGCGCAAAAATAGGCAGGAAAAGATAGAATACATGTCCTATCATGATGAATTGACCGACCTTTATAATCGAAATTATCTTAAAGAAAAAATGAAAGATATGGATGTGATACCCGAGCTTCCTATCAGCATAATAATGGCAGATATCAATGGTCTAAAGTTGATCAATGATACCTACGGTCATGAGGTCGGCGATGAGTTGTTAATTAAAACTGCAGAGATATTAAGAGATAGCACCCGGGAAAAGGATTTTATTGCCCGCTGGTCCGGGGATGAGTTTGTGATTTTACTGCCAGAGACCGATATAGATGAGGTGTGGAAGATTCGCAATCGCATAGAAGAAGGCTGCAGCGATGTAAATATCGATGGCGTCCCTCTTACCCTGGGCATCGGAGAGGCAACCAAAACAAAATTTGAAGAGGATATATTTGATAAGCTTCACGAGTCCGAAGACAATATGCATAAAGATAAACTTACCCGCAGCAGAAGTGGTAAAAACAAGCTTGTAAAAAATCTTCTAAACACCCTTTCCGCCAAAAGTGATGAAACTCGTGAGCACGCCATGAGAATGACAGCTTATGCCCACAACCTGGGTGAAGAAGTCAATCTTCCCAGCAGACAGCTCAATAATCTCTCTCTTCTGGCCTCACTGCATGACATAGGAAAGGTCACCATTTCAGAGGATATTTTGAAAAAACCTGGAAAATTATCCAATGAGGAATGGGAGATAATCAAGCAGCATCCGGAGAGAGGTTATATTATAGCTTCTGCTTCCGAAGAATTTGTTCCTATAGCACAGGAGATACTCTATCATCACGAAAAATGGGATGGAACAGGGTACCCTGAAGGTTTAGAGGGAGAAAGCATACCTTTTTTATCTCGTATAATTACCATTGTAGATGCTTATGATGTGATGACTACAGGTAGGCCTTATCAGGGTCCAATGAGCAAAGATGAGGCTTTAAAAGAAATAATAGATTGTGCGGGCAGTCAGTTTGACCCTGCATTGGCAAAGCAATATGTGAAGATGATGGAGAACAGCCCTTAAAGCTTAAAGCCATCACTAAATAGGGCCTTTTTTTGTTGTAAGTAATTCTAAAGTTTCAACAGATAAATAACTGCAATTTATTTCTTCGCAAAAGACAGCTTTGGCGAAGAAATAACAGAATAAATTATCTTTTTAACTGAAAAATAGCATAGGTAACATCATCTTCTGTATAATAATCCTGATGAAAGCTGGCAAAATCCTCCTTTATTTTTTCTGCTATCTTCTCTGGAGGAAGACTGCTGTACCGGGATATAATTTTTTTATAGCGGTCTTCATATTGCATCTGACCATCTGATTGTTCATAGAGCCCATCTGTGCTGACAAACAAAGTTAAATCTTCCTTTATTAAATCCACTACAATATTTTCATATTCAATAAAATCTATAGGTATCGATTTAGAGATTGGAAATCCGCCTACTGGCAAGTCTTTTAAGCTCTGTCCATCATCTGCACAAAGAACTGGCGGTATATGCATGCCGGCATTGCTGTAAACAAGTTCATTTTTGGTCATATCTATTATCCCTAAAATAATGGTAATAAAATAATCTTCAGGAAAGTCTTCCTGTTGATTTTGTTTAAAGATAAATTCCACTATTTTTTTCGGATTTAAAGAGTCTTCATCAGGCTGCAGCTCAATATAAGTATTAATAACGTTTTTGACAAAGGAAGCCATCAAGGAGGAATCAAAGCCATGGCCTGAGATATCCGTCAGATAAAATAACAGCTTATCATCAGCTAATTTGATGAAATTATAGTAATCTCCCCCTATTTTATAAGCCGGCTCATAATAGGCATACATGTCCAAGCCTGCTATATCAGGAATATTGGTGGGCAGGGTCTTTTCATGCAGGATTTTTGCTTTCTGAATCTCCTTATCCAGAAGGCCTTTAGTCCGTTTTAAATCTTCATGTTTTGCCTCCAGCTCCGCCTGGGAATAAATATTTTTTAAGGCTGCCCTGGTATGGGATATGAGTATCTCTGCCAGCTCGACATCCTGTTGATTGAAAAAGTTTTCTTTTGTAGCAATAGCCTGAAAGACCCCGATTTCTTTCATGGGGATAGTTATAGCCGATTTAAATGTTGCTTTAGTGGGCGCAGCATCAGGTTCTTCTTTTATGTTTAATGTAAGATAGCATTCATCTTGTTTATATGATTTACCCATAATCCCATAATCCAGAGGTAAAGTCTTAGCCTCCATCTCCTTTGAATGGGCTGCTGGCACAAATTGATTATCCTTAGCCAGGCTAATATGACATAGATCAAAATTTAAAATTTCATTGGCTGCCTCTATAGTTCGCTGACAAATTTCTTCTTCCTGCTCTAATATTTTCAGATCTATTGCCACTTTATGGAGCTCTTTGATGATTCTTTCCGGCTTTTTTCTCTCAGTTATATCAAAGGCTGTACAAACTACATACTCAACCTCTTTGTCTTCCGTTAGTTTTGGTGCTTTTGTTATCTCAAGCAGCCTTTTTTCTCCGCTGCTATTTCTCACCCCCTCTTCTTTAGTTATTTTTTCTTTATTTTGAAATACTTCCTCGTTACCTGCAATACAACTGGCAATCTCCCTTTCCTCTCTTACCTCAAGGATAGTTTTATTTTCAATCTTCGATTTTGCCAGACCAACAAAATCAGCAAATTCCTGATTAACCATGCCATATGTTTTTTCATCTTTAAGATACCAGACCTGACTTTCTATATTATCTAAGAGAATATTTTGTTTATCTCTTTCTTGCTTTAAGCTATTTTTAATCTCATCCAGACTTAAGTGGGTTTTAGTCCTGGCCAGGACCTCCTTTTCATTAAAGGGCTTAGTAATATAATCCACAGCCCCGACTTCAAAGGCTTTTATTTTATCTTCTACTTCCTGCATGGCGCTTATAAATATCACCGGAATATCTTTAGTCTCCCTGTGAGCTTTTAACTTCTGGCAGACTTCAAAGCCATTCATTCCTGGCATCATTATATCCAGCAATATCAAATCAATCTCTTTAGAAATAGCAATATCAATTCCTTTTTCGCCCTCATTGGCTATGGCTATTTTATAATCATCTTTTTTTAATATCTGACTCAATAATTTTAAGTTCCTGTTGTTATCATCAACTATTAAAATAAATTTATTACTGTTCATTATTATCTGCCCTCGCAAACTTTAGCTTTTACTTTCAATCAAATCTATAAAACCTGTGAGGATCTCTTTAATTTCATCTAAATCAAGCCTATCCAGGGCCTGCTCTAATTTGCTGGCATAATCCCTTATAACTTCCAATTCTTTTTTCTCGGCATAGTCCTTTAGTCTGGCGATAAAACTTTCAATCTCGTCTAATACCACGGCCTGACTGAGAGCTTTGCTCTCTGCTAAAAATTTATCTGCTAATTCTTCAGCTACCTTCTCACCTAGCACGACCTCTGCTCTTTTCTCATTAGGAGCTTTATCAGTCTCCCGGGCTCTTTTAGCATGGTCTAAATAGCCTGTCAGCTTTTCAACAAGCAGCTCCTTCTTGATTGGCTTTGTCATAAAATCAGTAAAACCGGCATTTTTTGCCTTCTCTTTTTCTTTCTTAGTGGCTGAAGCTGTAAAGGCTATGGTTGGTATTTGATAGCCTGCCTTTTTTATCTCTTTTAGGGTCGCATATCCATCCATTACAGGCATCTTCAAGTCCAGCAATATTAAAGCAATATTTTCTTCTTTAAGTATTTCCAGCGCCCTCTGGCCCTCTGCTGCTGTAAAAACCTTTAAGTCTAACTTAAGGAGCAGCTCTTTTATATGTTCTCTATTATATTTAACATCATCGACGACCAATATATTTGCCGGAGCAAACTCTATATTTACCCTCTCCTTTGGGGTTTTTGCTTTAGCTTTAGAGCTCATAAAATCCAGGTCCTTAAATTCTAACCTAAACTCACTACCCTGGCCTGGCTTACTGGTCAAAGAGATATCTCCTCCTAAAAGCTCCGTCAGTTTCTTAGTTATCTCCAGCCCCAGTCCAGTACCCCCATGCTCTCTGGTGGATTTACCATCCTGTTGCGTAAAGGGAGTAAAGATATCTTCCTGATATTCTTCTTCTATACCAATACCTGTATCTGCAATTATTATTTCTAGATCCAGTTTATTGGGTTTAATTATATTGGTTTGGGGCTTAACCTTTATATGGCCTTCTCTGGTAAACTTGATGGCATTACCAATGAGATTAATTAAACTTTGCCTTAATTTGTTCTGATCCAGCTTTATCGCTAAACCCTCCTGCACAGCATCAACAGTTAAATTTACCCCTTGTTTTTCAGCTTTATAGGCAAAGATATCCTTCATTTCCTCCAAGAGATCATTAAGGTTGAAAAATTCGTTTTCAACCTCCACCATATTTGCTTCAATTTTGGACATATCTAAAATATCATTGATGAGACTTAAAAGACTATCGCTGGCTGTTATGATTGAGTTTAGGTGTTCCTGGTGAGCACTCTCCTCTAATTCATCTTTTAATATTTCGCTAAAGCCGATAACTGCATTTAGAGGAGTCCTTATTTCATGACTCATGTTGGCCAGGAACTCCGATTTAGCTTTATTGGCCGCCCGGGCCTCTTCCATCGCCTCTTTAAGTTTTTCTTCATATTCTTTTCTCTCTGTAATATCAGTGGCAATACCGTCAACTCTTACCGGGTTGCCCTCTTCATCATATATCATTCTGGATTTATCTATTATCCATTTGACATTACCCTCTCTATCTATAACTCGAGTTGTTCTTTCAGCTTGCCCCTTTTTTTCCAGCTCCTCTAAGGCCATTGCAAGCTTTTCTTTATCTTCAGGATGGGTGAGTTCTTGAAATAAATCTGGATTTTCTTTAAACTCAGCCGGAGAATAACCATATAATTTTTCCGCTGCTGCACTGATAAAATTAACCTCTAGCTCTGGCCAGGACAGTGACCAGATAACATCTCTAGCATTATTTAAAATGCTATTCAATTGGTCTGTGCGCCGGGCAAGTTCTTTTTCCGCTTCTTTTCTCTCTGTAATATCACGAATGTTACCATGCCAGATAGTGCTGCCGTCGGGAAGTCTTTCCGGCCTGGCATTACCCTCCACCCAGCGCACTCCTTTCTCTGGTAAAATAACTCTGTATTCCTCCTGCCAGACTGTAAGGTTTTCAGCTGATTTTTTTATTGACTCCACTACCCTATCAAGTTCTTCAGGGTGTAGTATTCTGTCATATACTACACTGCCGTCTTCCCTGGCTTCTTCCGGGCTCACTCCATAGATTTCCTTTATCCCTTCTGATGAATAGGGGAAAGAAGTCGAGCCGTCGGGAAATACCCTGAATTGATAGGTCATACCGGGAGCCTGGTTAGTTAAGTTTTCCAGCAGCTCTTTGTTTCTTTTAAGCTCAAGCTCTTTTTCTTTTCTCTCTGTAATATCTATCCCCAGAGATTGAATCTCTTTTACTTCCCCTTCCTCATCATAAAGAGGATAATCAGTCCATTCCTGCCAGACCTCTTTTCCTTCATCAGAAATAACTTTATGTTGATAAGTTATGGGCTCTTCATTATCTAAAAGACTATCAAGGTGTTTTAATATGCTCTTATGCTTTTCTGCTGGTATTAGTTCAATAAATTTTTTGCCCAATAACTCCTCTTCACTCATATTAAAGTTTTTACAATAGGCTCGATTGACAAAGGTTAAAGTAGTGTCAGGCAGGAATCTACAAATCATTTCATTTTGTGTTTCTACTACATTTTCGTACATGTTTTTTGTTTCTTTTAATTCCATTTCTGTCTTTTTACGCTCAGTTATATCTAAAGCTGAACAAACTACAAATTCGACCTCACCCTCGCCATTCAATTTAGGGGTTTTAGTTATTGAGAGTATTCTTTCTTCTCCCTCACCATTTGTTAACTTTTCTTCTGTTTTGATCTGCCTTTTTTCCTCGAAAACCTCCCTATTACCTTCGATGCAAACTTCCGCCTCCTCTTCCGTGCCCATTATTTCCCCTAAAGGTTTATTTTCCAGTTCGATTTTTTCCTTTCCAAAAAAGTCGGCATGGGCCTGATTTACCGCTCCGAAAGTTTCAATATCCTTAAGATTCCAGACCTGGACATCTATATTCTCCAGTAATATTTCCTGTTCTTCTTTTATCTGTTTCAATTTTTCTTCTGCTTCAATTCTATCTGTAACATCTATTTTCATGGTCAATACGCCTTCTTCACCCCGGGGAAGTTGAATCTTGGTCTCTTTCAGATTCACAAAACGATGTTCGCCTGATTTTTTCTTTAAGTATACAGTTTGTTCCAGGTCCTCACCTGAGAGTATTTTTTTAAAGTTTTCTCTGGCTCTTTCTTCATAACCTTCAGGCGCTACTGTGTCAAATAAACTTTCACCGATTAATTGCTCCTTTTTATAACCTGTAATCTCACATAATCTATCATTTACATCTATTATAACTCCCTCGGAATTCTTCAATTCCATCCCAAAGGGGGCAGCTTCAAATATCTTGCGGTACTGTTTTTCTCTAATTTTTAACTTCTTTTCAACCTTCTTTCTTTCAGTAATATCCCGGACAAACTCAACGACTCCTGTAATTTCTCCTGTATCTTTTTCTTTCATGGGATAGCTAAAGAGTTCCAGATAGGCAATGTCCGAACCCTCCAATCCAGAAACCACTTTTCTTTCCACTTCCCCACTCTCCATAGAGCGCAGTGTGGGACATTTAGGGCAGGGCTCTTTTCGATTATGATATACCTGATAGCACTTTTGACCTTCTAAGGGAAGGTTCTCTGCATACCAGTCTTCCATGGTGTTATTGGTATATCTTATACTTAAATCAGGATTGACAACACTTATACCATCCTGGATGCTTTCCAGAATGGCTCCCAGTTGATTTTTGGTTTCTTCTAATTCTTTCCTGGTTTCTTCCAGCTCGGATATATCAATGGAAACTCCTAATGTTCTTTCAGTCTCACTCTCACTGATAAAAGGATAGACAGTAAAAAGGGCCGGAAAACTTTGGCCGTCTTTTCTTATCAGTTCCACTTTATCTTCCCAGCGTTCTACCACTTCCAGTTGACTGTGTATTTCAGCAAATCTTTCTACATCTTCTTTAGAGTGCAGTATAGATACAGGCCTATCCAGCACCTCTTCCCTGTCATAACCAAATAATCTCTCTGCTCCCGGACTGAACTCCTTGATTAAAGCATTTTCTTTCTCTTCCGTAGCCTCAGTAATGACAAAGGAGACATTTTTGCTGGCTTTAAATATTGTTTCTAACTTATCTCTCTCTCTTTTCTCATCAGTAATATCAACAGAGACTCCAATTATCGCCACCGGTTCTCCCTTTTCCACCCTCACATTGACTGAATCACGCAGCCAAATCACTTCACCATCACTGGTGAGAAAGCGATATTCAATAGGGGGCGCTTTATCAGTAATATCTTGGGCTCCTTTTTCTTCTTCAACTCTATCTTTATCTTCGGGGTGGATATTTTTTTTCCAGAAATCCTTCCCCGTCCACTCCTCGACGGAATAGCCAAGTAAATCTTCTGCCTGCGGCGAAACATAAGCAAAATTATCTTCCCTGATATTATACTCCCACAAAATAGCATCAGCTGACTCTATAACGCTTTGATACCGCTCCTTGCTCTTTTTAAGCTCTGTTATATCCTGAGAAGTCCCTACAATTTTTTCCGCTTTGCCGTCAATAATTACCGGGGACAATACTGTATTCCAGATTTTTTCTCCTTCAGGCAAATCCAAGCTTTCCTCGTATTCAATTTTCTCTCTTTTCTTAAGACAGCTTTGATAATTTTCCTCTACCTCTTGGCCAAGTTCTCTACCCAGCACTTCCACAGGCCTTTTCCCCTGCACTTCTTCTGTGGAAAAACCTGTAAGCTTTTCATGTAAGGGGTTCA
Source organism: Halanaerobiaceae bacterium (assembly GCA_003553485.1). Taxonomy (GTDB): domain Bacteria; phylum Bacillota; class Halanaerobiia; order Halanaerobiales; family Halarsenatibacteraceae; genus T1SED10-84. Next base: position 2,054 of record PWEJ01000019.1, on the reverse strand, counting down.
ACCTCTGAAATTTAATCTCATTTTCTTTTTCTATATTTAAAAGAAATATACTGGATTGAACATTATTGAAAATAGTTTCATACTCTTCCAGCAATCTTTTCTGTTCCTGTTCCATCTCTTTTGCTCCGGTTATATTATCCTTTAAGATAATTATAGATTCCTCATATCTGCGAGCATGAAGCCTGAACCAGAGCTTGCTTTTATCATCTTCCAGCCTGATTTCTTCCTCAAATTCTTCTTCCTTTTCTTCATAGAGTCTTTTGATATTCTTTTCCAACACTTCGACCCTCTCGGCCCTGCAGCCAGCATCCTGCAGCAGCTTTAAATAAGATTTATCCTCCTCATATTCTGCTACAGCCAGCCCAATATCGCCTAACCATTCTTTCCCTTTTTTATTAATATGTTTAATTCGCATATCTCCTGTCAACAGCATAGCTACCTGCGGTAATGCATTGAAGAAAGATAACAGGCTATCACCACAACTATCTGAATTTAAAAAAATAAGTGCCGCCCCCTTTTAAATCACCCTTTATGGCCCATAAGTGATTCTGCTGAATTTGAGTTTATAATCACATTTAAAATAATTACTATTTATATACCATTATGATACTGGAAATAACTATAAATTTCAATAGAATAATGCAATTATTTAAGTAGCTACTAATATCTTTTTTAGCTGGGTTGATTTTTAAAAATATTGAGGCCAGGAGAAGTTTCCACAAAACCCTGACAGAAACAAGTTTATAAATATACTGGAATTTAAATAAATTTTATGGTATTATAGCAATAATAATTAATAATTATTATTATTCAAAGCCAAAAGGAGGGTCCGAAATTAAAAAATACATAATAAAGAGCAAAAAAGTTTTAATGACCCCAGTCTTAACATTAGCTATCGCTTTTCTTATTGTCAGTTGTTTTAATCTTTATACTGGTAATAATAATACATTGGCAGCCAGTATTGGCCAACTAGCCAGTGCAGATAATTATGACGGTGAAGAAGATGATCAAACTAATTCAGACGAGGATAATGAAAGAGACGCTATCTTTGAAAAGAATGAAGATAACTGGCAACTCTATGAATATGATGGAGACTATGCAGATGAAGTTTCCTTTTCTTTTCACTACCCTGCAGACTGGAATTTAACTTATAGTGAAAGCGAGATTCCTATAGGCCACGTGATTGATCTAAATATCGCTGATAATGATGATCCTGAAAAGATAAATCAGGATATAAGTACAGAAATTTTGCTCTTCCACGTACCACCCTTTGATAGAGAAGATTTAGTTGAAAGTGTAAAAGAAGAAGTAGTTGGCCTGGCTGGATCAGAACCAGATTTTGAAGAAAAAGATCTTGAAATAAATAATATCCCGGCTTATAGATATGCTTTTGATGATATACAACCCAGAGAAGGTATTTATGTTTATTATTATAAAGAAAATTTACTTTTCATCATGAACTATAATACAAGAGACATGGATGATTACGATACAAATAAGGTCGATGCAATTTTTAACTCTGTGAAATTTGCTTAATCCCCTCCCCCAGGAAAAACGCTTTTAAAAACCAAAAACTTTGCTATACAAAGCATATAAAACCACCAAGAAATCAAGGAGATGGCAATTATGTATGCTGATAGAGAATTTGCAATCCCTGGTCCTACTAAAAATAACTGGCAGCATATGATAGACTTACTGGTGGAATCAATCGAGGTTAAGGCTGGTTTTGTCACCAGAATCTCCGGCAATAAAGGCAGGGTTTTAAAAGCAAGCTGGCAAGAGAAAAAGCCCCAGAATGAGGAGTTTTTAGCTGAAGGGAAAACCTTTAGATTATCAGAGGTTTTCTGTCACAAAACGGTTAAAAAATCGGAGATGATGGAAATCAAAGACAGCCGCCAGTTAGAAGAAAAGAGGGGGAAGGTCGAACATAAGATGGGCTTTATCTCTTATTTAGGCCTGCCTATTTATTTTCCAGCAAATCAGGATATCTTCGGCACTCTCTTTGTGGTTGACAGTGAGCCCCGAAGTTTTTCTAAAAAGGAAAAACACCTATT
>PWEJ01000160.1 GCA_003553485.1 Halanaerobiaceae bacterium | reverse complement strand
TAGGCAAAAAGGTAACATTTTGGCGTAATCTTTTTGCTTTCACCTTTGCTATTATCATTTCGATCTTTATAGGCATTTTAATGTAAGGAGGCTGCCATGAAAAAGGAAGAACAAAATAAACCAGACCCAAAAAATAAATTTAAAAAACTATTAATCATTTTTGCAGCAATTATTATAGTTTTTTCCCTGCTAACAATTTTATATCCTGAAAAATCAGCTACAGGCAGAGAAATATCCTTCAACTATTTAAAAGAAATAGTCCTGATCTTCCCTGCTGTTTTAGTCCTGATGGGGCTGGCCGATGTCTGGATTCCCCAGGATAAAGTGGAAAAATATTTAGGCAATAATTCAGGCCTTAAAGGCTTATTACTCTCTATTTTCATGGGAACCCTGCCTACCGGCCCGGTTTTTATCGCCTTCCCTCTGGCTTCACAATTACTAAAAAAAGGAGCAAGCATCATGAATGTTGTTGTCCTGCTAGGAGCCTGGGGTTCACTAAAGCTAACCCAGATTGGAGTCGAAATTCATTTCTTAGGCCTAGAGTTTGCCTTCTATCGGGTTACTCTAACCCTTGCCGGGATCATAGCCATTGGCTTTCTAACTTCACTCTTAACAAATCCAAAAACCAACCAGGATATTGTTGCAGATAATAATCCTGACTACTAAAAATTTAAATTAACCAAAATGATTTAGACAAGAAAGATTTACTGGAGGTGTTCTAAATTAAAAGAAATTATACTTTAATTTCTATTTTAGTAAAGATTGTATTATTATATCCTCCGATCATGGAAACCTGGCTATTTAAAAAAATCTTTTCTCTGCTATTTATTTTTCTAGGAGATAAAGTTGATTTTGACGCTAAAATCTCTAAAACAACTGGTTATAAAGAGCCAATAAAAAACGCAGTTAACTCTTATAATAATTATATTGAGTCTCCGCCGCCAAAGATTCTGGACCTGGCAGCTGGTACAGGCGCCATCTCCCTCTATTTATCAAAGGTTTTTAATGATTCTCAGATCATTGGTATTGATATCTCAACTGGCATGCTGGCAAAGGCCAGAGAAAAAGCCCAGAAATCAGAAATTGATAATATTGAATTTCTCCATGGTGATATATACGACCTTCCCTTTCCAGATAGTGAATTTTCTCTGGTAACTGTTTCCAATGCCATTTTCTCCTTTAATGAAGTTTCAAGAATTTTAAAAGATAATGGCATCTTAATCGTCAGCCTATCAAATATCTCTCTATCATTGAATAATAACAAAATCAATAATAAAATTGGAAAATATAATTTACAGGTCATAGATATTTCTAATAAAAATGAAACCGGGTTTTATTTAATACTCCAGAAAAGAAGTGTTTCTAATGAAAACCTTTAATCTTTTAACCAGAATAGTTTTATATCTTCAGGAAAATCAATCCGCCTGGCAACTTCAAAATTCAAGGCAACTTCATAAAATTAAATCAACTTTTCCAGTCCTAAATTATAACACTGATAATTAAATCAATTCAATCTATTAAAAGATTGAATAAATTACTAAATAAAGCTATAATAATATCATAATATAAATAATTGGAGGCAAACAATGAAAATAACCAAAATAGTTTCCGGGCTTGGTCTTTTGGCTATGATAATAGTGATTTTAAATGGTTTCATAAATGGAAGTTTTACAGAAGATGGCGGTGAACTCCTTGCCAATCCCTGGGGAATAGTCTCTCTTGTTGATCTCTATGTTGGTTTTATCCTCTTTTCCCTCTGGATAACTTTCAGAGAAAAAACAATGCAGGCCAGGATTTTCTGGATTACTTTAATGATGGTTTTTGGCTTTTTAACTGCCAGCCTCTATATTTTACTAACTGCTTATCAGAGTAAAGGTAACTGGCTTAATTTCTTCTTAGGTGCTCAAAAAGATTCATTAATAAAATCAGAACAGGCGGTCCAGTGATGGCTATTAATTTTCAAGAAATAATCGACGAATTAAAATCCGTAGTTTCAGCCAGAACCTTTGATGCAATTTTACCTCCTTTGATTTTTGTCTTTACCAACAACCTTTTCAATCTAAATATTGCTGCAATCATAGCATTAGGGTTAGCTGCAACTTTTGCTATCCGACGGTTTATTAAAGGTGAAAACTGGTTTTATGCTCTGGGCGGCCTGCTTGGAACAACTATAGCTGCTGGTCTTGCGCTAATCTCTAGAACTGCAACTAGCTATTTTATTCCAGGTATTATTAGCAGTATCTTAATTCTGGCAGTTGCTATTCTTAGTTTAATACTTAAAAAGCCACTGGCTGCCTGGGCCAGTCATCTGACAAGAGGGTGGCCATTAAAATGGTTCTGGCGCCAGGATATTAAACCTGCTTATCAGGAAGTTACTATCTTCTGGGTCATTTTATTTTCAGCAAGGCTAACAATCCAATTGTTCCTCTATATCAGAGGTGATGCTACAATATTGGCCTGGACTAATGCTCTGCTGGGCTGGCCAGTGACCATATTTGTTTTAATTTTAAGTTATATCTATGGAGTCTGGAGGCTAAAAAATTTAGGAGGTCCTGGAGTTGATGAATTCATGAAAGGCAAAAAACCGCCCTGGAAAGGCCAACAGAAGGGTTTTTAAAGAGTTTAGAATAAAATAGATCAAAGGCCTGGTTCAGTCATCTCACCGGGTTTAACGGCCTCTTCAAACTCCTCTGCAGTTAAATAACCAAGTTCTACGGCTGCTTCTTTCAGGGTTTTATCTTCCCCATAGGCTTTATTGGCAATTTCAGCTGCTTTATCATATCCGATTATTGGATTAAGAGCAGTGACCAGCATTAAAGACTCCTTTAGATATTCTTCAATCTGAGCCTTATTTACCTTTATCCCTTTTAGACATTTATTGGCAAAAGACTGGCAACTATCTGCCAGAAGCTCAATGCTCTGCAGCAAGTTATAGATCATTACCGGCTTACAGACATTTAGCTCGAAATTACCCTGAGAACCAGCCACTGTTATGGCAGTGTCATTACCTATCACCTGGATGCAGACCTGGATCAAGGCTTCTGCCTGAGTGGGGTTGACTTTGCCAGGCATAATAGAACTTCCCGGCTCATTGACAGGTAATTCTATCTCTCCAAGACCACAGCGAGGACCTGAAGCCAGCCATCTTATGTCATTACTGATTTTCAGCAAACTAGCTGCCAGAGTCTTTAAAGCACCGCTGGTTTTCACTAAATCATCATGAGCAGCTATAGCTTCAAATTTATTTGGGGCACTGGTAAAATTTATTCCCGTTAGAGAATTAATCTCTTTTACTACCTGCTCAGCATAATCTCGGTGGGTATTCAAACCTGTTCCCACTGCCGTAGCGCCCAGAGCCAGCTCTTTGAGGTGCTCTAAATTTTTCTCCAGCGCCTCAATCCCATGACTGATTTGACTCTTATAACCAGAAAATTCCTGTCCCAGCGTGACCGGGGTTGCATCCATCAAATGAGTACGTCCCACTTTAACATCTTTCTCAAACTGCTTTGATTTTTCCTCCAGGATTTGCTTAACCTCTATCAAAGCTGGGATTAACTTTTCTTCTATCAATCTGACTGCTGAAATAGACATAGCTGTTGGAAAGGTATCATTGGAGGATTGAGACATGTTCACATCATCATTGGGATGTACCGGGGTCTTACTCCCCTTCTTCTCTCCGGCTAACTCATTGGCCCGATTACTTATCACTTCATTGACATTCATATTTGTCTGGGTGCCTGAACCTGTCTGCCAGACTACCAGCGGAAACTCCTGGTCAAACTTACCAGCCAGCAGTTCATCACAGGCCTTATCAATTAGCTTCTGTTTTTCTCTGCTTAAAAGACCTAACTGACAGTTAACTTTGGCAGCAGCTTTTTTAATGATACCATAGGCTCTGATAACTTGGAGCGGAATTTTTTCTTGACCAATATTAAAATTTTCCCGAGAACGCTGAGTCTGAGCTCCATAATAAGCAGAGGCCGGAACCCTGACTTGACCTAAACTGTCCTCTTCCTGACGGTATTCCATCACTAATCTCCTCCCATCTATTTCGCTTATTTATCATCTTTTTTCTTTTTCAATTCAGCTCTAGCCTTACCGATAGCTACATTAGGGGGAACATTTTTAGGACAGACTTTGTTACAGTTGGTATGAAATTCACAGGCCCACCAGCCATCTTTATGATCAGCCAGCTCAAGTCTATCTTCTTGGTCTCTAACATCGATATGGAATCTATATAATTTGGCCAGGGCAGCCGGACCGCGGAAATCTGGGTTCTCTCCATCTACTGGACAGGCAGCAAAACAGGCGGCACATAATATGCAATTTGTATATTCCTCAAGTTCTTTAACATCTTCTGGTTCCATAAAATATTCTTTTTCTGGCGGCTTACCCTCAGTTTTTAGACAGGGTTTTAGCTCCTGATAATACTCAAAAAACTTCTCTGTATCTACTATTAGATCTTTAATTACTGGAAAATGTGGTAAAGGCTCTACCAGAAGACTATTTTCATTTAATTTTTCACCCTCTTTCAGGGCAGGATAGCCTTTTATATCTGGATTATCCTCACCTTCCTTAAGTCTTTCAACCTGAGTTCTGCAGGCCAGACGAGGAACTTTGTTTATCAACATTGCACAGGAGCCACATACTGCTCCTCGACAGGAATAACGGAAGGCAAGGGAATCATCCAGCTTCTCTTGAATATAAAATAAAGCATCTAATACTGTCTGACCTGGTTCATGGGGGACATTGAAGTCATCATAATAGGATTTTTCTCCATTAGATCTAAATACTTTAAATTTCATTTAATACTCACGCTCCTTCACTTCAAACTGACCTAAATTAACTGAGGAGTATTCCAATTTTATGCTATCCTTTTCTTTTTTGAGGACAGTATGTTTGAGAAACTCATCATCACGTCGATTTCTAAAGTCTTTTCTGTAATGAGAACCGCGGCTCTCTTCTCGAGCTATAGCTCCCAGGGCTAAGGCTTCGGAGATAAAGAGCATATATCTCAGTTCTAATGATCTCACCAGAGCCTGATTAAACTTAAGGCTAGTATCCTGCACGTAAATCTCTGGATATCTAGCTTGTAATTGCTTGATTTTATCAAGCCCCTGGCGCATCTCCTCTCCATCCCTAAAGACTCCAAAATGCTGAAACATAGTCTCTTTTAATTGCTGTAATATTTCACTGTAAACTATGCCCTGGTCCTTTGTGGTAATAGATTTTATTAATTTTTCATCTTTTTCCCTGTGGCTTTTAAAAAGAGATTCAGGGGCATTTTTATCATCTAATTCTTCAGCAGCTTTACGGCCTGCAATTTTACCAAAAACTACTGTCTCTAAGAGAGAGTTACCGCCTAATCTATTAGCACCATGGGTACTAACACAGGCACATTCACCGGCAGCATAAAGTCCTGCTACCTCAGTCTGGCATTCTGTATCAACAGCAACTCCTCCCATAGAATAGTGCTGTCCCGGTTGAACTGGAATAGGTTCTTCTATTGGGTCAACCCCGGCAAAATCTAAAGCTATCTCTCTAATTCCAGGCAAACGTTCTTTGATTTTTTCTTCACCTAAATGAGTCAAATCTAAATGAACATATTCATCTTCAATGCCTCTTCCCTCTTCAACAACAGTTATTATAGCTCTAGCTACTATATCACGGGGGGCTAATTCCATGGCCTCAGGAGCAAATTCTTTCATAAATCTCTTACCTTCACGATCTCTTAAATAACCCCCTTCACCTCGGGCGCCTTCTGTTATCAATATATTAGAGTCATAAAGAGTCGTTGGATGGAACTGAATAAATTCCATATCCTCTAAAGACGCTCCAATTTCATAGGCCAGATAGGCTCCATCACCTGTATTTATTAAAGCATTGGTGGAGCGATTATAAATTCTACCAAAGCCGCCAGTGGCCAGTATAACACTTCCGGAAAAAGCTTTAAGCTTACCTTCTTTGATATCTAAAGCAATACAACCAAGACATCTGTCATTATCCTCAACTAAAGAAGTTACAAAATATTCATCATAAAATTTAATATCACCAGAAGTAGACTGTTCATATAGAGTATGAAGCAGGTTGTGACCGGTTCTATCAGCAGCATAACAGGTCCGGGGAAATCCCGCCCCACCAAAGGGTCTTTGCGCAATCTTACCATTGGCAAAGCGAGAAAAAACAGTTCCCATCTGTTCTAACTCAATCACAGCTTCAGGTGCCTTCTTACATAAAATTTCAACTGCATCCTGGTCAGCCAGATAATCTGATCCCTTTACTGTATCGAAGGCATGATCTTCCCAGTGATCATCACCTATATCTGGTGTATTTCCCAGGGCAGCATTAATCCCACCCTGAGCAGCTACACTATGAGAGCGCAGGGGATGAACTTTAGATAGGACGGCTACATCTTTACCATATTTCAAGGCTTCTACAGCAGCCCTTAGACCGGCTAATCCTCCACCAATAACTAAAATATCATGCTCAAATAATATTTCCTTCTCCAAATTGATCCCTCCTTTTCTAATAAAAGACTCCTTAAAAATTAAGATTAATAGGTAAACTCATGCCCACTAAAGGCAGCAATTATTTCTAAACTATCGGCCTTTATGATGTATAAATCACCAATCCCACGGGCATCATAGAGCTCTATTGCCAGATACTCAGATGCATTTATTATATTTTTATCAAAATCATTATCAAAATCAGACCAGGATATATTACTAACTCCGCCAGAGAAAATATAGTTTACAAAAGTAAACTCTTCAGATTTTAGATCATAAATGCCTGCAGCTGTATCCATAGTTGCTATCATGTAATGCTGCAGGGTGAAAAATATTCTTTCTCCTTCAGGAGCTAGTTTGACCGATAAATGATCCTGAAAATTTTCAGGTTTAATCTCTTCCTCCATAATAATTGGCGGTTTTCCTTCTGTTATCTGCTGCCACTCCTCCTTTAGTGCTGAGATAGCTTCCTGCTCATTAAAGATAATTTTTTGCTCCTCCAGGTTATAAACTTCTTTTGTTTTCTCAGTATTAATTACAGCCAAAGGAAAGATAAAAGTACTGTAACTATTTTCTCGCCATTTTTGCTTAACTTCTGCTGGCAATTCGTACTTCTCATCCTCTCTTTTTAAGAACACCTCTTCCCCTTGATAAAAAATCTTATTGTTTTCATAGCTTAATCTTAAGGGGTGTCCTTCCTTTAACTCCAGTTGTCGTAACTCTGTCTCTCCCTGGACATTTCCAGTTAGAATTACTATTATAAGCAAAAAAGCTATTAAAGCCAGAGTATATTTCTTCAATGTTTTACCTCCTCTAAAAGCCAGTTAATTTAACTTCAAGAACGTTTTTTCTTGAAAACAATGGTTTGGACTATTGATTGTTTAATTCTAGAAAGCTTTTATATATTCCTCTAAATTTTTCAAAAAGTGATTAATTTGACTGTAATTTTTATGTTTTTACAGAAAATGATTTATGAGATATAATAATTTTAACAAGGATAATTTATTATTTTAAGGATTAAGGGGAAGGGAGCAGGACATATGAAAATTAGCACTGATTTAACTGAGAAAATATCAACTGTAATCAGGGGGAAGGTTTCAATCGTAGCCAGAGGGTTAATGATCTCAGTTTTCCTTATGTTGGTGATAGGTTCTCTGTCAGCCACCGCTACTGAGGTGGAGATAGATAATTTAGAGCCTGAACTCGGTCAATTGGTGATAATTACTGCGCCTTATGACCTGTCTGAAGGGGAAGTTATTGTCAATGAAGAAAACTTTCCCTTTCGAGCTGATGAAGAGGGAGCAGTTGCTTTACTTCCTATTTCTTACTGGTGGAACCCTGGGAATTATACCTTAACTATAGTTGATAGTCAGGGCAGAACCTGGACTAAAGAGGAGCTTAAAGTCCAGCAGGCTGATTTTGCTGAAAGTTATCTTACAGTTGATGAAGATCAGGAAGAAAAGGTCAGGCCAACTGATCCAGAGAAGCAAAAAAGACAGCAACGAGAGCAAGAGCTAGTAGCTGAAGCCCGAGCTGAAAGCGCTGAGGAAAGGCTGTGGAGTTCTGCTTTTATCTGGCCCTTAGAAGGTAGAATAACCACAGATTTTGGAGCCACCCGTTACCATAACGAAGAGCTTGCTAACCGCCACAATGGTATCGATATTGCTGCTCCTGTAGGCACTTCTGTAGTGGCCAGTAACAATGGCGAGGTAACTTTAGCTAATGACCTTCTGGCCACTGGCAAAACTATTATAATTGATCATGGCTGGAATGTCTTTTCTTCTTATTTGCATTTAAGTAAACTCAAAGTAGAGGTCGGGGAAAAGGTTGAGCAGGGGCAGGTAATTGGCCTGGTAGGAGAAACAGGTTTTGCTACAGGCCCTCACCTGCACTGGTCTCTTTCCTATAACCGCATTTTTCTGGACCCACGAGATTTTGTCGACCTCTCGGAATTCAATTGATATATTAATATCAATATTTGCTCAAACTCTTAATTACTATATTCCAAAATTTTTCTTTATTTAAATTAATAGCCACTTCAGCATTGGGTTCTTTTTTAGTCCGATTATAAAAATCACAGACTGTTCTCCCCCGATTTAACTGGCTATTAAGTTCAATATCAACTCTCATTTCTTTAGTTGAAAAGACATCTTCATCTATTACTTTTGCAACAGCACAAGGATCATGAAGAGGAGGACTATCAAAACCAAAAGTATTTTTATAAGTTTGACGAAAAAATTCAATTAGTTCTACTGATAGATCAGCTATCCTGTTATCCAATTCACTAATCCGGTTAATGATTTTTTGAGTTGCTTTGGCTTGATGAGTTAAGTCAAGTCCCGTCATAACTAGCGGAATTTGACTATCAAAAACCACCTGAGCCGCCTCAGGATCGACATAAATATTAAACTCTGCAGAGGGGGTAATATTTCCTAGACCATAAGCCCCTCCCATCAAAACAATTTTCTTGATTTTCTCTTTGATCTTCGGCTTTAAATTAAAGGCGGTGGCAATGTTAGTCAGAGGTCCCGTGGGGACTAGAATTAACTCTCCCTCAGAATTTAAAGCTTCTTCTATTATAAAATCAACTGCCTGTTTATCTTCGGCAGTTTTGGCCGGAGCAGGAAAAGTAGGCCCTCCCAGGCCACTTTCTCCATGAATATCAGGAGCTGTTACCTGTTCCCTAACTAAAGGCCTATCCATTCCTGCATAAACTGGGGCATCTATTTTAGCAAAATCACAGATACTTAAAGTATTCTTCAATGTTTTAGGCAGAGTCTGATTGCCTGAAACTACGGTAATACCCCTTAAATCAATTTTCTCAGCTTTAGCAGCGACTAATACTGCAATGGCATCATCATGACCTGTATCAACATCTAAGATAATCTTCTCTTTCTTACTCATTCTTGACCTCCTAGTATTTTAAAAAATGATGTTAGGTGGGAATGGAAATTTCTATTAACTCTTTAATTAGAAATCTCTATAACCCACTTATATTTAAATGTTTCAAAACCTGATGAAAAGCAAAAAAGACTATAAAAGCAACTGCAATATTTGTTATAAAAGCCAGGAATCCGGTAATTATCATTAATATCTTTTTATCAGTAATTATCGCACTTTGGAACATTTGTAGAGCTGTAAAGAATAGCATTGCCCCTAATACTCCATAGGGAATGATTTCAATTATCTCTGGCGAAGCAAAAAAGAAGGCTATTACCAGAAGAATGATACCAGAGATAATATTAGAGCCTCCAGTCCTTGCTCCAAATCTGTACTGGGCAGCTAAACCTCCTGCCCCATGACACATGGGAAATCCTCCCAGAGGTGATGAGATGATACACATTAACCCCATACTGACTACCAGTTTATTTTCCGACACTTTCCGCTCAAAGAGGTCTGTTATAAGTAAAGAGGTAGCCAAAACTGCATTACCAAGAGTTAAAGGCAGTTGAGGAATAGTTCCAGACCAAAAACCGGTTCTAAATTCAGCAATTGCTGGTAGAGTAAATTCAGGCCAGGATATAAAAGTAAGTGGAGGTATACCTGAATAATAAATTCCAATAATTAATCCTAAGCCAAAAACTATTAAAGAGGATATATCAAGCACCTTAATAAAAAAGAAAAGCAAAATTATTGCTATCGATAATAAACCGATAAACCAATCATCAATCATGAATGACAGGGCAGTCTCCAGTAATATTAATGTTAATCCGAATTGAATGCCTCGAATTAGCCATTCAGGTATATGTTTTTTTATTATGTCTATACCACCAAAAATTCCTATTAAGAGCAAAATCAATCCCATCAAAATTCCAGCAGCAGCAATTTCTCCAGCAGTTAATGCTCCACTGATAGCAACTGCCCCAATAGCTTTCATTGGTTCTACCGGCATCGGCAATTTATAGTAAATTCCATTAGCTATATAGGCTAGCCCAAAAAAGAAAAGAATTGAACTCATATTAATTTCGGTAACTACAGCTACTCCTACTATTATGGGTAAAAGGGTTCCATAATCACCAATAGCACCGGCTATCTCTTCAAGATTAAATCTAAAGTCTTCTGGCATAAAATCCTCCCAAGTTTGTTAACAGTAAAATTTAATTAATTGCAATTCTGACAGCGCCTAGCCTCTTTAGTGGCTAGTTTCTCAATTTTGGAGGCTATTTCCTTTAAACCATCTCTTTTAACTGAATAATGAACATAATAACCTCGTTTTTCTCCAATAACAAGTTCAGCTTCTCGCAATACTTTTAAATGTTGTGATACAGCAGATTCGGATATATTATTTTTTTTAGCTAAAGCTTTAACGCAGTAATCCTTAGTAATCAGGTCATTCAGCAACTGCCATCTAGTTTTGTGAGCCACTGCTTTTAATTTATTTACCAGAACTTCATCCATAATTATACCTCCCTCCTAGACAAAACGGCCATCATCTTTTTTATCAGGCAGTTTATCTATATTTTCTCAAGCCAACCAATTTTAACTTCTTCCCTGCTATCAAATTGCGGAACATAGAGCTTTATGTCCAAAAGTGGTGTCCCATCTACAATGTCAACATCTTTAAGATAGAGAATATTACCCTCTATCTTCTCCAATCTAACCACAGAAAGCCCAATTGAATTTGAGCGGCTGGGAGCTCTAATAGCAAAAATGCCATGTTCTTTGTCCTCCATAAAGGGCTTGTTTAAGAGTGAACATTCTCCAGCTAAATGGCAATGATACAATAATATCAGATGAGAAAATCCCTCTAAATCTTCTAAACCTTTTTTATATTCCGGCATAAGCTCTATTTTGCCAGTTATTCCTTCAGCCCCAGGGGGTTGAATTGGGATTCCTTCAGGTTTGCCAAACCTTGTTCTTATTTTGCCGATTGGTTTGTAGATTATTTCTTCCATTAAATATCTTTCTTTATCTATTAACTAGCTCAAAAATTGTTTAAAAATTTTATTTTTTAGCACCGTCTTTCAATATAAGTTTTCTTCAATGCTATAAAAAACTAGTAAATCATAATATAAAGGCTTATTTATTTAATTTTTAACTTAATTAGATTATAACATTCTAATTTATTTTGTCAATTAACTTAGCTTTGCTTAAACAAGTTCTATCCTGTTCCCCCCTAATCGATCTGCCGTTTCAGGATCACAAGTGCTAAAAATAACTTGATATTTATCCTTAAAGCTATTAATTAACTCAAGGGCTTTATCAGTGCGTTCTGGATCTAAATTAACCAGGCAATCATCCAGGATAATAAATCCAGGATTTTCCTGAAATAAGTTATCATATAAGGCAAATCTTAAAGCCATAGCAACGCTATCATAAGTACCATAGGAGAGAAGATTGATGTTTACTGGCAGTGTTGTTTTATCTTCTTGTTTGATAATTTCAATGGCAAAATCATCATTAATGTTATTAGCCAAGTAGTCACCGGCTGTGAGTTTATTCAAATAATCATTAAAGGATTCAATTAAAGGCTGGAAAGATTTTTCATCCATCATTTCTAGAGTCTCCTGAAAAGCCCTTTCAATCTGCAAAATTCTTTTTGCTCTAGCTATCAACGATTTAAATCTTTTATCTTTTCTTTTATAATCATCCTTTAACTCTTCTACTGATTCAGCCGGCATATTACTCTGGATATCTAATAATTTTTCTTTAAGCTCATGCTTTTTCTCCTTTTTTTGCTCTCTCTGGACTCTAATATTCTTAAGATATTCTCTAAATTCAGCCACTGACTCAAATTTTGCTGGCAGGTCCGCTAACCCAGCAAGTTCCCTTCGGATATTTGAAATTTCTTCTTTAAGTGATCTGATTTTAGTTTCCAATTTTTCTATGCTTTCATGGTCATCTTTCCAATCAGATACAATATTTTTATTAGTTTCCAGGGATACCTTTATGCTATTGATCTCTCTATCTTTTAATTGCTCCATTTCTGCTTCAATAATTTCAATCTCTCTAATATCTTCCTTGATTTCAATTTTGTTATGCTGATTTTTTAGCTCTTCTAAAGCTTTTTCTTTAAGAAGATCATTAATATCTTCCTTGATTCTAGAAATTTCTCGACTGAGCACTTTTTTATGGTTGAGTTTTTCTCTGGCTTCTTCAGAATTATTAATATTTAGGTCTTTGAATTCTTCTAATAAAACTAGTTTCTCCTGCCTGGCCTCTTTAAAATCATTCTTAAGTTCTGTAAAATTTATTTCAGCTGATCTAACCTCTATATCAATATCATCATTAAAAACCCGCAAATATCCATTAGCTACAAATTCACTGTTAACAGATATCTTCTCTTCTTCTTCCACACCCTTTATAACTGAGAGATTGTCGGAGGTAGACCGTAAAACTTTAGCTTGCAATTTAGCCGCCTCTAATTGAGCTTCGGTATTGGATATCGTTTTTTCTAAAGCAGCTAATTTCTTGACTTTTTCACTACTAATAACTGCTAATT
This sequence comes from Halanaerobiaceae bacterium, assembly GCA_003553485.1. GTDB lineage: Bacteria > Bacillota > Halanaerobiia > Halanaerobiales > Halarsenatibacteraceae > T1SED10-84. The sequence goes on along the minus strand of PWEJ01000160.1, from coordinate 2,330 downwards.
TCTCTTTCTGCTGTTCTAACTTTTTAATTTTTTCTTGATAATCTTCTACTTTATTGATTTTAGCCGCCAGCTCTTGCTTCACTTGCTTCTTTTTGAATTCTTCTCTTTCATTTTCTAATTGGCCAATCTTTTTTCTTAAAGTGGCTAGCTTATCCTGCTGGTCTTTGATTTCAGACTTAACATCAGGCCATCTCTTTTTAATCTTTTCTAATTCATTTAGTTTCTCATTTTTAGCCTCTAGCTTCGGTTGTAAAGTACCTCTTCTATAAATATCTTCTTCTAAGGCTGATAATTCAGCCAGCTCTTTTTTTAGCTGCTGCAATTTATTTTGCAGAGAATTTAAATTATGATTTGCCTCTTGATATTCTTTCTCCGCTTCTTCAGCAATTCTAATTTTATTCTTTAACCGCCCCCTGGCTACATAGGCTTCATAAATCTTTCCCAGATTTGTTTTATAAGGATTATTAAAATCTCGGTCAGGATTTTCTGGCTCCCCTTTTTCTAGATTCCATCTTGAAATTAATTTCTCTTTTTCTGCTTCGATTTTCTCTTTTAATTCATCGGATACCACACCATCCATCTCCATGACAGCTTTTCTCAAAAAATCATTGACAGTATTTTTCACATTGGAGTCTTCGGCTATATTTTTAACTGTCCTTTTTATCTCCCTTTGTTTAGCAAAAACAATATTATCATAGGTGCTACTGCCATAAATAAGAACTTCATTTAATTGCTTCTTTATCTGGCTTGCATTATCTATTATATTGCCATTCGGTAATTTAAGTAGAACACTGGGATTATTTCTGCTCCATTTTTTCTCGATAGCAATTTCCTCTCCTGAATTTTCTAAAGTAACTTTGCCATGAATGTAATTGCCTTCTGGATAGGGCAAAAATCTTTCGTTAAATTTTTTATCTTCATTACTTCTAGACTTAATTTTAGGTTCTTTAAAAAGAGTAGCAAAAATAGCATTTATTATGGTGCTTTTGCCGGCCTCATTAGGTCCTAATATAACATTCAAACCTTCTGTAAAAGGGACCTCTGTATCTGTAAGACCTGCAAATATCTGAGTTGAAAATTTTTTAAGCTTCATTCTGTACCTCCTTGATTAATTCATAAGCAAGGTGTAGGGATTTTTCGTCATCTGCTAATTTTTCTAAAAAGTGATGTGGAAATGAACCCGGTGTGAATTTATCTGCAATGTCTTCCATGGATAATTTAATATAAAGGTCATCATCATTGACGTTTAGATAACCTAATTCATACTTAAGCTTATCATAAATCTCCTGTCTCTGTTGATAAATTTCCTCTGCCACTCCACCGGTAAGTTTTAACCTTACTATTTGATTCTCAGCCTGTTCCTTTAAAATCTTCTCTGGTAAATTTAGAAAATCCTGCCTGTCTCTGATTTTCTGCTCATATTCATAAAATCTAAATTTACCTGTCATAATTTTTTCTGCTACTATATCTTTTTCATCTTTTATAGTGATTTCCCAGGCATAACCCTCATGATCACAGTCCATGCCATCTGGTTCGGGAGTTCCACTATTGAATATTTTTTTATTATCTGGCTTATCATCTGCTGGATATTGAAGATGACTATGACCTAACAGCCAAATATCCATATTAAGTTGCAAAAGTTCTGTTGCTGTCATCTGAAAATATTTATCTTTAAGATCAGGAGAAAGCCCCTGCAGAGCTCCATGAGCTATACCGATAGCATACTCAGTGGAATTATTTATCTGCTCTTTTTTAATCCAGTCTAAATTATTATCTTCAGAGTGCTTGCTATCACAAGGAGAAGGATAGATAGTAACATCCAGACCGTAATCCTCTAAGTCATAAGGTTTAAACTCATTTAACAATATCATTCTCTTAGTTCGATTATTTTCAAAAATCCTCCAGACATTGTCCTGTCCCAGGTCATAATCGTGGTTACCAGGCAGAAACAAAAGGGCCTTACCTTTAAAGTGATCAAAAATATTAATAGCTTTTAAAACTATTTCTGCCTTAACTTTATTATGATTAAATAGATCCCCTGCCACTACTAACAGATCACAGTCAGCTGAATTAGCTTTTTCAGTAATTGTATTTAGCACTTCAATCCGAGCCTCTCGCAATTTCTCCTGCACAGAGGCCGGGTAACCGCTAAATTTCATGCCCAAATGGATATCACTCGTATGAAAAATCTTCAATGACACTTTGATTCCCCCTTTTTATTACCCTTTAGCCAACATATTTCATCACTAATAAAATTCGATAAAAATTGAAATATACCTGCATTAAAAAAAGCCAGTATAGTATACTGGCTTAAAAAATTAGTGATTTTT
>PWEJ01000132.1 GCA_003553485.1 Halanaerobiaceae bacterium | reverse complement strand
TCCTCTGGTGTTTCTTTTACCATCTATGTAAATGATAAATTGGAATAAATTAAATTACATTATGAAATCATCTGAGCAGTTGCAGCTGCGCTTTTCAGATTCAGACTTAGATAAGATCTCAATAAAGTTAAGCAGCAAATCTTCCTTTTTCTCCTCTATTATACCCCGCATCTCTTCCTGTTTAAGCTCTTCTTCATCACTAAAGCCGGTGCCCCAATTGACAACTATACTGACATTGGAATAACATAAACCCAGCTCTTTAGCCAGTACCACCTCAGGCACGTTGGTCATCCCCATCACCGTGGCCCCAAGCTTATGGGCCATCATAACCTCGGCCGCAGTTTCAAAACGAGGCCCGGCAAAACATCCATAAATTCCGCCTTCTTTTAGAACAAAATCCTGACCCGAGAAATTATCAACCAGCTTACCATTTAGTCGAGGACAATAAGGCTCAGCCATGCTAATATGTCTAACCTCTTCATCAAAATAGGTATAATTACGTCTGCGAGTAAAGTCGATAAAATCTTCGATTAAAACCAATGAACCCGGGGGATAATCCTGATGGCAGGAACCCACAGCAGTAGTGGCATAAATTTCTTCTACCCCTAAAAGCTTTAATGCCTTCATATTTGCTCGATAATTTATTCGATGGGGTGGGATAGAATGGTCTTTACCATGGCGGGGAAGAAAGGCATAATCTTTTCCCTTGATATTTTTTATTTCCAGCTCCACTTCACCATATTCAGTGGTTATTTCTTCACTTCGACTCTCTGCAACTAGCTCCTCAATTGCATAAACACCTGTGCCGCCTATAATTGCTTTATTTATGATATTATATCCCTCCAAATTATGAAAAAAGTTTTTCTAAGTTCTTCGAGAAGGGAGCTCTAATGACCCCTTCACTTGTTAATAGACCACTGATATGTTTATGGGGAGTTACATCGAAGGCAGGATACTCTGCTCTGATCCCCTCGGGAGCAGTCCTCTGACCCCTGAAATGGGTAACCTCCTCGGGATCCCTCATTTCTATGGGGATATCCGCTCCACTGGCGGTGCTTAAATCTATATGACCTCCTGCATAAAAGGGGACATCATGTTTATCGGCGGCTAATGCTATCATATAAGTGCCGATTTTATTGGCAATATCCCCATTGCTGGCCACCCGGTCTGCTCCTACAATCACTTTATCTATCCTTCCACTTTGAAGATAATGGCCGGCCATATTATCGGTAATTAAAACTGTATCTATATTAAGTTTCTTAAGCTCCCAGGTTGTAATCCGGGCTCCCTGCAGATAAGGACGAGTTTCAGTGGCAAAAACCGTGATATTTTTGTTCTGATTGTCAGCAACTTTGAAAATACCGGTGGTTATGCCACCATATCCAGCCCCTGCTATAGCCCCGGCATGGCAGTGGGTCATTACAGTGTCTCCCTCATTTATAAGCTCAGCGCCATGGCGGGCTAAGTTGCGGGCATTAATTATCTTATTCCGGACATATTCCACCACAGTCTCTTCCACGGCATCGGCTATGTCATCAGCTTTTTCTGCCTGCTCGATTACCCTGTTTACAATCCAGCCCAGAGAAGAGGCAGTGGGCCTGGTATCTTTAATTTCCTTTCCTGCCCTTTTCAAAGAAGCAATATCACCCTCTTGCCGGGCTGATAACACCATACCGTAGGCCCCGGTGATAGCCAGGCTCCCTCCTCCTCTAACCTTCATCTCTTTTATAGCCCGGGCAGCTTCCTGAGAAGTTTTGAGCTCTAAATACTTTTCAGCAAAAGGAAGTTCAGTCTGGTCTAAAAGCATAATCTTATCTTGGCGATGGTCATATAAGACATGTTCGATTATATCTGAGCTTTTAATGTAGTTATAAAGTTCAGCTAAAGTTGTTATTTTTTCTAGCTCTAGACTTTCCTGCTCCATTTTGTATCAACCCCAATTATTAATTATTTAATTGTGCCGGAGGTAAGACCGGTAATAATATATTTTTGGAAAATAACTCCCAGTACTACAGGTGGAATAACACTTAGGAGCAGGGCCGCTCCTAAAAGCTGATAGGCAATTTCAAATTCACCTATAAACATGGACAAAGCAACAGGGAGTGTTCGAGCGCTTTCACTCATGGTAAAGAGAAGGGCATAGAGAAACTCTCCCCAGGAAAAAAGAAAGGTGATTATTAAAACTGCCACAATTCCCGGTCTAGCTGTCGGTAAAATCACCCTGAAGAAAGCTCCTAATTTTGAGCAACCATCAATGAGAGCCGCCTCCTCTAGTTGCTCTGGTATCATGGAAAAATAATTTTGCATGATAAGGGCAGCCCAGCACATATTAAAGGGAATATAGAGCAACAACAAAGGAAGATAGCTATCGAGAATCCCCCACTCCCGAAATAGGGTAAAGAGAGGCACAGCTAAAGTCACCGCCGCTACTAACCTGCTCCCTAAAACCAGTAAAAAAGTTAATTTTTTACCGGGAAATGTAAATCTATCAAAGGAATAGGCCACAAAAACCCCAAAGAGAGCTCCAAAGAAAGCTGAAATAAGGGCTACCACCGTGGAGTTAAAAACGGAATTGCGAAAAATCCGGATTGGCCTGGCCGTATCTCCCCGCAAAGCATCTACATCTATTGTTCCCGGCATCAATAAAGCTCGAAAACTATTTAAGGTTGGTTCTCTAGGTACTAGAGCCGGATAGCGAGTTCCTGAAATATAAATGCCCGGCGTTACACTCATAACAAAAACAAAATATATTGGCAAGATTATCCACAGGCAAAAAAGAATGATGAAAATCCGGTGCAATATTTTCTTTTTACCCTGCAAATCATGTACCCTGGACATAAGTTTTCCTCCTTTAATCTTTCTGCCCTAATAGGAAGCGGTAATAAAATAGAGTTAAGACTAGTGTGATGAGAAAGAGTATAAAGGCCACCGCAGCTCCTCGACCATAATTAAGGTAAGAGAACACCTCTTGATAAGCATAGAAAGGAAGAATTCTGGTAGCTGCCCCGGGGCCACCTCCAGTCATTATGTATATTTGCTCAAAGGCATGAAGAACGAAGATAGTCTTCATGATCAGCGCCACCACAATTGTTGGTTTGATAATTTCTACAGTTATATGTCTAAACATCTGCCAGCTACTACATCCCTCGATCATGGCCGCCTCATAATAGTGGTCAGGAATAGCCTGCAAAGCTGCCAGAAAAATCATGATAAAAAGGGGAGTGAATTTCCAGGCATCCGCTATGAGAACAGCAGTTAAAGCAAGAATAGGAGATGAAAACCACCTTAAATCTCCCTGCAATAAACCAGCATAACGCAACATAGCATTGACAAAACCGTCTATGGGATGGAAAAATCTGTTCCACATCAGAGCAGACATCGCCGTAGGTATAGCCCAGGGGACAATGATCAAAGCCCGGACGAATTTGCGCCCTTTAAAGTTTTTATTAAGGGCAACGGCAACAGCTAGAGCTAAACCTACCTGGGATATTATACTGCCGATCCCAAAGTATATGGTTGCACCTAAACTTCCCCATAACCTGCCTCCGGTCAAAAGATCAATATAATTATCTAACCCTACAAAACCTCGGTCAATCATGGGGCCTATATCGCGCAGGCTCATATGGAAAGCTCGTATAATGGGATAGACACTAAAGATGAGAAGAAATATTAGTGCAGGCAAAACCAGCAGCAGACCAAGAAATTTCTCCTCGTTGAGTAATCTGCTGGCAAACTTTTTCATACTAAAAATACCTCCAGTAAAAATATGAATTTGCTTGATGAATTTCAATAATTTTTATTGAGCAAACTGAATCTGGTTGTTATTATTGACAAAGGAAAATAGAATAATAAAAGGTGATAATTATTAAGTGCGGAAAGAACGGCAACCATAGAATTATTGTAACTCTGACTTCCGCCCTTTCCGCAACTGGATAATAAAATTAGATTCCCCGGTCTTCAAGCTCCTGCTGGGCTTCCTCATAGGCAGCATCTAAAGCTTCCTCAGCAGATAGATTGCCATGTAAAGCATCATGTAATCTGGGAGCTAAAATTTCATCGCGGAAATAACTGTACCAGGTCATGAAATTACCGGGACGGAAACCAACATGCTCCAGCTGTTTTTCATAAATTGGATTTGCTTCCTGATCAACCAGGTCATCTCTTTCATCGATTACATCTGGCATTACCGCCTCAGTACCTTTGTCTTCCAGGACACCGACGGCAGCCATCTCACCACTTGCATACTCCATAAGTTTAAAGGCATATTCCTGAGATCTGGTAGTGGTTCCTACAGCCCAGCCTCCTCCCCCTACAGAAGAGTAGCTCTCTATATCATTATGGCCTGGCAAAATAGCGGTTGAATATTTATCTGCAACAGCCGATTCTTCTGGATCTTTAATGTCGGGATAAACCGCTCCCCAGTTGATTTCAAAGGGAGTCTCTTCAGCCATGAAAGAATAGACAGAATCCCAGTCACCCAGTTCCAGCGATGCTTCTGCCACAACTCCCTCTTCCAGCATCTCTATCATGTATTCAAGGGCCTGGACTCCTTCATCACTATTAAAGACAAATTCGGTATGATCCTCGTTTATCCAATCACCTTCATGAAGCTTTAAAAACTTATCAAACCAGGTCATCAGGGCTTCTCCTACATCCCATCCCAGTAGTAAGCCATAATCAGCTTCACCAGCTTCAATAGCTTCCAGTGAAATTTCTCGCAGCTCATCCCAGGTTTCCGGCGCCTCTTCGTAACCTAAGTCAGATAACATTTCTACATTATACCAGAAATAATAGGGAGAAGTTATAACTGGAAAAGCCCAGGTTTGTCCATGGGACTGCAACTTTTCCACAGAGGCAGGAAAATATCTGGCAAGTAACTGCTCAAGTTCCTCTTCTTCGTAATGATCTTCAAAGGGGATCATCATACCCATATCTCCCAGCTCAGCATGCCAGGGTGTATCGGTCCAATAAACATCAACGGGTACCCCGCCGCCAATGCTAGTCGTCAGCTGCATGAAAAAATCACCATAGGGTACTATCTGCCATTCAACATCTATACCATATTCTTCTTCAAAGGCTTCTACAGCAGCACCAGAATAAATTGGACTTGTGTCTGTACCCATAATTGTTAGTTCATCAGGTTTTTCGGCCATTATGGAAGACTGGGTTCCTAAAATAAATAAAGTAATTAGTAAAGCAATTAAAATCGTTTTTTTGTTAATAATTTTCATGCTTCATATCCCTCCTGCAAAATTATTGGTTTCCTGATATTTCTGAAAATCTCCAGATCAAAAAATTAGCAAAGAATTAAAAAGATGTACTTGTATTTTTTTATAACCGTCCCCCCTTCTTTTTTTGTATCGATATCCCTGATATAAATAAACTAATGCTAATACCAAATCTAATGCTAATCCCAGTTATTAAAATCATTATATAGTCAAATTCGATGATATTTGTCAATTTTCTTGATTATATAATATAGGATTGAATTTAGCAAGTAAATCTAATCAAGATTTTACATAATAGGCAATAGCCTGATCCACCGCCATCTCGGCAGCCAGCCTGTCCTCAGCCAGGCCCTCTTCAATAAGACGGAAGGCCAGATAAATACCTGTGTAAAAATGGGGGTTCCAGTTATCGGACTGATAATTCTCAGCATAAAGACGGAAGATCCAGTCCCAGGCCTTCTCTGGCGCCTCCTGCCAGGCTTTACGAACCAGGAAAGTGCTCTGTTCTACGTCTTCATAGGAAAAACTCTTTTTGAACTCCTCATAATTCTCTGGCATATCAATATTAAGGGGCTTTTGAACTCTAGTTAGCTGCTTGTTGCTAACCTCCTTATCTTTTAGACGCTTTTGAAAGAAAATGCGATATGGTAGGGGAAAATTTTCATCATGAAAGTCAGCCTGTTCCCAGAGACGGTAAGTAACAAGGGTTATCATATGGTGAAGATTAACAATATCTTCTCCAGAGGTGGCCAGGCGCAGAGCATTATCCGGCATATCCTCTTTCTTATAATCCCGGGGATCAAAATCAGCTGGAATATCATAACGACCCAGATAAAGAATATAGGAGAGAAGGGCTGTTTTGCTTGCTGGATGATTTGAATTTACAATCTCTTCAATAACGGGAAAGAAACAGCTGAGACTGTGTCCTAAATTTTCCGGTCCATAAACACCGCCCAGAGCTAAAAGCAGTTCCTGAAGTCTGTCAGGATTTTCTTCAAAGGCCTGTAATGCGTAATAAAAGGCATTGTGCAGGCTGTGGTTGGAAAGTTCCTGCAGCATGGAGGTTAGCGGCTCATCCTTTCTTTCCGCCAGAGCTATTTCCCCGGCCTGGACATTGATTCTACTTTCTCTTAAGCATTCATTTAGCAAAAGTTTCATAACCTCTCTCTGGGTCGGAGGGGAAAGTCTTCCCAGGCGCAGAAGATGTCTGATTTGCAGTGTCATCTTGACCTGATGGAAATTACCATATTTTAAGTTGCTCTGAAAGAGAAGCAAGGGCAGCATCTCATCGATAAAGCTGATGGCACTCCAGTTATTGTCCTGATACAACCTGTCAATGAATTTTTTCGCCTCTTCCTGGTCACGTCCTAGCAAGAGCTTTCTCAATCTCGAAGTTAACATATAATCACTTCCTTTAAAATTAGAAATATATCTTTATATAATGTATCTTAATTATACATATATTTTCACCACAGAGCAACATGGCTAAATCATATTTGACCTTCAAAATAATTCTAGATAATTTTATACTTATCTCCTGATATTTACTGATAAAGTTATAGTAATAACATATATAAAATTAAGGACAAATGTCCTGAATGTAAATTAGTTAAAATAATAACATCTTGACAAAATTGATAGGTTTTATATATAATAAAAATACAATAAATTAATAATTTTTATTTTTTGGCTTTTTCTTGCTTGTAAGGCAATTATAATTTTTCAATAATATAGAGGGGAGAAAATTGATAATAGAAAAATTATCTATTAGATGGAATGATTTGGCGGTCAAAGCTTCTATTATATTTAAATTACTGCGACCTTTCAGCTGGCCAGCTTCTTTAATTCCTGCATTATTGGGTAATGTTATGGCCTATAGAACAGGAGTCTTTTATCCAGTAAGAGCTCTAATTTTACTAATTGGAGTTAGTGTAATGCATGGAGCTGGCAATATTTTCAATCAATACTATGATTACAAATTAGGTATCGATAAAAAAAGTGGGCCTCATTCTAATTTAGTATTAGTTCAGGGCTGGCTCAAACCAGGTTCAGCCTATGATATAGCTGTAAAACTTACCGTATCATTTTTAATCTCCGCCCTATTTTTCTCTTTTTTATGGAATAGATTTTTTTCTTTGTTTTACGCATTTATAGCTATTTTAGGGGCATATTATTATACTGCTCCTCCACTCAATCTAAAATACAGGAGTCTGGGAACTGTGACGGTATTTTTAATCTTTGGTATAGTAACACCTCAGGCAGTTTATTATCCTCATTCAGCAGTTTTTTTTGATTTGAATCTTCTCTTATATTCATTGCCTCTTGCTCTGATAACTGCCGCTATACTCCATGGAAATAATATGAGAGACAGAAATATTGATCGGAAAAAAATTTCGACTATCGCCCTTCTTCTAAATAAGAAGAAGGGGAAACTTTTATATAGTATGTTATTATTTTTTCCTTATCTATTTTTAATTATTTATATCCTGACAGGTCTAATTGAAAATCATGGATTATTGGTTTTTATAACTACCCCTCTAGCCTACCATTGTTATAAAAAACTCGATAGAGGGTTAAATATAAATACTGAACTTTTGGCTGATATTGACCAGGAAACAGCCAAACTTAATTTAACTTTTGGTCTAATCTGGATTTTTGTTTTATTCTTTTAAGTATTTCATTAATTTATATCATCAATAATAGTAAGAGGTGATAACTTTGGCTAATTTTCAGGATGAAGAAAAAGTAGTCTGTAGTTGTCGAGAATGTGAGGAGCTTTTCTTTGAAATGAAAGAAGGAGCAATAGTAGCCTTCAGTTATGCAAGAATGCTGTTGAAAAAAACCCGACAAATAAAAGAAAAAGAAATTCGAATTTTTTATCCCAATACAGGTTATAATAATCCTCGGCTTCGCCCCCTGGGAAATTGTACTCGGATAGGCTTTGAAGAGATAAGAGAGAAAATAGCTAAATTGGAAGAAGAACTTTTTGACTGGCAGGAAACTCCTCAAAACCTTTTAAAGGCTCGCAAAGTAATACCCAGAGCACTGCAATTAATTAGAGGATTAGAAGATGCACTGGATATAAAAGACAGTCGCGAAGATATAGACTCCGAAAAATTACCTCAAGTATGCCGGACCAACCCCCTGGTCTCCTATCTCAACTGGCCATTACCAGCAGATATAGCTCTCTTCAGCTGCTGTCAGGATATTCCTGGCACACTGGAATGCGTGCGTAAAGCCCGTGATGAAGGCTGGATTCTACTTCTAACCCCTGATGCAATCAATAGAATTATCAAAGCTCTATAAACTTTTTTAGGATCCTGTAAGTTTTTAATAGCTAATAAAATCTTAAAATGCGCTGTTAGCTGTTAAAGAAAGTTTATATATTGGATTTTAAAACAAATTTAACCTCAGATTAGAGGAGGCAAACAAATGGCAGAAAAAACCTTCCGAGGAGGAATTCACCTTCCCTATTTCAAGGATTTAAGCAGCGGCAAAGAAATTGAAAGGGTTCCTGTGCCAGAGGAAATTATAATTCCCCTGAAGCAAAGTATTGGTGCTGCCTGTGAGCCCACAGTTAAGCCCGGAGAAAAAGTTGAAGCTGGAGATATTGTTGGAGATAGTGAAGAGTTTGTTAGTGCTCCTCTTCATACTGGATTGCCAGGGGTAGTAAAGGCTATTGAGCCTAGAATTACTGGTACCGGGAGTAAAATTAAAAGTGTTATTATTAAAGTTGACAAAAATTTTTCAGCAGCTAAACCAGATAAAGCACGAAATGCTGAAGAGGTTTCTAAAGAAGAAATTATTAAAGCAGTGAGAAAAGCTGGAATAGTAGGTATGGGAGGAGCAGCTTTTCCAACTCCGGTCAAATTAACTCCTCCTGATGATAAAAAGGTAGATACCGTGATAATCAATGGCTGTGAATGCGAACCTTTTCTTACCTGTGATTATCGAGTTATGCTGGAAAAACCTAAAGAACTACTTCAGGGAAGTAAATTTCTGATGCAAACCATGGAAGCCGATAAATGCTTTATTGCCATTGAAGAAAATAAAATGAAAGCAGTTAATAATTTACGAAAACATAATACCTTCAGTAATATAGATGTATTGGCTCTTCCTTCTATCTATCCTCAGGGTTCAGAAAAACAACTGATTCAGGCTATCCTTGACCGGGAAGTTCCTGAAGGAGGTCTTCCCTTTGATGTTGGAGTTTTAGTCCAAAATGTTGGGACCACCGTCGCCATCTATGATGCAGTCATATATGACAAACCTCTTACCGAAAGAGTTGTTACTGTCACTGGACCAAATATTAATAAACCAGCCAATCTTCTCACCTGGATAGGTTCTCCTGTAAAAAATCTGCTGGAAAAATGTGGGGGTATTAAAAATAAACCTGCCCGAGTAGTTATGGGAGGACCAATGACAGGCACAGCTCTTTCCGAACTTGATGCTCCTATAGTCAAAAGCAGCCTCGGTTTAGTTGTAATGACAGTGGAAGATAGCAGCCTGGATGTCGATGATTTTCGTCCCTGTGTTCGCTGCGAGAGATGTATTAAAGCCTGTCCTATAGGACTCTATCCCAATTATCTTAGTATGGCCATGGAAGAAAATAATGTGGTTGAAGCAGAAAAATGGGATGCCATGAGCTGTATCGAATGTGGAATTTGCTCCTATGTCTGTATGTCTAAAAGACCAATTGTCTATTTGATAAAAAAAGCAAAAGAAAAAATTCAAGAAAATAAGTCAGACTAATTGAATTCGGGGGGATATTTATGCAGACTGAAACTGACCTGGTTACAGGCCCCGCTCCTCACTGGCACGAAGGGGTTTCAATTATCGATGCAATGCAGGACGTATTGCTAGCTCTTATTCCTATTACTATAACGGGAATCTTAATTTTTGGAACGGGAGCTTTACTGGTAATAATAACCTGCGTAACAGGAGCAGTTCTGGGAGAGATTGTCGCCCGACGCTTTAAAGGAGAGCAGACCAACCTGGGAGATGGCACAGCTGTAGTGACAGGTTTGCTGCTGGCTTTGACCCTGCCACCTACAGCCTGGTGGGCTGTGGTTCCTCTTTATACCCTGGGAGGCTTTCTTTCTGTAGCTATTTTTAGAGAAGCTATGGGAGGACTGGGACGCAACAGATTTAATCCTGCTTTGATGGGAAGGGTGTTTTTGCTTTTTGGTCGTACAACTTTAGTCTACCTGGCCCCTTATTTGATAGATTTTAATCCTGCCTTCACACCCTGGCTGGAAGAGCTTGAAGTGGTAGATGTAATGGCCAAAGCAACTCCTCTACTTAGAGTAGTCGAAGGAATGGAATTGCCTTCATATTCAACCCTATTAGCTATATATGAAGGGGGCTCTCCTGCTGAAACCTCTGCTCTGGCTGTTATTTTAGGTATCATATATCTCATATATCGAGGAAGAATAAGTTGGAGAATTCCCATAACGACTGTAACTGGAGTTTTCCTTCTTTCTCTTTTCCTGGGTCAAGACCCTCTCTTTCAAGTACTGAGTGGCGGGCTCCTATTCGGAGTTGGTTTTATGGCTACCGACTGGGTGACAAGGCCAGTGACTGATACCGGCAAGATTATATATGGTCTTGGTATAGCAGTGTTGGTTGTATTTTTCCGGCAGTTCATAGCCGAGCTCTGGATAGGTTATGGAGGAGTGGCTTTTTCAATTTTGATAATGAATGGCTTTGTCAGATATATTGATAAATTGACAGCGCGCAGAGTCTATGGTCAAAAAAAGTAAATTGATATTAATAAGGGTATGATATTTAATGCTGAAATCACTTATTCCCTACCAGGATTATCTGCAAAAAGTGGATGATAAAATTAAAGAATGGACAGACTGTAGTACAAAAACCACCAAAATTGCCACCCAACATCTTCTGCAAGCAGGTGGAAAGAGAATCAGACCACTTTTATTGATTCTTAGCGCTAAAAGTTTTGGTTTCCAGCAAAAGGAGCAGGATAAAATAATCTCTATTGCTGCCGCTGTTGAGATGCTGCATATGGCAACTCTCACCCATGATGATATTGTTGATGATACTGAAGAAAGACGGGGACAAAAAAGCATTAAAGAAAAATGGGGTGAAGGTGGCGCAGTTTTAATTGGGGATTATATGTTTGTAAGGGCATTTAATAAATTTGTTGAGCATGGTAGTAAGACGTTGGTAAAAGAAGCTTCAAGCATGACTTACAAGATGTGTGATGGCGAGTTAGAGCAACTTTTTTCTGAAGATGATTTTGATATGACTGAAGATGATTATTATGACATAATCCATAAAAAAACCGCTTTATTCTTTAAATTCTGCTGTCAGGCTGGAGCTATGGTTGCTGGCGCAGATAAAAAGTCAATAAAGATAATGGGGGATTACGGCCTTAACATAGGTATGGCATTTCAAATCCGAGACGACATGCTGGACCTGGCAGGTAAAAAGGAAAATACGGGAAAACCTCTGGTTTCAGATCTAAAGGAAGGCATCATAACCCTGCCTCTATTCTATCTGCTCAAACAGGAAACTCATGCGGCAAGTAAAGCAAAAGAACTGCTTGAAAAAGGAAAAGAAAATAAGCCTACCAGGGAAAATTTAAATATTTTACAATCTTTAATCATAGAACATGGAGGGATTTCATACGCTCAAAAACAGGCAGAAAACTTTGCCAGATCAGCCATTTTAGCTTTAGAGGGACTTGAAATCACTAATGCAGGGCAAGAGAAAAGTAATGCCTTGAGTATTTTAAGGGAAATTGCTGAATACATTATCGAAAGAGAACAATAAAAGATTATCAATTATAATTAAAGGAGGCCTATCAATATGCGTCTATTTCACGTCTTAGGAACACTGGTGGCAGTAGGTGGTGTAATTAGCTCCTATTTTCTTTTTTTTATAGTTGCTATTAAACCTAAATTTGCTACCACCATGAGTAAGGTTGCTCCTGTTGTTTCGTTTCAGATTTGGGTGGGATTATTTGTCATTGGTATAACTGGAATTATGCTGTTACAGGGTCGATCCTGGGTGACAGACAGCTTTTTCTTTCAAATTAAAAAAATACTGATAGTAGTGGTGGTTTTAAATGGAGTTTTCCTCAATTTATATGTCACCCCTAAAATGAAAGAGCTGGCACCTGAATGGGCTGAACGGACTGAGAGAGTGAAAAAATTTGAAAAAATAGCTGGAATAAGTGGTGTGATATCAGTGATAGGTTGGCTGGGAGTAGAAATAATTAGTATTTTATTTTTATAAATAATAACATCTTGTAGTTTCAGGAGAGGAGTGTTAATAATAAACCATGAAAAAAATTAAACTAATTTTTCAACTGCTGTTAACCTGTTTAATTTTAATGAGTTTGATCTTTGTTCTCCAGGCAGAAGCTGCAGATTATTATACAGAAGTTATTTTACAGGAATTTGATGGCAGTGATAACCCGGCCTATATTGCCAACCAGGGAAGAGTATACGATGCTAATGAAGTATTTGAGGAGGGGATTTATGAAGACTGGGAGGCCGGCCAAAATTTAACTGAAGAGATTGCTGATAATGAAGAACTTGCCGAGGCAGTTGCTGACCTGGAAAGCGTGGGTTTTTACATCGACAAAGTATTTACTGAAGAGGAACTGGCAAAATTCGATGGTGAAGAGCGTCCAGAGGCTTATGTGGCTGTAGAAAATATTGTCTATGATGTTTCTGATGTATTTAGTGGCGGAGAACACAGGGGTTATCAAGCCGGCTCAGATTTAAGTGAAGAGTTTGACCAAGAATCACCTCATGAAGAGGAAATGCTAGCTGATTATAAAGTAATAGGTCTGTTAGTGGATAAAACCCTTTCTCCGGCAGAACTTGCGGAATATGATGGCGAAGGGGATAACGATGCCTATGCAGCAGTTGATGGATTAATATACGATATGTCAGAACTATGGCCAGAGGGCGAGCATTACGATTATTTTGCCGGTGAAAATCTTACCACTGAAATTACCAACTCACCACATGGAGCAGAGGTAATGCTCGATGTAGGCCTAACTGCTGCCTTAACTGAAATGCTACCTGAAAGTACCGACGCTCCAGTAGATGAAGAAAGAGGATTACTTTATATTTTTATCGGTATCGGTGTACTGGCAGTCGTAGGTAGTATAGCGCTAGGAACTCATTCATTTATCTTTACCCTCAGGGGGATTGATAATTAATGGCTGATAGTAAGCTTACTAAATCAATTAAAAGTAAGGAAGATTTTACGGTGACCTGGGAGCTAGTTCCTGGTCGTGGAGCCAAAGAGGATAATATTGAAGCTATATTTAGAAGAGCTCAGGATGCTGCAGAGGAAGAAAAAGTTGACGGCATTACTCTGACAGATAATCCTGGTGGGAACCCGGCAATTTCGGCTGAATATATAGGAATGAAGCTAAATGAAATGGGAATTGAGCCTTTAGTGCATTTCACCTGTAAAGATAAGAGCCGGAATGAAATGGAAAGTTTTCTTTATTCTCTCGAACGGGAAGAGGTGAAAAATCTACTGGTTGTGACTGGAGATTACCTGGTAAGCGGTTATCAAGGAATTTCCAGACCAGTCTTTGATCTCGATGCTGTACAGACGCTAAAGCTAATATCTGAACTTAACCAAGGGATGGAATATAAAGATGCCTTTGGTAATACGGTGGAATTGAAAACCACTAATTTCTTTTCTGGCTGCGGGGTATCTCCTTTTAAACGTTTAGAATCAGAGTTATTATTTCAATATTACAAACTGGAAAAAAAGATTGAGGCCGGAGCTCAATTTATTATCCCTCAGCTGGGCTATGATATGCGTAAATTTCATGAGTTGCTGAAATTTTTGGACTGGAAGGATTTTAATATTCCCGTTATAGGTAACTTATATGTGCTTACTTATGGGGCAGGCCGAGCCATGAATAGCAATAACATACCCGGCTGTGTAGTTACTGATGAACTACTGAAAAAGCTAGCTGAAGAAAGAGAAGCTGAGGACAACGGCCACCAGGCCAGTCTAGAAAGGGCCGCCAAAATGTACGCTATGATGAAGGGTATGGGGTTTGCTGGTGTCCACCTGGGGGGCCACGGGCTGGAATATGAAGATATAAAGTTTGTAATTGACAAAGGTGAAGAACTGGAAGAAAATTGGCGTCAATTTATTCCAGAATTCGATTATCCCCAGAAAGATGGCTTTTATCTCTGGCAGAAGGATAAAGAAACCGGGCTTAACTCAGATAAACTAGCTCCCCTTTCTGAGAAGGGACGTAAAACTCTGGGACACAGGTTCTTTCGAGTGGCCCATAGTTTATTTTTCGACAAAGAAGGAATCTTTTTCCGCCCTGCTCAAAAAATCTGTCAGATTATTGATCAAAGCTGGGCCGAGGACCCCTTTGAATTTATCGAAAGAGTGATTAAGACCATAAGCAATAACTGCTTGCAATGCGGGGATTGTGCCCTGCCAGATATGTCCTATCTCTGCCCCATGTCTCAATGCCCAAAAAACCAACGTAATGGAGCCTGTGGAGGAAGCAAAGATGGCTGGTGTGAGGTATATCCGGATGAGCAAAAATGTATATATGTTAGAATGTATAAAAGGTTAAAACCCTATGGAAAAAAGGCTCTGGAAGAAAAGGCCAGGCAGTACAACCCTCCTGTTAATTGGGATTTAAAGCAGACTTCTTCCTGGTTAAACTACTTTTTAGGAAGAGATTATGCTGCTAAAATGAAAAATATTGATCCTCCTAAATAAAAGAAAATCAGTCAAGCAATATTGCAGGTATCAACGTTTAAAATATAAAAACAGCTTTATTCTAAGCTGTGATCTCTTAGAATAAAGCTGTTATTTTTATTCTCTATTAATATTCTGCTCTATTTAGTTAATTTAGCAAAATTCGAAAGAGAAAAAGGAAATTCAATAATAACTAGCCGCTCCTTTAATTACTCCACTAGAACTCCTACCACAGACTGATCAGGTAAAACAGATCTTAAATGACCTGCTTCAGCTATTTCATCAGTTAAATCATTTCCAGCCTCATGGCCTCGATGTGACCCATCTTCAAATCTTTCACTAACAT
>PWEJ01000078.1 GCA_003553485.1 Halanaerobiaceae bacterium | reverse complement strand
TCTGAGATAGAGGGAAAAAGTATTTATGAAGTGAGAAATAAGAAAGAAGCAGAAAAATGCCTGCAGGGTAATAAAAAAGTATTTCAGCAAAAGAAAAAGATAGTAACTGAAGAGTGGCTTAAAAATAGTCGTGGAGAAAAAAGATTACTTTCTGTTACCAAAAATCCCAAATTAAACGAGCAGGGAGAAGTAGAGTATGTGGTTTGCTCCGCTGAAGACATAACAAAAAGCAAGCAGTTAGAAGAAAAATTGAAAAAGAGTGAACAGCATTATCGTACCATTTTTGAGTCGGTTCCAGTTGGTATTATCATTGAAGATAAAGAAGGTAATATACTGGAAGTCAATCAGGCTACCTGTGAAGAGACAGGATTTGAGCGAAGTGAGCTGGTAGACAATAACATTATTGATAAATTAGTTTTACCAGAGGATAAAGAATTAGCTAAAGAGAATATTAGAAAGATATTGCAGGGGGAGGATTTAGAGTTTGAAATAAAAAAGGCAACTGAGAGTGGAGAAGATTCATATGTCCACCTTAAAGAAACAGCCATAGATTTACCTGCTGGAGAAAAGGGAATACTTTCTATACGAAATGATGTGACTGAAAGAGTTGTGAAGGATAAAATAATAAAAAAACTTCATCAGGTTGCTTTAAATTTTAAAGAGTTAACTGAAGAAGAAAAAGTGCTGGCAAAAACTATTGAGTCAGCAGAAGATGTATTGAATTTAGATAGTTTTGTGATTTACTCTGCTAAAGATGACAAGAAAGCTGATAAACTTACCCCTCAGTATTATTCTCAAAATCTTGAGGGAGAGATAAAAAGAAGAATAGTTGAAGATAAATCCTTAGCCAGGAGAACTTATCAGGAAAGAGAAAGTCTATATCTAAAAGACGTCAGTCATAATTTAAATGATGGGATATCAAATAATTCGCTTAAATCATTAATGAGTGTACCTATTGGGGATTATGGGGTATTCCAGGCTTTTTCGCACCAAAAAGCAGCCTTTAGTCAGGATGACCTGGAGTTTGTAGAACTTCTTTTTTCTCATACAAAAGCAGCTTTAGATAGAATCAGCTCAGAGAAAAAGCTTAAAAACAAAAATATTCTTCTGGATAGCATCTTAGAAAGCATTCAGGACGGTATTAGTGTGTTGAACAAAGATCTAACCATACGCTATGTCAACTCTACTATGGAGGAATGGTATTCTGATAATACTCCTCTGACAGGGGAAAAATGCTATGCAGCTTATCATAATGCTAAAACTCCCTGTGATTTCTGCCCTTCTTTAAAAAGCCTGGAAACTGGTGAAGTTGAAAAAGAAATTGTTCCCGGTCTTAAAGATAGTGAAGTGGATTACCTGGAAATTTATAGCTATCCAATTTTTTCTGGGGAGAAAGAAGAAATTGATGGGGTAGTAGAATTTGTCAGGGATATAACAGCAAGGAGAAAGCATAAACAGAAACTTGAGATGACCAAATTCTCCGTTGATAAGGCTGATCTATTCATCTTTAGAGCAACCCCTGAAGGTAAATTTAAATATGCCAATGAAACAGCTTTAACGAGGTTGGGTTATGATAAGTCGGAGTTTTTTGATAGCCATGTGGAGATTATTTTACCAGAGGCGGACTATATACCCAGGAAAGAGTTCTGGCAGAAAATCAAAGATGAAGGTTCTATAACCTATGAGCGAGAGTTTATAACAAATAATGGAGAAAGATTCCCTGTTGAAGTTACCAGTCAATATTTTCAATATGAAGGTGAGGAGTATGAATACGTTTTTGCTAGAGATATAACTGAACGAAAAGATAAAGAGAGAGAAATCAAATATTTATTATATAGAGACCATTTAACCAACCTCTATAATCGTCGCTTCATGGAGGAAGAAATAAATAGACTTGACACCAAAAGACAGCTGCCAATTAGTTTTATTATGTGTGATTTAAATGGATTGAAGCTTATTAATGATAGTATGGGGCATGAAAAAGGCGATGAACTATTAAGCAAAACTGCTGATATTTTAAAAAAAGTGGTCAGAGATGAAGATATACTGGCCCGTTATGGCGGGGATGAGTTTGCTATATTGCTGCCCCAGACTGATGAAAATGCTGCTCAAAAAGTCGTGGAAAGAATTAAGAAAAAATGTCGCAAAACCCAGCAGGATAACCTGATAGTTTCTTTGGGGGTGGGTACGGCAACAAAAAATTCCCAGGAAGAGGATATATTTAAAGTTTTAAAGAAAGCTGATGATAAGATGTATCAAAATAAATTAATGAACAGTGAAAGCAGAAAACATGAAGCTGTATCCGGTCTAATAAATGCTTTGGGAGCTAAAAGCGATGAAACAAAAGAGCATACCAAGAGAATGACAGCTTTAGCCCAACATTTAGGCAATAGCATAGGTATAACATTAAATCAAAGTAATAAACTTTCGTTGCTGGCCACCTTACATGATATTGGCAAGATTTCTATCCCAGAAGAAATATTGACCAAGCCAGGTAAGCCAACGGAAAAAGAATGGGAAGAAATAATGAAACATCCTGAAAATGGTTACAAAATAGCTTATTCTTCAGGTGAGTTCGCTGTTGTTGCTGAAGAGGTTCTTTCTCATCATGAGAGGTGGGATGGCAATGGTTATCCCCGGGGACTAAAAGGAGAAGAAATTCCCCTGCTGGCTCGAATTATCTCTATAGTTGACGCCTATGATGTTATGATAAATGAAAGACCCTATAGTCCGGCTATGAGCAGGGAAGAAGCTTTGCAGGAAATAAAAGACTGTGCCGGCAGCCAATTTGATCCCGAGCTGGCCGCTAGATTTATAAAGATTATGAGTTGATTTTGCAGATAATTATATATATTTAAATGCAGGAGTTTTTTAATTAATCCCGAATTATATTTTAGATAGTTATTTGCAATAAGCAAAAAAGTATGGCTTTTATAATCATAATCAATGTTTATCTGATTTAAATATATCTAAGGGAGGGAACACTTTATGAATATTCTGGTTACCGGTGGTGCCGGCTATGTGGGTTCCCATGTCGTTAAGGAGCTTTTAGAAACAGAACATCAGGTGATAACTGTCGATAATCTCACCAAAGGACATCGGGAGGCAGTTCTGGGAGGAGAGTTTTATCAATGTGATCTGGGAGATTATCAGGAGTTGAGAAAAATATTTTCTCAACATCAGATTGAAGCAGTTATTCATCTGGCTGCAGACAGTCTGGTGGGAGAATCAGTGACATCCCCTAACAAATATTATCAAAATAATTTAGCTTCTGGTCTGAATCTCTTAGAGGTAATGCTAGAGCATTCTGTTAAAAAGTTGGTTTTTTCTTCTACGGCTGCTGTTTATGGTGAACCTAAAAGTGTTCCCATTAAAGAAACCGATCCTACTGAGCCAACTAATCCCTATGGACGCTCCAAACTTTTCTTTGAAAAAATACTGGCAGATTTTGATCGAGCATATAACCTAAAATATATCTCATTGCGGTATTTTAATGCTGCCGGAGCCGATAATTCTGGTCAAATAGGAGAAGATCATGATCCAGAAACCCATTTAATCCCTCTTGTTTTGCAGACAGCCCAGGGCAGACGACAGCAACTGGAAATCTATGGAACAGATTATAAGACCAGGGATGGAACCTGTATCAGGGATTATATTCATATAACCGATCTAGCCCGGGCTCATATTCTGGCAGTTGAAAAACTGGCCAGAAGAGCAGAGAGCAGTATTTATAATCTGGGTAGTGGAGACGGTTTTTCCGTCCGGGAGGTTATTGATACAGCCAGAAAAGTTACTGCTCATGATATTCCTGCAGCTCCAGCTGAGAGGAGACCAGGAGACCCGCCAGTTTTGATAGCCAGTTCTAAGCGAATTAAAGAAGAGTTGGGCTGGCAGCCTCAGTATGATGATTTGGAAACTATCATTGCAACAGCCTGGCAGTGGCACAAAAACAACCCCACTGGATATAGTAGTTGACTATAAAATTAATTTTTGAGAAACCAATTATTTGACACATTATTTTAGTATGGCTTTAATGACAGGAGGTTTAGATTTATGGTTACTGAAAGAGAAGCAGCTCAGGCAGTGGAAAGATTGATTAATTATGGCCTGGAAAAGGGGCTGCTGGATGATTTTGACTGGGTGGCTGCTAGAAATAGCCTGCTGGACAGATTAGAAATATCAGAGCCCTTTTCGGAACAGTTTGTCCCTGGCAGCAGTCAGGAAAATCTCAGGGATATTCTCGATCAATTACTGGATTATGCCGGTAAGCAGGAGTTGCTGCCTAAAAACACCGTTACTCATCGAGATCTTTTTGATACTGAAATGATGGGATTTTTAATGCCCCGGCAGTCTGATGTGGCTGAGCGCTTCTGGCAAACTGCTGATAATGAATCGATTGTCAAAGCCACTGATGAATTTTATCAGCTGGCTCAAGATTCTAATTACATCCGGAATGAACGTATAGCCCGCAACAGTTACTGGAGAACTAATACAGATTATGGTGAACTTGAGATCACCATTAATCTTGCCAAGCCAGAAAAGGATCCTGAGGAAATTGCCGAAGCTGGCAGCAAAGAAGACGTGAATTATCCTCGCTGTCCTCTTTGTCTGGAAAACCTGGGTTATCCCGGAAGATTAGACCATCCTGCCCGGCAAAATTTGAGAGTTATTCCCCTGGAATTAAAGCAGGAAGACTGGTTCCTCCAGTACTCTCCTTATGTTTACTATCAGGAACACTGTATTGTCCTGGCTCGAGAACACCGCCCGATGCAGATAAATAAAGATACCTTTCAACGTCTGCTGGAATTCCTGGAAATTTTCCCGCACTATTTTATCGGCTCCAATGCCGATTTGCCTCTGGTTGGTGGCTCAATATTGAGTCATGATCATTTTCAAGGAGGAAACCACCTATTTCCCATGGAGAAGGCAAATATAAGGGAAAAATATTATCATTCTGACTTTCCAGAAGTAAAGGTTGGTCTGGTTGACTGGCCTCTCTCTGTTATCAGACTTTCTTCGGCTGGGAAAGAAGATTTGATTGAATTGGCTGAAGAATTAAGACTTAGCTGGGAGAAATATAGTGACCCGGCCAGAAAAATTAAAGCCTATTCACAGGACAATGGCAATGAGGTAAGACATAATACAGTGACTCCAATTGCGCGCTATAGGGATGACATTTTTGAACTTGACCTTGTTCTCCGTAATAATCGATGTTCTGAAGAACATCCAGCTGGAATTTTTCATCCTCATAGAAAACTTCATCATATAAAAAAAGAAAATATCGGGTTAATTGAAGTTATGGGATTGGCTGTTTTACCTGGCAGGCTAAAGGCAGAGTTGGATGAATTAATGAAATTTTTAACAGGCGATAGAGACCCTGAGCGGGGTTTTGAGGAATATTCAGTAGCCCAAAACATAGATTTAAAGAAGCACCAGTATTGGTTGGAAGAACTGCTAAATAATTACGGCCAGCAAAATTCTTTTAAAAGAGCTGAAAAGATAATTAAAAAGGAAGTAGGGAATAAATTTACTCAGGTGCTCTGTGATGCCGGGGTCTTTAAAAATGACAGCCAGGGGAAAGAGGGTTTTAAAGAATTTATGAAGACTGCTAATTTTAAAGAAATAGATTAACAACATTAACAATGCTCAAACTGCTATTATCTATAGAATATTGATACTGAAAAAGCGAAGATACTTACTTTTGGGTCAGCGAAAGGAGTAATTTGCATGAATGAAAGTGTTCTGAGTCAGCTAACTGCCGCTTTTCAAAAAAAATTTTCTGATAGTGGAAAGCCCCGTTACTTCAGAGCTCCGGGGCGGGTAAATCTAATCGGCGGTCACACAGATTACAATGACGGCTTTGTCCTGCCGGTTGCCATTGATCGAGAAATGCTGCTGGCTGTTTCTCCCCGGGATGATAAAAAAGTCAAAGCTTATAGCTGTAATTTTACTGATACCAGAAGTTTTTCTTTGGACAAAATAGAATTCAATGAAGAAGTAATGTGGATAAACTATCTCCAGGGAGTGGCAAAATATCTTCAGAAGGCCGGCTTTTTACTGGGTGGATTGGATATAGCACTGCTGGGCAGGGTGCCTTTAGGAGCAGGATTGAGTTCTTCTGCAGCTCTGGAGGTTGCTGTTGCCTCTGCATTCAGAGAGGTTTTCCAACTTGAATTATCAGATGAAAAATTAGCTGCTATTGCCCGCCAGGCAGAAAATGACTTTGTAGGGGTAAACTGTGGAATCATGGATCAATTCATCTCTGTTCTGGGGCGCAAAAATAGGGCGCTTTTTTTAGACTGCCGTACTCAGGAATATGAGTTAATCCCAATTAAAAATAGTGGCTATAAAATTGTGGTTGCTAACACCAATGTGGAGCATCATCTGGCTGATTCAGCCTATAATAAAAGACAGCAGGAGTGCCAGCAGGGTGTAGAGATATTAAATAATCTTTTTGAAAAACAAATCAGCACTCTGCGAGATGTTAACTGTGATGAATTTGCCGCTGTTAAAGATAAGATGCCCGAAGTTGTCAGAAGACGATGCCAGCATGTTATTTATGAAAACCAGAGGGTGAAAGATTGTCGCCAGGCTCTGTTAGATGATGATCTGGAGCAAGCAGGTAAACTAATTTCTCTATCCCATAAAAGTTTAAGTAACCTCTATCAGGTAAGTTGCCATGAATTGGACTTGATTGTTAATATTGCCCTGGAGATAGATGGAGTTTTGGGAGCCAGGATGACCGGAGCAGGCTTTGGTGGTAGCACTGTGAACCTGGTAAAAGATCAGGCTATTGCTGAATTTAAGACTATAGTGACCAATAAATATCAGGACAAAACTGGCATTGAGCCTGATATTTATATTTGTGAGGTAGTGGATGGCTGTGGAGAGATTTCACTGAATTAGGACGGTGAGAAGAGATGAAAGTTAAAATTAAAGAGGGAGAATATAAGGGTTTAGATTCTCTTATAATAAAAGCAGTAACAATAAATTGAAAAGGCCAGCATTGAGGACAACAAATTCCTGACCACGGCGATGTCTGGTCTTTGGAATGGCAGTATGAAATATCTGACAATGGCAAAATAAAATTTTGGGTATCTGGACCTAAACTGCCTTACAGGCTGGAAAAAACAGTAATCCTTAAAAGTAATAAGCTTAATATTAGCTATCAAGCACTTAACCTTTCTGCTAAGTCTTTTAAGTTTATGATGACCTCTATTTGGCTAATAAAATTGGCCGGGCTGCAATAATTTCGTTAGAATGCAAGTATACCAGGCACCTTAAAGCAGAGTAATAAATAAATTAAAAAATTAAGCAGGAATTTTACAGAAAGTCTAGAATATTAAAAACACAGAGATATTTGCAAAGAACAAAAAAGTTTATTTATATTAATTTTATTTCTGATTATACCATTTTAATAATGGTTTTTAAGCTCTCTATTGAGCCATAAAGGTATTGCAGATTTAAAGTTTTTTTGTTAGTAAAAATAAGGAGGAATTTTTACTCATGCTTTCACTGGAAAATAGTGATAATCGGTCAGTTCGGGAAAAAAACCGCTCCCAGATTCTTCAGGCCATTAAAATGCAGAAGGCAGTTTCTCGCATAGATCTGGCCAATCAAATTGATTTAAATCCATCTACTATTTCTCGAGCAGTTAATGACCTGGAAGAGATGAATTTAATCCAGGAAAGGAAGGTAGGAGAATCAAGCGGGGGACGAAGACCGGTTCTTTTAGGCATAAATAAATCTGCTTATCATATAATAGGCGTTGATATTGGGGCAACAAAAATAATTGCCGTTATAACTGATATGCAGGGGAATATTTTAGAAAAAGATTATTATCGGATTGATTACTCTCAGGGAGATATGGTGAGCATTTCTCCTGAGTTGGTGCTGAAATCTATAGCAACAGTTTTAAGTAAATATCAAGAAAATGAGTCCATCACTACCGATAGAATTATTGGAATAGGAGTAGGTGCTCATGGTTTGGTTGACAGAGACAGAGGTAAGGTTATTTTCGCTCCCAACTTTGGCTGGCGGGACATCTATTTAAAGGAAAGAATTGAGGAGGAATTTGACTACAAAACTGTCATAGATAATGATGTTAGGGTAATGGCCTTAGGCGAATATTGGTTTGGAAGTGGCCAGAATTGTGATTCTTTAATCTGTATAAATGCCGGATATGGTATTGGTTCAGGAATGATTTTAAATGGCCGGCTATACCGGGGACACAGATCTTTAGCAGGTGAAATTGGTCATACAACTGTAACTGAAGACGGCCCCCGCTGTAATTGTGGAGATTATGGTTGTTTAGAAACTGTTGCTTCCGGGCCAGCTATTGCCAAAATGGTGCGAACCAGAATTAAACGTGGTCGAAAAAGTCAAATATCTGACATGGTTACAGATATTAATAAAATAACCGGTGAACTGGTTTTTCAGGCGGCTAGCAAGGGCGATGATCTGTCCCGACAGGTACTGCAGGAAGCCGGCAATTATCTTGGCATTGGCATAGCCAACTTAGTTAATATCATGGATCCAGAACTGGTGTTAGTAGGAGGAGGAGTTTCTCGGGCCGGGGATTTAATCTTTACCAGTCTGCGCCAGTCCGTTAAAAATAAAACCATGGAAGATCCTCCGCCAATAAATCCAGTTAAGCTAGGAAAAGAAACTGGTGCTATAGGATCTTCGGTCCTGATTTTAGAGGAATTATTTAAAGCACCTGAAAGCTTTTTAGCAAAAGTAAGGGGGTGAATGTTGGCAAATATTTTTATATTTAAAAGTTAAGAATTTTAAAAGTTTTATCTCAGGTTTGGTTTACTCAGAGGTTGATTTAGCAAGTCTTTAAAAAAGCATCTTAAGTAATTGGGGAGGTATAAAAGTGAAAAAAATAATTATTTTTACACTTGCTTTTTGTCTGTTGTTATCCTTTGGGGTTGCCGTTGAAGCTGACAGTCTCGATGGTGAGTTGATTATTGACGCCTATACCAGTGATCCTGCTCCTAGAGCAGCCATGAATGAAATGGTTGAAACTTTCCAGGAAATGCATCCTGATCTTGATATTGAGCTTAATATTACCGCTCATGAGGACTTCAAACATGCTATAAGAACCTGGTTGGCTTCTGATACTCCACCGGATGTCTTTACCTGGTTTGCTGGAGAAAGAGCGGAGTATTTTGTTAGAAACAATCTAATTCGGGATATTACCCATATCTGGGAAGAAGAAGGTCTCTTTGATTTATATGCTGAAGGATATCAGAGGGAAAGTATTTTTGATGATAAAGCTTACTTCCTGCCTCATCAGACCTATATTTGGGGAGTATTTTATAATCAAGAAATTTTTGCTGATCTGGGATTGGAAGAACCTGAGACCTGGGATGAGCTAATAGAGGTCAATGAAACCCTAAAAGAAAATGATATCACTCCCTTTACCATTGGCTCTAGATATGAATGGACCACAGCCGGCTGGTTTGACCACTTAAATATTAGAATTAATGGTTTTGATTTTCATCAGGAATTTGTAACTGGTGAAGTACCAATGACTGATGATAGAGTGGTTAAAGTATTTGAAAAGTGGAAAGAATTGATTGAGTCGGATTATTTTATAGAATATCCCGCTTCTTATTCCTGGCATGAGGCCCTGGAATATATGGAAGATGATGAAGCAGCAATGTATCTTATGGGTTCCTTTATTCATGACTCGGCCACTGATGAACTCAGTGAAAAATTGTCCTTTTTCCCCTTCCCGGCCATTGAAAAATCCCCTACTGCTGTTGAAGCCCCAATCGATGGTTATATGATGCCGGTTCATGCTCAAAATGTCGAGGCTGGCGAAGAATTTCTCAGATTTGCTGCCTCGGTAGAAGGGCAGCAGAATTGGGTTGAAGATGTTGGTAGAGTAGTTCCCAACCCTAACGTGCCGGAAGAATCCTACGATGAAGAAACTCTTAGAGAGAGAGAATTAATTGACGGAGCAGAGGGTATAGCTCAGTTTCTTGATAGAGATATGGAAGAGGACTTTGCCATAACTATGATGGGTTATTTAGTTGAGTTCTGGGAAAATCCTGAGCATTATATGGATATTTTAGAAAGATTAGAAGATGAAAGACAGTTCCATTTTGAACAATAATGTAGTTTGATATTAATTAAGCTGCCTGGAAATATTATTCCAGGCAGCTTAATTCTCTTGATAACCAGCAATTCAAGTGTTTTAGAGGAGTGATTATTTTGAAGAGGGATAAATTTTTTAGCCCCTGGCTTTTCTTGATATTGCCGTTGTTACTCTATGCAATATGGGTTGTTATACCTGCTTTTTATACTTTTTTTCTCAGCCTGACAAGATATGATGGATTGTTATCACCAGAATTTATTGGCCTGGCTAATTATGAAAGGCTATTTTCTCATGATACCTTTTATATATCCTTATTAAACAATTTACGTTGGGTGGTTGTATTTTTGATTGTACCGGTAACTATGGGGTTATTTCTGGCTATTCTTTTAAGCAAAAAAATTCCTGGAGCTCGATTGTTCAAGGCTTTAATTTATTCACCGATGGTTTTGGCCCCAGTAGTTATTGGGTTGATCTGGACCTGGATATATAGCCCAAGAAGTGGTTTATTAAACCACACATTAACTCTGGTGGGTTTGCAGACCTTAACTCGGGGTTGGTTGAGTGACCCTGATATTGCAATTTATGCTATAATTTTTGCTGGAGTCTGGCGCCATACTGGCTATGTCATGCTGATTTACCTGGCTGGTCTGACTTCTATTCCTCCAGATTTGATAGAAGCAGCTCGAATAGATGGAGCCAGTGCCTGGCAGCGTTTCCGCCATATCATTTTTCCTCTGCTTAAACCCACTACAACTATTGTTATTGTTATAACCATGATAGAATCACTTCGCTCCTTTGACTTTGTCAATATTATGACTGATGGTGGACCTTTTCGCCAGACTGAAGTTTTGGCTAACTTCATGTACAAGGAAGCCTTTGCTCGTTACAACATGGGCTATGGCGCTTCAATTGCAGTTATTCTTTTCTTAATAATGGTTATCTTTATTTTCATCTATGTTATTCAGCGGCGCGAAGAGTATGGAGGAGGTGAGAAGGTTGTTTAATACAACTATTGCTAATTTAATTGGATTATCCTGGTGGAAAAAAGTTTCTACGGCAATAATGTTTGTTGCTGTACTATTATTTGTACTGGTCTGGATATTACCTCTGGTTGGTGCGATATTTACTGCTTTAAGACCTCTGCAGGATTTAAGGGCCCATGGATTTTGGAGTATCCCTCAGGAGTTTACTCTGGAAAACTTTGCAGTTGCCTGGGATTTAGGTAATTTAAATACCTATCTGAAAAATAGTTTTATAATTACAATTCCTTCTCTCCTGGGTACTTTAACTTTATCTTCTCTGGTAGGTTTTGCCGTATCTCAGTATAAATTTCGAGGTAATATGTTTGTTTATCTGCTTTTCCTTTCTGGTATGCTCCTGCCTTTTCAGATATTATTGATACCGGTCTTTACTTTAAGTAATTATCTCGGTATTTATAATACCTATCTGGGGCTAATTATGATTCATATAGTGTTCCAAATGGGATTTTGTTCGTTTTTCCTAACCAATTTTATGTCAACAATTCCTAGCCAGCTTGCTGAAGCAGCTAGAATTGATGGTTGCTCAGAATTTAAAATATTTTATAAAATATTCTTGCCGCTTACCAAGCCAGCCCTGGCAGCTCTTGGAACTTTACAGTTTACCTGGATCTTCAATGATTATATCTGGGCTCTAGTTTTAATTCGAAGCGATAGCTTGAAGCCGGTTACTGCTGGTCTTGCCACCCTGCAGGGACAGTACACCACTGATTGGGGTGTGCTGGTTGCAGGTTCACTTCTAGCTGCTATTCCTACTATTATAGTCTTTATATTACTGCAGAAATACTTTATTAAGGGCTTAACAATGGGAATGGGTAAATAATATAAAACAAGAGGTGTTTTCGATGAATGACTGGGAAAACCCGGAAGTATTTGAGCTTAATAGAGTTAAACCCCGATCTCATAAATATTCTTTTTCTAGTCTGGAAAAGGCCCAGGGGAGTTCAGCAGTTAACCGTTGCTTCTATAAGAACCTGGCCGGGGAATGGGAGTTTAAGTTAATTAATTCTCCTGATAATCGAGAAACTAATTTTTTTGCACCAGAATTTAAAGTTTGTGAAAAAGAAGGTTGGAGTACAATTTCAGTCCCCTCACACTGGCAGTTAGAAGGTTATGGGACACCTCATTATACTAATGTCCGATATCCTTTTCCAGTAGATCTTCCTCGAGTCCCCTCTGACAACCCCACTGGTCTCTATCGCCGGGAATTTTATCTGGCGGAAGAATGGCTCCAGGATAGAAAAGTTTATCTTAATTTTGAAGGAGTAGACTCGGCTTTTTATCTCTGGGTAAATGGCGAGAAAATTGGTTACAGTCAGGGCAGTAGACTGCCAGCTGAATTTGCCGTCCACAAGCATCTAAAACCAGGAAAAAATCTATTAGCCCTACAGGTAATTAAATGGTCAGATGGCAGCTACCTTGAAGATCAAGACATGTGGTGGTTAAGTGGTATATTTCGCCGTGTCGAACTTATCTCCTCACCTCAGGTAGAAATATTTGATTATTCCATAAAAGCAGACTGGCAGTCTGCTAAAAAGCAGGGCAGTTTAGAACTTGAAGTTTTAATTAGTGAAGAAAACCAGGCAGTAGAAAATAACAGTTCTTTCTCTGGGAAAGTTAAAGCTTTACTTTATTCTGACCATCAACTTATTTGGGAAGATTCAGCTTCTTTTAATTTTGCTGATCAGGATTCAAGTTCACCTCAAGCGGAAAAAGTTATTTTAGCTGAAAAATCTCTGGAAGTTAAACCCTGGACAGCTGAAACACCAGAACTTTATCAGCTGTTTTTGGTATTAGAGGACCAGTCTGGGAAGGAGCAGGAGGTAATTCGTGAGCAAATAGGATTCCGTCGAGTCTCCATACAGGATGGCACATTGAGAGTTAATGGCAATAAAATAACAATCAGAGGGGTAAATCGCCATGATTTTGATCCTGAACTCGGGCGAGCTCTAACTTTAGCAGAGATAGAAGAAGATTTAAAACTTATGAAGCGGCATAATATTAATGCAATAAGAACAGCCCATTATCCTAATGATCCTCAATTTTATCGCCTTTGTGATGAACTTGGTTTTTATGTCCTGGCAGAAACTGATCTGGAAGCCCACGGCATGGATTTGGTGGAAAAAACTTCCCATCCCAATCAACTAAGGAGCTGGCGAGAGGCATTTCTAGATCGGATGGAGCGGATGGTGGAAAGATATAAAAATCGACCTTCAATTATAATCTGGTCTCTAGGTAATGAGGCTGGATTTGGCAGCAATCACAAAGCAATGGCACAATTAACCCGTCAGCTTGATGATAGTCGTCCCCTCCATTATGAGCCTGACAAAGAACAGGAAGTTGTTGATATAATCGGTCCCATGTATCCTTCACTGCAGGAAACTACCCGGCTGGCCAGGGAAAAAAATAAACCGGTAATACTCTGTGAATACGCTCATGCCATGGGCAATGGTCCTGGAGAGTTAGCTGATTACTGGAAAATTTTCCAGGAAGAAGAGAGAGCTCAGGGAGGATTTATCTGGGATTGGCGGGATCAGGGACTTATAAAACATAATGATAATGGGGATAAATATTTTGCCTATGGTGGCGATTTTGGAGATTATCCTCATGATAAAAATTTCAATATCAATGGTCTTGTTTTTCCTGATGGAAGCCCCTCTCCTGGATTGAAGGAATATAAAGCTGTCATATGTCCACTTAAATTAGTAGCTCACAATTTAGCCCGGGGGGAGTTTGTCCTAGAAAACCACTTTGATTTTTCACCTGAGTATCAAATAAACTTAGTCTGGGAGCTTAAAAAAGAAGGTAGTCTGTTAACCAGCGGTCAAAAAAGTATCAATTTATCCAGTAATAAACAAAATATTAAACTATCTTTTCCAGATAGATTAACTGCTGAAAAATATAATAATGACTGTGAATATTGGCTTAATATCCACTTTATCCTGGCTGAAAAAACCAGCTGGGCCGAGCCTGGCCATGAAATTGGACGACAGCAGTTTTTACTATCAGATTCAGTTAATGAATACTCAACAGAAGAAGATATTAATCCAGAGAAATCGCTAGTCGACAATCTGCCCCAAAAACGGGAAAGCTTTCCTGACATATATGAAGAAAAAACAACAGAGAGGCTGTTCTTTAAAAACATGGATTTCCCCCTGGAAATCTCCCGAAATACTGGCCGTATTTCTAATTATGAATATCAGGGCGTTAAACTTTTAGATTCAGGCCCTCTATTAAGTCTTTGGAGAGCTCCAATCGATAATAACAGTACCTCAATTACTAGAAATTATTTAGAAGAATGGCAGGAGTTAGGGTTTAATGAACTTCAGTTACGCCTGGATGATTTATTAGTAAAAAAGAGAAAGCAAAATGTTGAAGTGAAAACCGAGGGTATACTTTCACCTCCTGGTAGCGAGCTTAGACTGGAATGGCAGCAAAATTATTTGCTGCGTAATGATGGTGGTTTTTTAATAACTGTCTCCGGTAACTTTGCAAGAGGAGAAAATTACAATATTCCTCGTTTAAGTCTGGAATTTTTATTACCGGGATCTTTAAAGCAAGTAAACTGGTACGGTTTGGGCCCTGGACCTTCTTACCCCGACAGCAAAAAAGCTGCCATGGTTGATTTGTATAAAAGGAAGGTAAAGGAGCTGCATGTTCCCTATGTTTATCCTCAGGATAACGGCTGTCGTTCAGAAGTGCGCTGGCTCAGTCTTCAGGATAAAAAGAGCAGAGGGATCAAGATTTTTGCCTCCCAGAAGTTT
Source organism: Halanaerobiaceae bacterium (assembly GCA_003553485.1). Lineage (GTDB taxonomy): Bacteria > Bacillota > Halanaerobiia > Halanaerobiales > Halarsenatibacteraceae > T1SED10-84. The sequence goes on along the minus strand of PWEJ01000078.1, from coordinate 433 downwards.
GGCTTTACAGCCCATAACTATAGCAAGGAGGACCTGGAAAAAGCCCGGCATGACTATGAATTACCGGAGCGAAATGAAATCTATTTGGATCTAATTATAGGCCAACAGGGATTGGGCTCTACCAGTTGCGGTCCGGAAATTCAGAAAAAGTATGAATTCAATCTTAATAGCTTTAAATTTCAATTAGCATTTATACCGACTGTAGAAGATAGTGTACTATAAAAACGCAAAAAAATATATTAAGGGGCTTAACAGCTTGAGTCTTCCGCTGTTAAGCCCCCTTTTGACTTTTAATCATCTGAAGGTAGATCTCCAGGAGTTAATAGTTCCTCGTCGTCTAAATTTTCGCCACAATAAGGACATTCCCAATCTCTCTTGTCAGCTGAATAAGATTTCCCTTCACATTCTGAGCATATTTTAATATAAGGGATTT
>PWEJ01000094.1 GCA_003553485.1 Halanaerobiaceae bacterium | reverse complement strand
TCTGATTATGAACAGGAGCATAAATATAATAATTATAATAAATACTTAAATAAACAGATAACAAAACCAGTAAAAAGAAAGGCTTTATACAATTCTTTATGTGAAGTTATGGCCTGTAAAAAAAGGCTATTAGAGGAAGAAGATACTGAAAAAGACATAGTTAGATCAAATAACAAATTAACAATATTACTGGCTGAAGACAATTCAGATAATAGAACTTTAATAAAATTATACATGAAAAAGACCGGTGATAACTTAATAATTGCTAAAAATGGGCAGGAAGCAATCGATAAATTTAAAGAAAATGAAGTTGATTTAATATTGATGGATATTCAGATGCCAGAGGTAGATGGATATCAAGCCGCAAAAAAAATTAAAGAAATAGAAGCCAAATCAGATAATTCTACACCTATAATTGCTTTAACAGCTTATGCTCTAGAAAATGAAATTGAAAAGCTGTTAGCTGCAGGCTTTAATGAGCATGTTGCTAAACCAATAAAGAAAGATATATTATTTGATGCCATAGATGAATTTCGCTAGGACAAAACAATTGTGATATAATAAATTCAAACAGGAAAGCACTGGAACAGAAGGCCATAAGTAGAAGGAGGTGTCAGTCTAATGAAAGAACCCCGGGAAAAGAAACTTAAAGATTATCTCTATCAAAAAGATGAAATAATATTTGCCTATATTTATGGTTCTGTGGCCAGGAATCAGCATACCCGGTTAAGTGATATTGACCTGGCTATTTATATTGATGAAGATAAAAAGCCAGCTGCTGGCCCTTTCGGCTATAGAAGTGAAATAATCGCTGAACTCCAACCGCTGGCAGGCAATGATATTGATCTTATAATTTTAAATGAAGCCTCTAATTTACTGGCCTATAATGTATTTAAAGAAGGCAGGCTTTTATTTAATAAAGACCCTAACCTCAGGACCACAGTCCATGCAAAAACTGTTGATAAATACCTTGATTTCTTGCCAATGCTTAGAGTTCAAGAAAAATATCTGAATAAAAGAATAGAGGAAAACAGGTTTGGGGGTTGATATCATGGGTTGATTTTGCAACTTATATAGGAAAATACATAAACCAGCAAAAATAAATCTCAAGGGCAAGTTGTTGCAGGCAAATTGCAAGTAAAATGTCGCAAGATACTAGTAAAGTTATATGATATGGCGACCATGTTTCAAAATGCTTAAGGAGGTACTTAAGATTAACATATTAAATTGGATTGAAGAAGAATTTAAACCTCAATTTTGCACATCTGAAGAGTTTATTTATGATGATATGGAATCACAATCTGGATATTCATTACCTATAATTTATAAAACCTTTGATGGAACAAAGAAATCTCATTGGGTTGATAGAGGACATCTATATGATTTTTTATATTCAACCAAAGGTAAGGGGAAAAAACTATTAGACTTTGGACCTGGTGATGGCTGGCCTTCTTTAATAATAGCTCCTTATGTCAGAGAAGTTATTGGTCTGGATTCATCACATAGTCGAGTAGAGACCTGCATAGAAAATGCAAAAAGATTAGGAATTAATAATGCAAAGTTTAAATATTATTCTGCAGGAGATAAAATACCATTTGATGATAATACTTTTGATGGGATTATGGCGGCATCTGCTATAGAACAGACTCCTGACCCTAAAAAAATTTTAAAAGAATTATTTAGAGTATTAAAATCAGGTGGTCAATTGAGGATTAGCTATGAATCTTTAAATGAATATAAGAAAGGTAAAGAAAAGGGCATTTGGATTGCAGAATTAAAGAATGAAAAGTGCAGGATGATCTTATTCAATAGAAATATTAATAAGGAATTTGTGATTCAATATGGTATTACTTTAGCTACATCTAAACAAGAGCTTGAAAATGTATTGAGCAAAAAATACGATGGTATTTCCTATGAGAATATAACAGTTGAATTTTTAGATAAAATCAAAAATCAAATTATTGATGTTAATAAATTAAGAACAACTCATCCTTCAGGTAAAACATATGTGAAATGGTTAGAGGAGATGGGTTTTAAAAAGGTTATTCCTTCATATAGTGGTGGATTGGCTGCAGCCAATTTATATGAACATTATAAAGATGACAAAAAGATTAAGGAAGTAGAATCTGTTGATAAACTAATTAGACCAACAGTGAAAATAGTTAGTCATTTGGAAGCTCCTATTGAAAAAAATCCACCTATAACAGCAATTAAATAATTATTTTTAGTGAAAAAATGGTAAATCAAAAACTGAAGTTGAGCTGTAACTATTAATTAAAGCGACTTAACATAATCCATAATAGCATTTACAAATGTATCAAAATCATCCAGCCTATTCTGCAAAATTTGATATATCTCATTTTTATCTACTTGATTATACATATGAACCAGTCGATTCCTATAACCTGCCATTCCTCTTATGTTCTCGGCAAATTCTGTCTCCAGCGCCCCAGCGCTGTTTAAAATATCAAAAACTTCAATCACTTAATATTTTCTCTTCTAACTCTTCATAAAAAAGTTCAAGTTCTTTTTTATAATCGAGCCCTTTGCGAATCACCATATCTTCATAATCCAAACACCTCTCTTTATCAGCTGAATAAATAACTTCTCCCCTGGTTATAACTTCAAAAGGCATCTTTAGGCCTGCCTTCTGCAAGAACAGAAGATCTATAGCGGGAAAAGCTAAAATTTTCACCAGTTCATCTTTGAATTTTATACAAAAATTTACATCGCTAATTTTATCTTTCTCAGAGGGCAAATGATACCATAGAACCATTTAGCTGAGCCTGCGACCATGCATATACCTTTATTTATTGATAAATTTGATTATTTCTTCTATAAAACCTCTGAAATCCTCCAGATTATTCTGCAATATGTCATATATTTCATCCCCATCCACCCTGTCATACATATGGACAACTCTATTGCGAAATCCGGCCATAACACCATAAGTTTCCTGATTTTCTTCAGAAACCACTTTATTATCAGCCAGAATAGAAAAAACTTCAGCATTTGTATCAGCCTTACCCAGCCTTCGCCGGGCAATCAACATATTGGCAATATCTATCATTATCTCAATGGAAGTCTGCAGTAAATATTTGCTTGCTTCTATATTGCGAAAGTCATTCATAAATTTTTCCCGGTCCATCTCCTGCAGAGACCTGAGTTTAACAAGGTTTTCTTCCAATCTCTCAATTTTAACCAGCACCTTATCCCTTTCATTCATTTAGATACTCCTTCTTTAGGGCCTTTTCATATTCATCGTAATATTTCCTGGCCCTGATTTTTTCATCATAGGCAAATGTGAGCACATAATAAATAAAATCGCTGACAGTCTCCCGATCCCGCTCATAAAGAAGCTCCCCGCTGGATATTATCTCATGCTGCAGCAGTATGGGAGCTTTATTTAAATTGACAAAATCTATATCTTCTATCCTCAGAATACTAGATAGACCAGCCATTACCTGCATATCTCTCATAAGGCCTGACTCCACTCCTTTTCTGTATAAGATGGCAAAATCGATATCGCTCAGGGGAGTTTCATGCTCTGTCCCGTGTGAACCAAACAAATAGGCGGCCATGATATCTTCTTCACCGGCAAAATATTCTTTTAGTTTCTCTTTTCTCTCCTCAACTGCCGAGCTCATTATCAACAGCCCCTTTTAAAATTTCTATTACCCGCCTGTATATCAAATTCCTGACAGGTGTAAAATCAAGCAAGTGCCACAGCATAAATATTGGGATTCTCTTCTTATTATATTCTTGCTGTCTATCATTATATCACAATTTATAGACAACTTCATTAATTTTGGCTTTAAGTTCAACTTGACTCTTAAGCAACATTTGCTTTATTCAAACAATGCACTACATAGCTTGTTTTTTTCCAGGTGAGAGGATACAATAAAAATTAACGATAACAATTTGACCAGATATGAAAGGGAGGAGATATGATGCGGGATAATTTTTCTTTTAAAGTGCCCGGTGAAGTTAAATTTGATAGTATTGAGATATTACCCGAAGTTATAGAGGAGAAAGCTCTAGAAAAACCCCTTTTGGTTTCAGATAATGGGTTACAGGAAGCAGGATTGGTAAAACGGGTAAAGGATATTTTAAAGGATGGAGATATCGACTTTGAAATATTTTTAGGAGTACAGCCAAATCCTTCAATGGAAAATGTTGATAATGGTTACGCCAGGTATAAGGAGCATGATTGCGATTCAGTTATCTGTTTGGGCGGGGGGAGTTCGATTGATGCTGGCAAGGCAATTGCAATCCTCGCTACTAATGATGGTAATATTATCGATTATGCCGGAATGCATGCAGTTGAGAATTCGCCGGTTTCGATAATTGCAATTCCCACAACAGCAGGGACGGGCAGTGAAGTTACTCCTGTTGCTGTGATAACTGATGAAGAGAAAAATTATAAATTTACGATCTATAGTTATAAAATAATCCCGGAAACTGCGATACTGGACCCGGATCTAGCTGCCAGCTTACCGGCTGATATTGCTGCCTCTACCGGCATGGATGCCCTGACTCATGCCGTTGAAGCCTATTTATCAAAAATTTCACATCCCTTTGCCGATGCTGTGGCAGAGAAATCTATGGAATTGATAGGCAAAAATGTGAGGAAGTTTGTTGCAGATAGAAAAAATCATGAAGCGGCGGCCGGAATGCTACTGGGCAGCATGTTTGCTGGTTTAGCATTTTCCTGGGGAAGACTGGGCAACGTTCATGCCATGGCAGAACCATTAGGAGTATATTTTGATATTCCTCACGGGGTAGCAAATGCTGTCTTGTTACCGGTTGTTTTGGATTATAATGCCCTGGCGGATGAGGGAAAATATCAGAGAATATTTAATTATATTAGTAGGAAAAACGTGGATAACTTTAGACCAGAGCTTTTAGCAAAAGAGGTTTATGAACTGAATGAAAAACTTGGGATCCCTGGTTCTTTATCTGAGCTAAAGGTTGACTCTGACTATATTCCAGATATGGCTGAAGATGCCATGAAAAGCGGAAATGTTAAAATCAACCCCAGGCAGACTACCTATGCTGATATCTGTCAGTTATATCAGGAGGCACTGTAGTAAATTCAAGTTTAATGCCATGACTTAAAGTTTAAAAAAATTTCCAGGAGGGATGCGGTGAAGTTGATTAAAAAAATCACAGACAGCGATCTCTTTGGCGGCCGAGAAGAATATCTGGATCAGGTTTCTCGCTATGCAGCTCGGGGAGTATTAATTAATGAAAACTTAAAAATTTGTTTGATTTATCTAAAAGCAAAAGATCTTTATAAACTGCCTGGTGGCGGCATCAAGAAATCTGAATCCAGAGAGGAAGCTTTTTTAAGAGAAATCCTGGAGGAGACCGGTTATAGGGCAGAGATAATATCTAATCCCGGGTATATAGAAGAACATAAAGTTAAAAATGATTTTCTTCAGCGGTCTTACTGCTATATAGCTGAAGCCAAAAATGACAGTGGAGATACAGACCTAACAGATAAAGAAAAGGATAATCAACTCAAATTTTTCTGGGTCAATCCCTGGCAGGCTCTAAAGCACCTGGATGAATCAGTTAATAAATGCAGTGATTATAGAGATAAATTCATGGTCTATCGAGATAAAATAATTCTTAGAGAGTCTTTGAAAAACTTAAAGTTTAAAATCAAAAAAGCAACCCTTAAAGATGTAGATTACCTTGGCCAGATCCATGCTGAATCCTGGCAACAGGCCTATAGAAATATTATTCCTGACTCAGTTTTAGATAGTATCACTGCCGAAAAGAGGTCAAGCAGATTTAAAAAGGCAATGCAGGAATCAGGCGAAGAAAATTATATACTCTTAGTCGATAATCAGCCAGTTGGCTTTACCTCAATCGGTAACTCCAGAGACGATGACCTTAGCGATAATATAGGAGAAATCTGGGGTATTTATCTAGACCCTGATCGCTGGCGAAAAGGTTATGGTAGCAAACTTCTAAACTGGGCTGAAGCTGAATTAAAGTCCAGAGGCTATAAATCAATTTCACTCTGGGTTTTAAAGGATAACCACCAGGCCCGAAAATTTTACGAAAAACATAATTATCTTAAAGAAGGCCGAACAGACAAAATTACAATCGGCGATAAAGAATTGGAGAAAGTTAGATATATTAAAACTTGTAAATCGGGTAGCACCCGGTAATCTGGGTTTTATTAATATATTGAATTTTAATATCTAGAGGAGTGGTATAAATGTCTGCTGAAATTTTATATGAAGGAAATCCTAAGATGTTCAGAAATAAACCGATCTTTTTTATTTTATCTTTAGCTCTTATAGCAGCATATGGTTTAGGCTTACTTATTTTATTAATCTGGTACTTTAGAACAAAAGCTGTTAAATTTAAAGTTACAACTGACAGTGTAATATTAAGAGAGGGTTTTTTAAGTAAAGAAGTAAGTGAGATCAACATACAGGACATCAGGAAGATTAATACTTCGCAGTCCTTTTTACAGAGAATTTTTGGGACAGGTACATTAAAAATATCAAGTTCAGCTACAGCTGAGCAAGAAATATCTATTTATGGGTTTAAAAAACCCGGGGCATTAAAGGATATAATCCGAAATCAAATGGAGTGAAAATAAATCCAAATTAATTTGCACCGAAATCTGTTTATTGGGGGAGGTGAATTTAGTGATTTTTAAGAGCAGTTATGGAGAGATCTATTATGAAATTAGAGGCCATGAGAACTCAACAGTTATTGTATTTGTGCATGGAGTGATGATGGACCATGGTATGTTCAAAGAACAGATTAATGCTTTTCAAGATCAATATCAAATTATACTATGGGATATGCCCCAGCATGGGAGGTCTTTTAAGCAACAGAAAGAATTTGAGTTTTCTATTGCTGCAGACAGTTTAATTGAACTTCTTGATGAACTAAAAATTGAAAAAGTATTGTTAGTAGGTGTTTCTTTAGGTGGATGGGTTGCTCAATATATAGCAAGCAAATATCCCGAAAGAGTTAAAGCTCTGGCAATTGAAGGCTGTACGCCTTTGCATGTGGATTTAAGCAGAGTTGCTTTAATATTTCGCATTTATATTCTGCTGTTTAAACTTTTGCCCTGGTTTATAGTGCAAAAGATATTTGTGAAAATGACTGATAGGATGGAACTTGTTCCAGATCTAAAAGAGAACTTTAAAATAACTTTAAAAATATAGAAAAAGATACTGTGCTACGGCTCTTTGGAGGAATTAGAAAAGAAATTTCTAAAAGCCTCAAAGATGAAATAACCCAGCCGATTTTAATGACTCATGGTGAAAATGAACTATCTTTTTTTAAGAAAATGGGTAAAACCTGGCAGGAGGAAAATCCTCAACTGGATTATAGGGAAATTCCTGATGCTGGACATGGTGCTAATACGTTTAATCCTGAAGCTTATAATAAGACCCTGCTTGATTTTTTCAATTTAGACAATTAAGAATATCCTCACGCAGATTTCCAACAAAGCCAAATTTATGCTATAATTAGGATGCATTTTTCTAAGAATATTATCATTACAGGTAATATCCGGTACCTGAAGTTGGGCTTGTCCCCTAAAAATAATCGGAAAATTTAAAATATAATCACCCTTTAAAAAATCGAGATAATAAAATTGAGCTAAAGGAGAGATTAGAATGTATTTATTGAGGATATCCCTCCGCAATCTATTCCGGCGCCGAAAAAGAACCTTGCTGATTTCAGGCATTCTTATGGTGGCGGTATTGGCATTTCTATTTCTTGAATCTTTTATGCTGGGAATGTTTGATGTCTCCTTTGAAAATATAATAGATTTTGAGACACCTCATATAACAGTTGGTCACCCGGAATTTATATCCGAAGCAGATGAAGGTGAGAGGTTGCCGATAGAGGAAACCTTTGCTCCTGATGATGAACTTCTGGCGGAGGTTCGCGATCTGGAGGGTTTTTCTGACTTCACGCCCGTTCTGGACTTCGATGCCGATTTTATAGCCGGAAGGTATGACTATCCAGTTCTTGTGCGCTCAATTGATCCAGAAAGTTTTGATGAGGTTTTTAAGCACAGTGAATATATAGTTGACGGTGACTTTTTACAACCAGGAGAACCTGGAGTTGCAATAGGAGATCAGCTGGCGGACTTTTTTGGTCTTGAGGTGGGCGACTTTTATACATTGCGTTTTCAGGATAAGCAGGGCTCTTTTAATACACTTCAGGGGGAAGTAAAGGGGATTTTCTCGGTTCCCCATCCGGAAATGAACATAAATACTGTGCTGGTTGATCGGGAAGAAGCGACAGCAGCGCTGGCTCTTGAAGAAGATATGATCAGCCAGCTTATGGTCCGCATGGAAGATAGAGAGTTGGCAGAAGCTCAGGCTGAAATTTTGGATAATAAGCTTAGCGGCACAGCTTTTGAGGTGATGTCATATCGAGATGCCAGTGAACTTTTAACTGCAATTGAAGCTTTTGGTTATATTGAAATTTACTTTATTCTGGCTCTCTTTTTAATTGTTGGAGCTGTGGGGATTATCAGTGCGCTTGTTCTAGCCGCCCTGGAAAGGATTAAAGAGATTGGCATGATGAAAGCCATGGGCCTAAAGAGAAGTCAGATAGTCAGGGTATTCATGCTGGAAGCAGCGGGTATTGGTGTTATCGGTGGTGTAGCGGGCATGATTCTCGGAGGAATTAGTATAGCTTTGCTGAGAAACTTTGGTATAGATGTTGCGGCATTTCTGGATATGGAGGGACTGGGACTTCCCTTTACCGGAAGGCTATATGGAGGCCTAAATATCTCTTCATTTCCCTTGATATTTATTTTTGTTGTTGTAATTGCTATTCTGGCCAGCATCATACCTGCCTATTGGGCGGCAGGAAAGGACCCTTCAGATGCTATTCATCATAAATGATACGCTTTTTTTGAGAGGGGGAAAAATATGCAGCTCATTCAAATTGCCTGGCGCAACCTCAATCGTAATAAAGTTCGCACCGCTATAGCTATTCTGGCAATAACTGCAGTGGTGGTAATAGTGATTTTTTCCCGGGGTTTAATGGAGGGTTTTACCACCTCGAGTTTTGGAATATATATTGATAATAATTTTGGCCATGTAAGGATAACCCATCAGGAGTATGAGCTGAGGGAAAGGCTGCTTCCTCTTGATTATACCATCGATGGATTTGATGATGAGGGAGCGCAAAGGATGGTCGAAAGGATAGAGGATCTGGATAATGTCAACTATGTTTTGCCGCGGATAAGATTTGGAGCTATGGCAAGTCTGGATGATGAATTGATCAGGATGGTGGGAGTTGGAATTGAAACAGAAAGGGAAGCCAGACATGGAGTTATCGGTGATGAGATCAGGACGGGCAGAATGCCGGAAGCGGACAATGAGGTTGTTATTGGCAGTGGATTAGCAGAATCTCTTTCGCGAGAGTCTGGCGACAGCGTTACATTATTATTTGCTGATGCTTATCAATCTTTTCAGGGGCAGACCTTTCAAATTGCCGGTATTAGAGAGTCCAATGTGGCGGAGCTGGATGATAATTTCTTCTATATTCCTCTGGAAACCGCCAGAGATATGCTCTGGCTGGAGGATGAAGTAACGGAGATGATGGTATTTGGGCCCGGACCTGATGCCGCCGGAGCTTTGCAGTCCGAGATCGACGGTCTGATGGACGAAGAAGGGGCAGAAAATTATTCGACCCTTGTCTGGAACGAGGGAGATCCCTTTATACAGCTTTATGATGAGCTTTCTGATTTTCTAATTATAGTTTATCTGACCTTTATATTGATGGGGGCTATAATAATAATCTGTATTTTGACCATGATTATCAGGGAGAGAACTTCTGAAATAGGTATGATGGCCGCCTTAGGGCTTAAGGAAAGAGACATAATGAAGGTGTTTTTGCTGGAGGGCACTTTCCTGGGCTTTTTGGGCAGTGTGCTGGGAGCTGTAATCGGTGGTTCACTTACCTACTATTATTCAGAGGCAGGAATTCATCTGGAAATGTTTGGAGATGTTTTTGAGGAAACGGCCAGGCACATTGAGGGTATGATGGAGCCGGTATTTTATACCCTCTTTGATTTTGGTAATGTTTTTCTGGGGTTTTCGCTTGGTTTTATAGTTGTAGTCCTGGCCTGTCTTTACCCCGCTTATAAGGCTGCCAAAATGGACCCGGCAGAAGCCCTGCATTATATCGAAGAATAATTCTCAGCTTAAGAAAAGAGAAGCCAGGCGTGAAAGATTTTATGAAACAATGTTAAACATAAAACATACAGTTAAAAAATATTTTAGTATTATTTAACAAAAGCAGGCATTTTAAAACTTCAAAAGGGAGAAGTGATCCTGATGCAGGAAACTTTTGAAGTATTCTTCAATCTTTCATATTTGATTTTGATTATTTCACTGGGGCTGAAAATACTAAGAAAAAGCGGGGGCAGCAAGTACTTTAAACTATTTGGATTTATGGCCTTAATTTTAGGTTTTGGAGATGCTTTTCATTTAATTCCAAGGATATATTATCATTTCACCTCAGGAGCAGAAGAACTTGTCTTTGCCCTGGGTTTTGGAACTTTAGTTGCATCTATTACAATGACTATTTTTTATATTATATTTTATGAAGCCTGGAAAGTAAGATACAAGATTAATACAGCAAAAATTTTAGATGTTATTGTGTATATACTTGGTATAACAAGAGTTTTAATCTTACTTTGTCCTCGAAATGAATGGTTTATCCATGAATCTTCGCTTGCCTGGGCAATATTCAGAAATATACCCTTTACTCTGATGGGACTTTTAATTATCTTTATGTTTTATAAAAAAGCCGCAGAGTACGGAGATCGGGACTATAAATTAATTTCTATAGCTGTTTTTCTGTCCTTTGCATTTTATCTTCCAGTTGCTATTGGATCATCTTTCTATCCAATTTTAGGTTCACTAATGATACCTAAAACATTAGCCTATGTATGGATTATTGCAATTGGCTATAAACAGCTAAAAAAATATAGAGAAGGCACAGCACACAAATTTGTGAATTGAATGTTGTAAAAAAATGCTTAGTGTTTATTGGCTGCCCCGGTACCCTAGTCTCCAGTCTGCAGAAAATATAATAAATCGGCAAAACCCCATGCTGTTGATCTGGCTTCATGGGGTTTTAGCGTAATCAATCTTTATAAACCTTTTTTTATAAGGCTTCAATAGTGGCCAAAGCATGCATGTTACCTTCCTCTACCAGCAGATTGGGGTGGTCGGTAAACATTTCAATGGCCCATTCCGGGGCGTTTACTATCCAGCCTTCCAACATTTGATCGGTTATTCTGGCGGTTTTTAAACTTATTGTACCTCTGCCAAATTCATTAATTCTTGTTCTGGCTGATACCATTTCTTCACCCTGGCCATAGCGAATCTCGAAAACTTCATCGGCCATGGCTTCGGGTGGAGCGATAATTTCAATAGTGATCAACAACTCATCATTATCGAGTTCATTTACCACCACAAATCCTATTGTAGGACAATCTAAGACAGATATCATATCTATTACTCTCGTTCCCATTATTCCTGCAGAATTGACCATAAATATACCTCCAGTCAAAAAGAAAATCATGCTCAGCAGGGCTGTAATTAGAAATATCTTTTTCATCTTATTCACCTCACCTTCTGATAATCATTTGTCGGTTATTAATCACTAAGAAACTTACTGCTCTATGGCCAGAAGCTGATCCATGAGAATATTAATCATAAGATATATTATGGGTACCCACAAGTGTCCAATCCAGGCCCATTATTCTCTGCTAAAACAGGCATAAATGTTATTATTAGCCCTGTTGTCAGAATCAGAACAAGTAGTAATAAGAAAATGCCGCTATTTTTTATAAAATTCAGATATTTTGAGTTGATTTTAAACATAACATTCACCTCTTCCGGCATAATAAGAGTGGCTTTTTGCTAATTTTGCTTATATCTTTCTCTATATTATACTATACTATTTTTTGCAATAGGGCTAGTCATATCCTGCTCAAATCTCAGTCATATTTTAGTCTTTTTAACAAATTTAAATCTTTGAGAACCGAAAATAGGCAAGGAATAAAATATTTAAAAACCTCTTAGCTATTACCTTTGGACATAGTTTATACTTAACTTTAACTAAAAGAAGAGAGGGATTTAGTTGTTAGTTAATCAGTAAAACCCCCACCGGTTGAACAAAAATAACCGATGGGGGGAGTAAGATTTATAATGTAGTTTTCAGGTTAAAATATTTAGCATCTGTTATTTAATTTACTTCTACCCAGATAGGATTGGAAATGGCATTGTTGCCTTCTTCATCAATAACTCTTATCAGGAACCAGTCATCTTCATTGACATTTAATTCAAAGTTGAATTCTTTCTCTAGTGGAGCTGTCAGAGGAACGTGCTCAGAAGATAAGAGTTCCGACTCTTTTATTCCCTCACTGTTATATATGTGTACTTCTTGCAAACCCTTAACTGCTTCTGTTCGGAAAGAAAGCTGAAATTCTCCGTTTTCAGCTTCGTGCTTTTCTCCAAACATTTGGTCAGGATAAATTAGGGGGCCATAGCTTACAAAGGCATTTCCTTCTTTTACAGCAGAACTGTAATTTTGCGGTGTTAGCTCATCTTCCACATAGGCATAAGTTCGACGATAACCAGTGACGGTTGTTTCTACATCATGAACATCCGTTGAACCGACCAGGAACTTTTCTCCTCCATTATCCCAGTATTCTTCCGCCAAATATTCTATAGTTTCTTCTCTATCAGCAAACCATTCAACTACATCATAACCAGGATCATAACCTCCCGGTATATCATCTTCCTGCAGGCTGTAATAATATCCGTAGGATATCCATGGATGATCAACCTGAATAACCACATCATCTACTTCAGGTTCTTCATTTACCTCCCGAGCAGCGGCAAAAATTTCGCTAGCTTCGCCATCTTCGGGCAGCTCATCATAACTTAAAGGTAGAGGATAAACATTGAAATGTGCCCACATGGGTGAAATTTCTATGCTGGGAATAAAGGGAACTCCTCTCTGTTCACTGTAATTATGAACTTCCTCATGCCTTTCCACACTATCATGATCGCTTAAAAACACCAGATCTAGTTGTCCAGCCAGGTTTGATCTTACCAGATCTTTAGGAGAAGTTAAGCCATCTTCAATATCAGAATGCTGGTGGAGATCGACTCCATACCAATTGTCTTCAGCAGGATCAGTAAAAATTTCAACTGTTGCTTCTTTACTAGTAATTTCACCGGATTCAATAGTTATATCTTCCAGCAATTCTGGTTGGCTGACAAAATTAGCCCCTGATTTTATCTGCATGTCAAATGTTCCTGGAGGCAGGGGAAAGTTGGCTTTACCCATTTCTTCCAGCTCGGTAAATCGCGTTTCTACTCCTAAAAAGCGCGGAACATATTCCGGGACACCTTCTAATTCAATTCTGGCATCTAAAGGATCAGCCGAGAAATCATCACTTATTTGAAGTTCGAACTCTCCTGGTGCTTCGACGTCATCAAAATCTGCCTGATATTGTTCTGTTTCACCCCCAATAGAGACTTCCTGACGACTGCTGGGTAGAGCATTTTCAAACACAGTTTCCAGCTCATAATCACCTTCAGGTAGTTTTAGTTCATAATTGCCTTCATCTCCGATTGTCCAGGTGTATATATCATTATTTTTATAGGCAATTACTATTGGAGTATCCACCTGATTACCTTGGGAGTCAAAGACTTCTCCAGAGATTTTTCTGGTTGCCGTTTCGGATAAATCCATATTGAATTTATTAACCCGGGCAGCATCTCCTATTGGTTCGACCTGGAGTCTGGTAGAATAGCTCACTGTTTCACCTGATTCCATGGTTTGTATTTCATACTGCTCGGTCCAGGTGGTACCGCCTTCCACCAGCTCGTGATAATCTGAATGCAGCCCAAATGCCCAGCCTTCATTATAACCTACCATCCAGTCAGCCAGAGTATCTTCACGAGGGCCGCGACCTCCTGGAACAAAAATCCATCCACCTTCTATTGCCAGGCTGTAACCAGAATTCATGTCAGTGTAAGTTTCTTCACTGTTGTTTTCCATGGTGGTATCTATATTAACAAAATTATCTCCTGATTCCAGTGTGTAAGTAGTAACAAGGTCTACTTCATTCCAGTCTCTGCGAGCTTCAACCACTGCCCTTTCTGGATTATCTTCGATAATTTCCAATTCCTGATATTCCGTAGGCCAGGCAGCCCAGCGGTTGGGTAGAAAATCTATCAGGGTAACCTGATCAGTCTGAATTTCTCCATCCACTACAGCAGCACCATCGAGTATGCCGCCATATGGTACTCCCCAGGGTGGAGTAGAACCGTCAGAGCCAGTAACTGTGATAGCCAGTTTTTCATTTTTCATTGTGATGTCGGTTTCAGAATAAGCTTCGCCATCTGGTATTGGTGTCCAGCCTCTTTCAACCCTAACCGAATTATCCTGTGCAGAAGCATGTTCCGACAAAATTATGGGAAACATTAATGTAGCTGTCAGTATCAAAACGACCAAAAGACTAGTTTTGATGAAAGGAGAAAATAAGTGTTTTGTTCTGTTATCCATTTAATAATTACCCCCTTATCAGAGAGTTAGACACTTTTTGAAAATGAGTTAAGTAGAATAGTTGCAAATATAAGAGAATATGCGAGCTTGTAAAATATAATTGCTTCTTATATTGCCTCATATCTACCATGTAATTATAAACAAAATTATTGCATCATGTCAACATAAATGCTTGATATATAATCATGATTAATAGAGATAAAAAAATAAAATGATTTTGAAAATTACTGGAATAGTAAATTTAGGAACATAACAATAAAGGAATTCTATAGTTTTTTCAGAATATTATTAGTTAAAGGGGTTTAATAGAGTTTTTAGTTATTATAGCTTTTTGTATAAATTTGATAATATTTATAGCATTAGGATTATCCATTACTCCTTTTAAAGGAATAAATTTTGAATATGAAGAATCTGCAATAAATTTGCAACCAGGAAAAACCTTTTTTGCCTATACCGATGGCTTCATTGAGCAGGAAGTTACAGGAAAAGGTAATATAGAAAAACAGGCTAACTTAACATATATAGTTATCCAGCATCATTAAATCTGATTACTTTTATTGCCACTAATTATTATAAAATTCATTTCCACTCCTGTATGAAAGCCTCAAGGGAATAAGTAAATTCTAAAAACGTAATTTTTTGTCCTATAGAGCTCTACCAAGTCTTAAATTTGGGGAAGCACCCGGTACTTTGTGTTCAAATTTAGGTTAAACCTGGCACTCTTATATTTTTGAGCTATACTTAAGGAGGTAAAAGCAGATGGCCAGTTTTAATAATACTGATGACAAACCAAAAAAGTTCTACCACGACCAACCCCTGGCGGTTTATATCATCATCATTTTAGCCTTTGCCGCTTCGGTCTATCTCTTGTTTTATAGTGAGGGTTTTGT
>PWEJ01000136.1 GCA_003553485.1 Halanaerobiaceae bacterium | reverse complement strand
TGGCTTTAAATGTAGAGCTTGAGGATATGCCCGGTGGTAAAGATGCCATCCTCAGTTTAAGCCAGGAGGGAATTGAACATGGTTTAGTTGTGAAAAATGGCAGGGTGCAGGTGAGGGAGAGTGGGGATTAATGGTTTTAGTCATCCTGATATGATTTTATATTTACCTGTTGCAATTTTAACATTAATAACGCTCATATTTCTCATAAGAATGTTTTATGCTTAAAAATTCCCATATTGTAGATTGAGCTTAGGATATTCGGTTCTTATGCTCTATGATATTTGCCACTTATTTTTAACCAAATATCATTAACATTGCCATTTTAAAAACAAACCAAATTATCCCCATTAATATAGCTTTTTAGGGTTTCTTCGTAAATAGCATTTCATTTTTTTAAGATTATGGGTATTTTTATAGGAATCTATAACAGCGGTAACCAGTATTTTTGTTAATGACAGGGTCAGAATTGGTTTCTTGGTTTTGTTAAACTTAAGGCTGACTTCTTACAGGAAAAGCTTGGACAGGAACACATAACTCATATGCCGGTGCCAGTGGGGCCAGGTTCTAAGCTATAAGCTAATAGTCAGCAATGCCCAGATCGCGCTCTTGCTCTCTTGAAAGCATTGCTCATACGTCAAGCTTATGGAAAGATCGCCAACGGTTTCAAGAAAATCTTTATGCCTACTGAAGAAAACATCAAAAGCAAACCAGCCAGCCTATTTTGGTAAAGGCTGTGAATCTTATTCTCATTCCAGCGATACTTGCTAAAAAAGATCTGCATAACATGTGTTTTGTTGTATTTAAGTGTTAAGGCAATTTTCTCCAAGGCAGGATTAAAAAACCTGCTATTTTTAGCAAGGTGTTAGAATTTTTCCTTTGTATATAAGGTTCCATCAAAAATCTTACTTTGTTGACTGAAAACTTCGGGGGAAGAATCAATATCAAAACTTAAATAAAAAATATGGCAGTAAAGTTAAAATATTAATTAAAGTCATTACAATACCCAACTTTTTGTTTAGGTAATTACTTTTGCTTAATGTTTTTATCTGTCTATTTTTAATTGTGCCTACATATGAAAAATATATTTTATATTATTATTTTACTTGAAAAAATATTTTATTTATGATAATATTCTCAATGAAGAGTCCAACTGATGTGAATGTTTGTCCAAAAAAATTTCCAAAATATTTTTCCTAAAATATATAGCGTGTTGAAGATCCATAAATAAAAACATAAAGTAAGATTTTTTCTGTTAATTTACAATATAAGTTTTTAACTTTTAAATAGATTTTTTTTGACCGAATAGTGTGACTTTTCAAGGTTTTCAGTAATATGAATAATAAGAAGTTCATTTTTAATTTAAATTTTGATAAATAATTTTGATCTACTAATTCAAAATAATTTTAAAGGTGGTGTCTTATGGTAAAAACAAGAATGGGTGATGGTAGAGCTATTGAAATGGGAGAAAAAGAAATCAGGAATGATATTTTTGAAGGAGTTGAAGATGCTGCAGATCGTGCCAAAGTAGATCCTCTCACAGAAGACGAAGTAAATCGACTTACTGAGATTTATTCTCTACCCAACAGATTTGTTGGAACTACTCAGGGCAACGAAGTGGTTTTAACAGTAGATGCCGGACATTTAAAAGTAAGAAGATCCCCGGTCTCTATTGGCAAAATCACTGACATAGAGATTTTTGAAAGAGTTTTCTGTATGGATACAGCAGAACATGCCCATGTGGATTACAGCTTCAAACCTGTTAAACCTATTGTCAGTGAAGAACAGGTAGAGCTGGAAAAAGCTCTTTTATCTACAGTTTTGCCAGTCTTTTATGGTGCCATGCCCAACTTGTCTTTATATAGCAAGCCTGATGGTCAGTTTGAGAATCCCGCTGAATTAATGCCTAAAGGAAAAATAGAAGAAGCCCGGGCTGCATTTGAGGGCATGATAGAGCAAGCAATTCAGGATATGGTTTATGTCAGCAGTAAAATGTATCAATCTGGAGCGGACGGAATTAATTTTGACACTACAGGGTCCTCGGGTGAACCTGATGTTTATGCGGCTTTTAAAGCAATAGAAAAAATAAAGGAAAAACATCCTGATGTTTGTATCCAGCTTGGAATGGCTGGAGAGCATATCCTGGGATTTCATGGAGAATTAGAATATGAGGGAGTTAATCTTGCCGGTTTGTACCCGCATGAACAGGTTAAATTAGCGGAAAAGGCTGGGGTAGATATTTTTGGTGCCGTAGCTAATATTAATACTTCCGAATCAATTCCTAAAAATATTGGACGGGCTGTAACTTATATGAAAGCCTGTTCTGAAGCAGCAGACATTCCAGTTTTTGCTAACGTCGGAATGGGAGTTGGCGGAGTTCCAATGGTAGCTACTCCTCCCATTGACTCTGTAAGTAGAGCTTCTGTGGCCATGACTGAGATAGGGAAAATGGATGGATTGTAGGTAGGGAGTGGAGATGCCAGAGGAATGGTAATAAGTCATTCAATTGCTTCGGGAATGGGTGGAGTCCGCACTGCTGGAGACCTGGTAGCGCGCCTGCTTATGTCCCGAAACATGAGAATTGACGAGGCTAAGAAATATGTTGCTGATAAACTCGACGTTAAGATTTCGGAATTGACTGACCCTGTAGTAATGGGAGAAGTCAGAGAGGAGTTAAATCTGGGTAAGATTCAACCAGACACTGGCAAAGCTATGGGAATAGAAGCAAAATTCAATATTGCAAAATTACTGGATATAGAAATTAATTCTGTAGAAAAATTTAAAAACAAAGCCAACTTATAAGGGGGGGGTAATGGTGAATTTTGAGGAGCTAAGTAATAATGTTATTAAGGGAAATCAAGGGAAGGTAGAGGAATTAACTCAAAAGGCGGTAGACGAAGGTGTAGATCACAATAGAATCATTGATGAAGGCCTAATTAATGGAATGGATGTTGTCGGGAAAAGGTTTAAAGCTGGAGATATGTTTGTACCAGAGGTGTTGATGTCTGCCAAGGCCATGAAAGCAGGCATGAACATTGTTCAGCCTCTTCTGGTGGAAGACAGAAGAGAAGAAGCTGGCTCGGTTGTTCTTGGTACTGTAGCAGGCGATTTACATGATATTGGCAAAAATTTAGTAGGAATGCTGCTTGAAAGTGGGGGGCTAAAAGTAACTGACCTTGGAACTGATGTGGAAGCTCAAGAATTTGTAAAATGCTTGAAAGAGATTGAACCAGATGTGCTGGGTATGAGCGCGCTACTAACTACAACTATGCTAGAAATGAAGGATGTTCTCGAAGTGCTTCAAGAAGAAGGGTTGAGAGATGAAGTTAAAGTAATTGTAGGTGGAGCTCCGGTAACCAAAGAATTTGCCGATGAAATAGGTGCAGACGGCTGGGCGCCTGATGCTGCTTCAGCTAAAGACCTAGTTTTAGAACTTATTGAAGAGTAATCGGACTGGGAGGGATAAAATGAGCGAAGAACTTTTTAAAGAAGCAGCCAATGCTGTTCTGGAAGGAGATACAGCCAGAGCAGAAAAACTAGCTCAAAAATCGCTGGACAAGAATCTGGATCCTTTGAAAATAATTGAAAAAGGTTTTACACCAGGAATAGCTGAAGCAGGAAGGTTATTTGATAGAGGAGAATTATTTCTTCCTCAGCTAATGAGCTGTGCAAATGCTATGAAAGCTGCTACCACAATTGTTAATGAAGCTCTAGGAGTTGAATCTGGTGCTAAGGAGGGAACTATTAGAGTTGTTTTAGGAAGTGTTGAAGGAGATTTACATGATATCGGCAAGGGTATCGTAGCCTCGCTGCTGGAAGCTAATGGCATAGAAGTTATTGACCTTGGCACTGATGTACCGGTAGAAAAATTTGTTTCCGAAGCCGAAGAAAATGATGCTGACATTATTGGAACAAGCACCCTATTAACAACCACTATGAAAGAGACTGAAAAGCTGGAAAATTATCTTAAGGAAAAAGGTTTGCGGGAAAAATTTAAGACTATAGTTGGAGGAGCTCCCGTTACTGAACGCTGGGTTAATAAAATCGGTGCTGATGCCTACGCAGAAAATGCTAATGAAGCAGTTGATAAAATATTTGAACTGGCAAAAAAATAGATTTTAGCAGAGAAAAATAATAGTAAATGTAAGCTTTACCAGCAATTCTTTTACCCTCATCTAATCCATTTCCTGTAAAAATAGGTTTTTTACACCTGCTAAAAGATTGATATGATAGCTGTAGCAGTTTTCTCTAAAAATGTCTATGGGAGAGTATCGCTTTCAACCATATTATACGAGGGGTGATTATTTTTGAAAGAAGAACAAAAAGATAGTGGTAGACCTCTTGACAGGTTAATTTTTGGTGGAGTAGCGGTAATTGTCCTAGTTCTGTCACTCTTAGTTATCAGGGATCCTGAGGGTAGTGAAGCCCTCATTAGTGCTCTTTTTGAAGATCTTACCCATGGATTTGATTGGCTCTTTCAAATACTGGTCCTGGTCATGTTGATATTTTTGATCTGGCTTGGTCTAAGTCGTTATGGCAGAATTAAATTGGGTCGCAAAGATGAAGATCCCGAATTTTCTAAATTTAGTTGGATTGCGATGCTTTTCACAGCGGGTGTTGGTGCTTCACTAATGTATTGGGCCATGGTTGAAACAGTACATTATTTTACCTGGCCTCCCTTTGGTGTAGAAGCTGAAACGGCCGCCGCTGCTGAATGGGCAACGGTTTATGGCATGTTTCACTGGGGTATCAGTGCCTGGGCTTTTTATTTACTGCCTGGAGTAGTTGTCGCTTATTCTTACTATGTTAAAAGACAACCAGTGTTACAAGCTAGCGTAATATGCCGGGGCGCTATAGGAGAATATGCAGATGGTTTTCTGGGAAGAATAATTGATGCCATAGTCATGTTGGCTTTTATTGGCGGAACAGGAACTACTTTGGGAGTAGCTGTTCCGATGATAGCAAATACTTTAAGTGAAGCTACCGGTATTCCATATGGTTTGCCTCTTCAAATAGGTGTGCTGGTATTCTGGATTGCACTATTTACTTTAAGTGCTTATCTGGGATTATATAAGGGTATTAGAAGATTAGCAGATATAAATCTTTATTTAGTGTTTGTCTTCCTGTTCATAGTATTTATCAGTGCTCCTCTCTTTATTTTATCTAATACTGCTAATACTATAGGTTTGCAATTGGGCAACTTCATTAGAATGAGCCTCTGGACTGATCCAGTTGTTGAAGGTGGTTTTCCTCAAGCCTGGACAGTTTTTTACTGGGCCTGGTGGGCAGCATATTCTATATATATGGGAGTTTTTATCGCCCGCATTTCCAAAGGCAGAACTATGAGAGAATTGATTTTTCAGGCTGGAGCTTTTGGTGTCCTCGGTTGTTGGGTCTTTTTCGCCACTCTAGGCAGTTACACCATGGATATCCAGATGGCTGGTATAGCTGATCTGACACAAGTTTTGGCCGAAGTAAGTGAGGAAGCAGTTGTTCCAGCAGTATTAGGAACTCTACCATTAAGCACCATTGTGATGCTGCTATTTATTGTTGTAGCACTGGTGTTCTCAGCCACTACCCTGGACTCTTCAGCCTACACTCTAGCTTCTATGACCTACAAGAAAATTTACGCTCACGAACAACCCCATAGATGGAATAGGTTTTTTTGGTCTATTGTGCTAGGCCTGCTCTCTATCAGCTTAATGATGGTAGGTGGACTGGATCCCGTTCGGCTTTCTTCAGTGCTACTTGGACTGCCGGTAGTCATTGTATTAATCCTGTTTATGATATCAATGGTGCGCTGGTTAAAAGAAGACTATGACCCTGTTCTTGGTTCCTATAAAGATAGTTTAGTAACTGCGGAGGATGCTCAAAGCAACTCAAGAAAAGAAGAATAAATTAAAGAAGATGGGAGGGATTGACTTGAATAGACAAACTAAAGCTGGAAGCAGTTCAATGCAGGGCTTCGGATTGAAAATGTTTTCTGAGGAAGAGCTTAGAGATATTCACTATGCTACTTTAGAAGTCCTAGAAAAAACTGGTGTCAAATTTGTTGCTGATGAAGCACTTGACATATTTGAGGATGCTGGAGCTATAGTGGATAGAGGCGAAAAAATAGTAAAAATACCTCCCTATATAGTAGAAGATGCTATAAATACAGCCCCCAGTAAAATATTATTGGCTGGAAGAGACCCCGAAAATGATATAGTTGCTGAGGGGAAAAGAGTATATTTCACCACCTTTGGGGAAGGAATTAAAGTTATTGACCCCTTTACAGGAGAATATAGAGACTCCACTAAAGAGGACTGTGCCAATAGTGCTTTAATGTGTGATGCCCTAGAAGATATAGATGTCTGTCTACGGCCTCTTTCGGCCAACAATGTTCCAAGAAAAATTCATTCACTTCATGAATTAGATGCCTGTCTTAATAATGTTACCAAGCCTATTCTTCTGGGAGGTTTAAATAAAAAAATAACAGAATATTTACTAGAAATGGCTTCTGCAGTGGCTGGTGGAATGGATAAATTAAGAGAAAGACCATTGGTTTCGATTGTAGTTTGTCCTACCAGCCCGTTGCAAATAACTGAAGGAGGCTGCGAAGCCATTATAACAGCCTCTAGAAAGGGTGTTCCTGTAAATATTCTATCAATGGCCATGGGCGGCGCCTCTTCACCTGTAACTTTAGGCGGCACACTGGTAACTCATAATGCCGAGGTCCTTGCAGGCTTGGTCCTTACTCAGCTGGTTAACAAAGGAGTTCCAGTAATTTATGGAAGTTCCACCACTATAATGGATTTAAAGAAAACAACAGCCTCTGTAGGAGCACCGGAGTTAGGAATGATTAACGCAGCTGTAGCTGCTTTATCACGTTATTATCTCCTGCCAAGTTGGGTTGCTGGTGGTTAGGCAGATAGCAAAGTTGCTGATGCCCAGGCTGCCCATGAAAAAAGTATGTCCGCTTTATTAACATCATTGGCAGGTGCCAATATGATTTATGGAGCAGGCATGCTTGAGCTAGGAAATACTTTCAGTTTTGAACAATTTGTCATTGACGATGAGATAGCCAGAATGACCAGAAAAGTATTAGAAGGAATAAATACTGATGATGAAAGCTTGGGAGTTGAGGTTATAAATGAAGTAGGACCAACTGGTAATTTTCTGATGCAGGAGCATACAGTTAAGCACATGAAAAAAACTCAATCTCAACCTAAACTATTAGATAGGAGAATGAGACAAGATTGGGAAAATGACGGCAAAAAGACACTAACTGAAGTGGCTTCAGAAAAAGCCCAGGAGATTTTAAATAACTATAATCCTAAACCTCTATCATCTGATGTAAAAGATGAGCTCTCCTCTATCATTAAAAAAGCGAAAAAAGAATTAAATGCCTAAAAAAACTTCACCCCCTCCCGTTAACTATAGGGAGGGGGTTAAAGGAGGGTTTATAATGGCTAAAGCTTCTCAATTTAGAGTTTTAACTGAAGAAGAGGCACAGAAGGTTCACGAAGCTTCAGTTCAAATTTTAGAAGAAACCGGGGTTATATATAACTCAGAAGAAGTTTTGGATATTTTCAAAAAAAATGGAGCAAAAGTAGAGGGTGAAACAGTTTATATCCCCAAAAAAATGGTAGAAAAAAGTTTGGAATCTGCACCTGCTGATTTTAAATTATGGGCTAGAAATGAAGATAATTCAATTTCAATAGGGAAAGAAGAAGACTCAGTTGCTATTCAACCTAATGTGGGTCCAGTTTTCGTTCAAGATAGAAATGAAGGAAGGCGTGAAGGTACCCTGGATGATTTGGTTAATATATATCAGATTTGTCAGGCCAGTGATATGGTAGATTTAATTGGTTCTATGCCTGTAGAGCCCAATGATATTCCGGAAGAAGTGAGACATTTAGATATAATGTAC
Source organism: Halanaerobiaceae bacterium (assembly GCA_003553485.1). Classification (GTDB taxonomy): domain Bacteria; phylum Bacillota; class Halanaerobiia; order Halanaerobiales; family Halarsenatibacteraceae; genus T1SED10-84. The sequence goes on along the minus strand of PWEJ01000136.1, from coordinate 7,641 downwards.
AGCTTATTAAAACACACTGATAAACCTTTAGTAGGCATGGTGCGAGGAAAAAAAGAACAGGACCAAATGTTTAAAATGGTAAAGATGGCTATAGATAAAAGCAGTAATTTTTTCAAAGAAAATAATGTTATAATTGCTGGAGTATGTCCTTTAAGTCCCTTGAGGTTTGACACTGTCCCCTTAGAAACTATTCTTTCTTATGCAAAGCGCAGCCAACCAGTCAGCATTATACCATGTGCTTTAGCAGGCGCTACTGGTCCTGTTAGTTTAATTGGGACAGCTATTCAACAAAATGCTGAGATTCTTGCTGGCCTGGTATTAGTTCAACTAATAAATCCTGGAAGTGTTGTAATATATATGCCTGCATCTACAGCCGCAGATATGTCTGATGCAAGTTATATTACTGGCAGTCCCGAAGGCACCTTAATTGATGTAGCATGCCTTCAGCTTGGCAATGATTTATATAATTTGCCCACCAAGGCCATGTCATCACTAACAGATTCAAAGTTGGTAGACTGCCAAGCCGGATATGAAACTATGCAAAACATTTTTTTGCTTCTGGCCGCTGGGGCAGATATTGTAAGTGAGAGTCTTGGAGTCCTGGATTCCATAATGACTACATCTTATGAAAAGCTAATTATAGATTTGGAGTTACTGGATAGAATGAAAAGAATTTTACAGGGAGTTGATGCTTCAACTATTGATGAAGATGTCAGAGTCATTAAAGAAGTCGGTCACAGCGGAAAATATTTAACCCATCCTAACACCTTTGAAAACTTTAGAGATAGATGGCGGCCTTCTATCTCTTGTTGGGATTCCTATGACGATTGGGAAAAAGAGGGCGGAGAAGATATTGTAATTAAAGCTAATAGAAAATATAAATCAATCTTGGTTAACAGACCAACTTCTTTGATTGATGAAAATCTAGATAAAGAATTAAAAACTTATATAAAGAAGTTAAAAGCTTAATAATAAATCAACTATTATAAATTTCTTAGGGGGTTTATCGATGAATAATAAGACTAAGAAATATCTTGAAAAAGCTAATAAATATTTTATGCCGTCTCTGCTTCATCAGTATTATGAAGAGCCTATTTTAGTTGAAGATGTGAATATGGAATATATGTTTGATGCTGAAGGCAATCAATACCTGGACTGCTTTAGTGGTATTTTGGTTACCAATGCCGGACACTGTAATCCTGAGATTACTGAAAAGGTGGCTGAACAGTTAGAAAGAATACAACATGTTTCTACCTGTTTTTTAACAGAAGCTATGGTTGATCTAGGAGAAAAGCTTGCAGAAATAACACCAGGAAATTTGCAAAAATCATTTATAGTTAATACAGGAAGTGAAGCTGTAGATGGAGCGATTAATTTAGCCAGGACCTATACTCAAAAGGAAAATATTGTGTCACTGCGGCACGGCTACCATGGTCGAACTACTACTGCCAATGCCGTGACTGGGGTGGGTTCCTGGAGATTTATTCATCCTGATCCTCTTGGTATACATTATGCTGTTAATCCATATTGTTATCGTTGTCCTTTAGATAAGGAGTATCCGTCCTGTGATCTCGCTTGTACTGTGGCCCTAGAAGATACTATTAAACATGCCTGTGGTGGAAGAGTAGCAGGAATATTAATTGAGACAATTCAGGGGGTTGGAGGATATGTCATACCTCCTCCAGGATACTTTGAGAGAATCCAAAAAATTGCACAAAAACATGAAGCTCTATTAATCATAGATGAAGTTCAAACTGGTTTCGGCCGGACAGGCAAAATGTTTGGTATTGAACACTGGAATGTTGAGCCAGATATAATTTGTATGGCTAAAGGTATTGCTAATGGTTTCCCTATGGGGGCTTATATTGCTAAGCCTAAAATAGCAGATTCTTTTACTGCCCCTTCTATAAGCACTTTTGGAGGAAACCCTGTATCATCTGCTGCAACTATAGCTAATATTGATTATCTGCAGCAGCAAAAACTTTGGGAAAATGCAGAAGAGGTAGGAGAATATGGCCTGCAAAAATTAAAAACCATCGGGGAAAATCATGACTGCGTTGGTGAAATTAGAGGCAAGGGGCTAATGATAGCTATTGAAATTATAAAGAAAAATGGCAGCAATAGAGAGCCAGGCTCACAGGAAGCCGTTAACCTTATGGAGCATTTAAAAGAAGAAGGTGTGATAGCTGGAAAAGCAGGAGCTCATGGGAGTGTGGTACGATTTGCTCCACCTCTTACAATCTCCAAAGAACAAATGGACAAAGCAGTTGAAGCCATGGATAGCTCTCTGGCAAAACTATAAAATAATTATACTGGATAAACTTGCTGGTTAAGAGGATAAATGGTCATTTGATAATTATTAAATCAGGAGGTTAACATGAATAATTTTCTACGGATTAACATGAGTAAACAGAAAATATCAAATAAAGCTTGCCCTAAAAAATATAAATTTATAGGGGGAAGATTGCTAACATCTACTTTGATTGCTGAAGAAGTTCCTCCTGAAGTTCCTCCTTTTTCTGAGAAGAATAAACTAATAATTGCCCCCGGTTCTTTAGGGGGCACTTCAGCTCCTTCTGCCGGGAGACTTTCAATAGGAAGCAAAAGCCCCTTAACCAAAGGAATCAAAGAATCAAATGCTGGCGGTGTTCTGGCAAATAAGTTATCCCGACTTGGTTATAAGGCAGTAATAATTGAAGGAAAGGCAGAAGAAAATAGATGGTACATTTTGAAGATAGCGGAGGAAAAGGTCCGATTAATAAGCACAGATAAAATTGAAAATATTATTGGTGTTGATAATTATCAATCCTGCAAAATATTACAAAAAAAATTTGGAAAAGAGAATGGTTTTATGTTAATAGGCCCAGGAGGAGAGAGAAAGTTACCTATTGCAACATGTGCTGTAACTGATCGGGATGGATTTCCTTCCCGCCAGGCAGCTCGAGGTGGATTAGGAGCAGTAATGGGTAGTAAAGGTCTTAAAGCGGTTGTGGTTGATGATAGTAATACAAGCAAAATTAATTATAAAAACAAAGCGGAGTTTCAGGCTATGAGTAAAGAATGGGCCCAGGAACTTGTCAAAAATAAAAAGTCATTAACTAAATATGGAACTGCTATTTTGGTTAATGCTATGAATGAGGTAGGAGGTCTTGCTACCAAAAATTTTAGTCAGGGCACATTTTCTGGTGCAAAAAATTTAAGTGGTGAAAGGCTAGCTGAAATTCAAGAAAAAAGAAATGGCAAAGCTACACATTCCTGTATGCCAGGTTGTGTAATTAGATGTTCAAATATTTTCCATGATGAAGGAGGGGAATTTTTAACGGCCTCTCTTGAGTTTGAAACCATCACTTTGCTCGGCAGCAATCTTGGTATAGATAATCTAGATCTAATTGCTGAAATAGATCGTTTCTGTGATGGTTTTGGAATAGATACCATGGATTTTGGTGGCGCTCTGGCTGTTGCCATGGAAAATGATTATCTTTCTTTTGGCGATGAAAAGGCTTTAAGAGATACTTTGGAAGAAGTTCAAAAAGCAACTTTAATGGGAAAGCTTTTAACTCAAGGAGTTAAAACCACTGGCAAAGTTCTAGGGGTGGATAGAGTTCCAGAAGTAAAAGGACAAGGAATTTCTGCTTATGATCCTAGAGCTTTAAAAGGCACTGGGGTTACCTATGCTACTTCACCTATGGGGTCTGACCATACTGCTGGCAACTGTCTACCTGGAAGAGAAGGTTTTACCGAAGAAGGTAAAAGAAATATTGAACCTCAGAAAGCAGAAGGGAAAATCGTATTATCCCGAGAAATGCAAATAATGTCGGCTATGTGCGATGCTCTTGGTATTTGTTTATTTATTGGGACTAGCTATATCACTGCCAAAAAAACGGCTAAACTCATGACTGCGTTATATGATAAAAACTTCTCCCCTCAAGATATGTTAAATTTTGGTCGGAAGACTATAGCTACAGAGCTAGAATTTAATAAAAAAGCTGGAATTGGAAAGTTTCAAAACAGATTGCCGAATTTCTTCAGAAAAGAGAAACTTCCAAACTCCGGGCTAACCTGGAATATAGAACCCAGAAGATTGCAAGATATTTTTGTGGAGTTATAATATTTACTACAAACACAATAAGCTTACCTTGACTTGATAGTTTCAACCTGCGGTTTTCTATATAAGTGAAGTTATCAAATCATAGGGTGGAATTTAAAATGCAGCTCTCAAAAAGTCAAAAAAAATTGTCAATAATACTTGTAACATTTTTTATAGCTTTTCTCATAACATTATTACCTTTCCCTGAAGTTTTTTCTCATGAAGCTAAAATAATGCTTGCAATTGCAGTAATTGGAGCTGTTTTCTGGGTAACAGAATGCATTCCTATTTATTTAACCGCTTTAGTTATAATCGTATTGCAGGCGCTATTTGGAATTCAGGAAATTGGTGAAGGGTTATCTCATATTGCTACTCCTGTTAATACTCTAATTTTTGCGGGGTATGTAATTGCTACAGCTTTCTCAAAACACAATTTAGATCGTAGAGTCAGTTTAAGAATTATTTCTTTTATGGGAGAAAAGACAACTAGATTAATTTTTGGAATAATGATTGCAACTGCCTTTTTATCAATGTGGATTTCTAATACAGCTGCTACAGCTATTATGATACCAATATCTTTAGGAATTATTAATATGGAGGATATAGAAAAAGGAAAAAGTAATTTAGGAAAAGCTATGATGTTAAGCATAGCATATGCTGCAAACGTTGGAGGAATGGGGACTCCTGCAGGAACTCCTGCCAGTTCAATTACTGTTGCCTTCTTGGATGATTTAGCTGGTATTCAAATTAGTTTTCTAGATTGGATGTTAAGGGCAGTTCCGGTAATCATTTTTATCATTCCAATCATGTGGTTACTTTTATGTTATGTAATTTATCCCATAGAGATCAAAAAAATTGAGGGTGGAGTGAAAAAAGTAAGAAAAGAATTACAGGAAATGGGCAAACTTACCTCCAGCCAAAAACACATATTTTTTCTTTTTGCTCTGGCAGTATTTTTGTGGACTTCAGATTCTTTTTTACCTTTGGTCTCAGGATGGCTCTATATTGCATCAGTTTTAATAATTCTTTTATTCCTTGCACCGTCAATAGGTGTGGTAAACTGGCAAGAAACCAAAAATAATATCGACTGGGGGATTTTTATCTTAATTGGAGGAGGGCTGGCCCTTGGTTCTGGTATGGAAAAAGCAGGAGTCGTAGAAATTTTGGCAGCTTATATGTCAACAGCCCTAGAAGGAACTAGCATATATATCATATTAACAACAATTGGACTGGTTTCCGCCTTTAGTATAACATTTTTTTCCAGTTTGACTGCTACTTCCAGCACATTTGTGCCGATTGCCATAACCTTAGCTGGCCGCTTTAATATGAATGTAATTATTTTCGCTATGGTAGCCGGCCTGGGAGCCTGTCTGGCTTTTTTACTCCCTGCCAATACACCACCAAATGCTATCTCCTATAGTTATGGATACTATAAAACCTCTGAAATGGTTAAAGCCGGACTTCCAATTACTGTCAGCTCGGTAATCATTCTTTCTGCGGTGATAAATTTGCTCTGGCTTTTGTTTTAAGGCTACAAAGTTTTTAAGCATCTTTAATTAATTAAACCTAAACCAATTAGTATAATATCAAAAAATTGATAGAAATATTTGAGATGATATTATATTAGTAACAAAATGATTGTCGAAAATCAATTAAATAATATTTTAAGCCAAGTATCCTTTTAAGTATAGTTCAAAAGCTAAGCTGGATAAGGGAGCTGATTAATTTGATATTTGAAGAAGTAAGGAGAAAATATGATGAATTTTCAAAGACTCACAAAAAAGTAGCCAATAACCTTCTATATGATTATAGGGGATTTGCCTTCAGCACTTTAGAAAAATTGAGTGATGAACTGAATGTTAGTGAGGCAAGTATTTACCGTTTTGCCCGGGAGCTGGGATATGAAGGTTTTACTGACTTAAAGAATAATCTCCAAAATCATATAAAAAAAGAATTCGTTCCTCTGGAAGAATTAAAGGATTCTATAGAAGCCAATGACAAAAAGAAAAATGTTTTATATGACTCAATTAAAGACAATATAGCTGCTTTAAATAATTTATACAATAAAAATCTCTATGACAAATTTTTGCAAACTATAGAGATGTTAGAAAAGGCTGATCATATTTATATTTTCGCCCTAAGATCTTCCTTTACCTTATCATACTACTTTTCTTTTATATTAAAACAGTTTATGGACAATGTTACGTTATTAAATCTTTGCTATGGAAATATATATGATAGATTAAAAACCATTTCTGAAAAAGATGTATATTTTTCTATTAGTTATCCGCCTTATACTGACAAATCAGTTGAAATTATAGAATATGCCAAAGAAACTGGAGCTTATACTATTGCAATCTCCGATTCTTTTAGCTCTCCCCTGTTTGACAGATCCAATTTATCAATTAAAATTGAGACAGGAGGAACTTATTCTTTTGTTCCCGTTATAATATTTTTGAATTCACTTGTTATTGCTCTAGGCAAAAAAGACAAGTATAAAACAATGGTTCAGTTAGACAAAAGTGAAGATCTTTTATTTGATAGAGGCGTTTATTATCATAACCGTTAAAAATAATCTTTTACCAGAGGGTAAAATTAGTAATATATCTTTGATATCAATTTGCTATACCTTTTGATATTTTAAGGTTTTTTGAAATTGTTGATTAATTAAATTATTTTTTCAAGAATTTACATGAGGAGGGTTGATCGGAAAGATCACATGGGCTCTAACCCCATGTAGCCGGGTGTAACTCCCGGACTCTCCTCCAATTTTTCTGTTTTGAATTTCTATTATTTTTTAATCAGCAAATTTTGTTAGTTATATTTATATTTTATTATAACCAATCAGGGGGGATAAAATGTCTGCTAATCGAAGAGCAAAAAAGAAAAATAAAACTAAATACGTTTTTCGCAAAAGAGAAAAGCTATATAATCTTCTAAAACGGATAAAACTCTGGCCTTCTAGAAGCGGATTATTACATGGTATTAAAACTCTTGAAAAAAAAGGGAATTATATAAAGCTTGAACTGCATTGTGATAAAGTTTTAAAGGTAAAAGATTCCAAAAACAGTCGAGCAGCTCGCTGGTTAAGAAATAAAAGAATGGTTAAACCCTGCCCTGAATGCCAAGTGCCAGATTGGAAATTAGATAAATATTCTAAAACAGCTTTTAAATAAATTTATTAAAGAAACAACTGAAACATCGATAATAATAATGGAGTTGAATTAATTTCAGAGCTCTTAAAGTTTAGGGTCTAGCTTTTTGTGCAATCCCCTGATATTACTGGACCTAATGATGTATAATAACAGGGGCGAGCTTTTAAATATACAGCACTTTTTTTAAAGCTTTTTCACCTGGAAACAACATCGGTCAGCTGAAATCTGATCTTATCTGCAAGACCGTTATCATCCTTAATATCCAGAGAATTTAGTTTCTTGAAAAAACCCTCTATAGATCTGCGATATTTAGGCCTGTCAGGCTGCTGGACTGACACTATCAGGACGCCATCTTTCAACTGCAGGTGACTGGTGGAGTTGATTAACATTTCCATTATC
>PWEJ01000059.1 GCA_003553485.1 Halanaerobiaceae bacterium | reverse complement strand
TATAGATTATAAGGTTATTGCAGGTAAAGATAAAGAGGTCTCTTGAAAAGTTTCTAAGCCGGATTTTTAAAACTTGAGGAAATTATCTGAAATTTTTTGTATTTATGGCAGGAAAATAATGTATGTGTATTTAATTGTATAAGTAGATAGTGAAATTTGCTGGGGGATTATATATTGATGAGAAAAATTAAGTTTTTAGTTGGTGTATTATTAATATTAACTTTGACAGTGATGATTGGTGGCTGTGACATGGGGGCATCAAATGGAGCTTATGAGTATACATTGATTCAGCCATAACTTATATTGAAGAAGGCGGACTTAAAGTTCATGCTGTTGATCCTGTTTTTTATGAAATGATCGGGGCGGAAGATGGAGCCAAGTTGGATGTAGGACCTGACGAAATTAGAGTTGAAATGCACATTGATGGTGGGGACATTAATGAATCATTCTTTAGAGAGCCCGGGGACGGGAGCAATGCCTTTAATGTTTCCAATTTATATGTTTATATTCACAGTGATGATGAAGATTTTTATAATAAATTGAAAGATATTTTTGCTCAATAAATTTTGATATAGAGGATTTGACGCATGGTAAGGCTAATATTATTGACAATACGCGAGATAATGAGGGGGGGAGCAGAATGGCTGAGGATATAGAGGATATAATGGAAGAGCAGAAGCTGCTGTTAGACACCATAGATGCTCAAATCTGGTATCTTAAGGATGAAGAGACTTATGGTAAAGTTAATCAGGCTTTTGCTGATTTTGTGGGGGTTAATAAATCGGAGATTGAGCATAAGAATATTTCGGAAGCAATAAATATGAGGAAGATAGAAATTTGCATTAAAGAGAACGAAAGGGTATTCCAGAAAAAAGAAAGAATTGAGACTGAAGAGTGGGTAGAGAATAGTAAAGGGGAAAAAAGGCTGCTCTCGATAACTAAAATCCCTAAGTTAAACAGTAAAGCTGAGGGGGAATATGTGGTCTGCTCGGCGATGGATATTACAGAACTGAAAAAGATGGAAAAAAAGCTGAAATTAACTCAATTTTCCATTGAGAATGCTGCCATGGCTGTTTTTTGGATTACACCTGAAGGTGAATTTGAGTATGTAAATAAAACAGCCTGTGAGAAGCTTAATTACAGCCGGGAAGAACTGGTCGGTAAAAGAGTATCTGATATTGATCTTGACTTTTACCGGGAGGATAGAGAGGAATACTGGAAGCAATTAAAAGAAAATAAGATAAATGAAATTGAAACTCAACATAAAACCAAAGATGGCAATATTTCTCCTGTGCAGGTAACAAGCATTTATTTAGAATATAAAGAAAGAGAATACGAATTTGCTTTTGCTCAGGACATAACGGAGAGGAAAAAGAAAGAGAAAAAACTAGAGGAACAAAAATATAGAATGGAAAAACTGCATGAGGTGGCATATAAGCTTGAAAAACAAACTTCCGAAGAAGAAGTTTGCCAAATTACTTTAGAAACTGCAGAAAATCTTTTTAATTTCGAATTCTGTATTGTTCGTCTGGCTGAAAATAAAATGCTTATTCCCCGAGCATATACTGATAATGTAAACAGAAAACTTGAGCCAAGGCCAATAACGGAGGATAGCATATCAGCCAAAACTACAGGGAAGGAAAAAGCATAATTGTTGAAAATATTGATAGGGAACCGGAAGCCAGTCCTATCAAAAGCGTCTTTAATTCAGGAATTAGTATACCCATTGGAGACTATGGAGTTTTTCAGGCAATTGCTACAAAAACAAATGCTTTTAATCGAGAAGATTTAAAATTAGCAGAACTATTGATTTCTCACACAGCGGCAGCATTAGAAAGAATTTATGCTCAGGAAGAGATAAAACACAAATCTTTTCATGACGAGCTTACAGATCTGTATAACCGGAGATTTTTTGAGGAAGAAAAGAAAAGATTGGACACAAAACGCCAGCTTCCGATCAGCCTAATTATGGCTGATGTAAACGGTTTAAAAATTATCAATGACAGCCTTGGGCATAAAAAGGGCGATGAACTGCTTATAAAAACAGCTAAAATTTTGCAAAATTCCCTTAGAGGTGAGGATATAATAGCCAGATATGGCGGCGATGAATTTGTGATATTACTGCCCAAAACCAGCAAAAAAATGGCACATAAAGTTTACCGGCGGATTCAGCAGGATTGTGAGAAAACAGGAGAAGATGAGCTGCCTGTCTCTTTAGAAGCTGGAATTGCCACAAAAAATGAGATAGAAGAGGATATTGATGGTGTACTGACTAAGGCTGATGACAATATGCTGCAAAATAAATTGACAAGCAGCCGGAGTGTAAAGAATAAAATAATCGAAAGTTTACTGAATGCTCTGGGAGCAAAGAGTGATGAAACTAAAGAGCATACCCAAAGAATGACTAAATTAGCGCGTGATTTAGGAGAAAAAGAGGGATTGGCCCCTTCAGAACTGGATAAATTAGCATTGCTTGCTTACCTGCATGATATAGGAAAGACTTCTATTCCAGAAGAAATATTGACCAAAACCGGGGATTTAACCGATGAAGAATGGAAAATAATGAAAAACCATCCTCAAAGAGGGTATAAAATAGCTTTAGCCTCAGAAGAATTTGCAGCGGTTGCTAAGGATATACTGGCCCATCATAAACGCTGGGATGGTGATGGTTATCCCCGGGGGCTTAAGGGCGAAGGAATACCTTATTTAGCACGGATCATAACCATTGTGGATGCTTATGATGTGATGACATCAGGCAGGCCCTATCAGCAGGCTGTCTCTAAAGGAGAGGCTTTAACCGAAGTTAATAAATGTGCCGGGAGCCAGTTTGATCCTGAACTGGCTGAAAAGTTTGTGGAGTTGATGAGAGAAGGCGAAAGCTAAGAGTGAAAATAGGGCGGATGTTTTATTTGTGAGAATCTGATGTGGTATTTATTTTGGGCAGGAAAGGAAGAAAATGTCGTCGACCTGCAGTAATGTAAAAACTCCAGGGGGTCGACGACAGGAGCTGTTCCTTCAAATAACAGAAAGCAGGATGGTTTGGGGCTATGATTTCTCTGTTAAATTGTATAATTTATTGTGGTAAATGATACCGTTATGCCGGGGAAGAAATGGATTAACAGTCTACCTATGAGGAATTGAACCTTAAAACAGAGCTTGTCAGATATATGGATTATCCTGGCTGGTTCTTTTTCTTTATTATTTTGACGGTGGTAGTACTGATTTTGTCCATAGAACTGCATATAACACATGTATCAGGTTTATAAAGATAGGCGATACATGCCATTACCAGTTCAAATAAATTATTCATAGGGGTTATATGGAGTTTTAGGAGCAAAATATACACCACTAGATAGTTTTCAGCCCGGGAATCATAGGTGAAGTTCTGCTACTAAAATATCTCGTATTCTAGTTAAAACAAAAAAGGTAATTTTTGTATTATGAAGAATTGTAGATATAGAGGGGGTATAAATCGAAAAATTAGATTATTGCGATAAAAATTTGGGTCTTCTCGCCATCAGTTGGTAAATTAACTCTTATCTTACGGGAAAGCATGCTTGATTTTCAGCTTGAAATAGTTGAAATCATGGAATCCAAAGGCGCTTCTTTAATTCTTTTAATCCTGTT
>PWEJ01000144.1 GCA_003553485.1 Halanaerobiaceae bacterium | reverse complement strand
TGGAAAATCCCTGTTCCGGAATTTTTTCTCCTGGCTGCAAAACTGCCAGTCCAACCTGGGCAGATCCTTCGGATACCAAAACCTTTAAAGTTGATTCTGTCATAATCTCTTCAATCTCAGCCGGAAGATTTATTACTTTCAGGTTAATCACCACCCGTAATTTTTTTGTTCTTTATGAAAAATTTTATTGGTTATTTTATTGGTTTATGAAATTGAATTAATCAATTAAGTAATAAGTATCGATTAAATAATAAGTAATGAGCTTATGAGTTATAATAAAAAAAATGCTGTTATGAAGACATCATAAAAATTTGTTTCTGCAGGCTCCAGTCTTTTTCTGCTACTGTTTTTCTGCTGCCTTTAATGTTTTATTTGTGTTTTCTGCTGCTTTTTGTGTTTGTGGTGATAATATAGTATTCACCAAAATTAAGCCAATTCCTTTATTGCTTTACAACAAAAAAATTTTAAAAATTTGTTCTGTCGCTACAAATTGACTGCTTTTAGCCAGCAAATTAAAGAAATTAACAGAGCTAAACTTGATGATTTCCCCGAAAGAAAAATTTCTGATTTGATCAGGGTCTGACAATCCAATAAAGTTTTAGCATTATTAGCATTTTAGGCATTTTGGACATTTTGAACATCAGTAACTATAATTTGTTCCAGGAATTTTTGATTTTTTTCTGGAAGATGAAAATTTTTATTTGACAGAAAGAAATTTTTGAGTTATAATTCTATTGCACTAGTTAGATAGTACACTAAGTTAACTGTCATTTATTACTGTAAGTAATTGATGATCTTTTTTAGATATCCTCTGACATATAACATATAATAATATGAAGTGTAAAAAATATGAAATGCAGAAAGCTGAGGTGAGCTGTTTGGGGATCCACTACGATACTTCCCGTCCTATTTATGAGCAGATAATTGAATACGTTGTTAAAAAGCTGGCTTCGGGAAAGCTGGAAGCCGGGGACAAGCTGCCTTCCCAGAGAAACCTGGCTCAGGAATTGAATGTTAATCCTAACACAGTGCAGAGAGCTTATCGGGAAATGGAGCTGCAGGGATTGGTAGAAACTAAGAGGGGGCTGGGTACCTTTGTCACGGAGTCCGAGGCCAGAATTAGAGAAATCAGTCAGGAACTTTCTCAAAATATTATTACAGAATTTGTTGAACAAATGCGGTTTTTAGGCTATGAAGATTGTGAAATCTCAAGCAGACTGGAAAAAACACTTAATCAAGATCAGTAAAATATAAGCGTTCAGGCAGTAATCGATTTTGATATAATGAAAATAAGCATAGTAAGATTCAGGAGGCTGATAGAATGAAAGAAACTCGAGAAGCAATCGTTGAAGTTAGCAATCTTAGCAAAAAATATGGTCTGACAGTTGCCCTGGATGGGGTCGATATAAAATTTCCTCAGGGAGAGCTAACTGCTTTAATAGGTCCTAACGGCAGCGGAAAAACCACGCTTTTAAAAATTCTGGCCGGGCTGACCTATCCTGATCAGGGCCGGGTCAAAACCATTGACAGGGCGCCGGATCGGATTAACAAAGAAAGGTTTGCTTTTTTGCCGGAAAATGATTATCTCTACAGCTGGATGAAACTGGAGTATCTAATCGAGTTTTTCGCCCGGCAGTATACCAGCTTTGACAGATCCAAGGCCTATCAGATGACAAAAGATATGAACTTAAAGCCCGAACAGAAAATTTCCGATCTGTCCAAGGGTATGCGAGCCCGGTTTAAGCTGGTCCTGAGTCTTTCCCGGGATGTCCTACTTTATATTCTCGATGAACCCCTGGCCGGGATTGATCCTCAATCCCGAAGTTATATTCTGGAAAACTTAAATCTGGAGTTTGCCCGGGGAGAGAGCTCGGTTATCCTTTCCACCCATGAAGTGCTGGAATCAGAAAAGTTCTTCGATTATGTTATCATGCTGGGCGACGACAGAGTTCAGCTGGAAGGTTACGCTGATGATCTCCGCCGCGAGCATGATTTGTCTCTGCAAGAATTGACCCGGGAGGTGTTTGCCTGATATGGCACTTATATCATTATGGAAAAAAGAACTTAGAGAAATTTCTTTCTCCGGATTGGCTCTGCTGCTGCTTTCAGCAGCCTTCTATGTTTTTCTTTATTACCAGGCCCGACCGGGAACAATTCAGATCATTCTGGGAGTAATTTATCTCCCCTTTATTATCTATCCACTCTTTCTGCTCTTTCAGGGGTATCGGACTTTCTCCCGGGAATGGCGGGAAAAAACAATCTTTCTGCTAAAAAGCCTGCCTCGTTCCGGGTATGAAATCGTACTGGCCAAATTTCTGGCTGCAGCAGTAGTTCTTATTATTCTCATGGCAGCCAGTTCAACCGGGATATATTTAATCATCAGCCACAACTTCACTGCTGTCAGTCAGGTTCTTCCCCCGGAATTTGCCGCCCTGAACTGGGGAGCTGTTCTGGGCTGGGGATTGGCAGTCTATTTCTGGCTCTGCGGCTTTGCTTATTTTACAGCTCAGCTCAGCAGTCTGACCAGCAGATTCTTTAACAGATTTCGCTGGCTGGTCACCCTGCTGGTCTTCTATCTGGTTAACTATCTAACCTTCAGGCTAGCTGGCTATCTTGGCTGGCTCTTTGACTGGCTGCCGGATGTGCAGCACTTTGTCATCCGCCAGACTGAGGAGGCCGCCGGTCTGATTGAGGTCAGCGGAGGGGGGCTGGCAGCTGCGGCTTTGATTCTGCTGATAATGTTTGTAGTATCCAGCCTGCTGCTGGAAAGAACTCTGGAGGTTTAGATCTGTCTCTGGAGATTATAAGATGCACCTCTAAAAGCTTGATTTTGTTTGATTTTGTTATTGAAGTTTTGGTTTTGGCGTTTTGTTTTTAGAGTTTTGTTTTAGCGGTTAATTTTTATAGTTTTTTTAATAAGTTTTGTTTTTGTCAAAGCCTTGTTTTTAACCTGCAACTTCAGGAGGATAAATAAATCATGAACAGAAAAAATACTGTAATTTTGGTATTGCTGTTTCTGCTGATTTTTAGCATAGTGGATGCCAGGGTCAGTCTGCTGCCTGCAGTTAACTGGACCTTTATTGATGTTGAATTTGAAGGTTTTACCTTTGGCAATCTGGAATACAAGGAAGAATTCTCCGGCAGGGAAGCGATTACCGGAGAAAATTTAACCGGTCTAATTGTACAGAACCGCTTCGGAGAGGTCGATATCAGCAGTGAAGACCGGGATGATATTGCTGTGGATTTTGAGGTTATTATTGAGAGCAATACTGAAGCCAGGCTGAAGGAAGCTCAAGAGGAGATAGAGCTTGAAATGATTGAGGAAAATGGCCAGCTTTCAATCCGGATGCTGCGGCCGGAAAATGAAACCGGCCTGGAAGTCCAGACCAATCTCCAGATCAGGGCTCCCCGGGATCTGACTCTGGAGCTCAGCAATGATTTTGGTCTGATCCAGCTTGCCGACTGGCAGCAGGAGGTCAAAGTCGACTCCAGTTACAGCTCGGTCAGGCTCAATGATCTGGAGGGTTTTCTCAATCTCAGAGCTGATTTTTCCGATCTGGAAATTAATAATCTCACCTCTGATCTGGAAATCAGGACCCGGTATGGTAATGCCAGCATCAATAATTTAACCGGAAATATCAGAT
>PWEJ01000055.1 GCA_003553485.1 Halanaerobiaceae bacterium | reverse complement strand
TATAGTCGGTGGAGCACCGGTAACTAAAGAATTTGCTGATGAGATTGGAGCAGATGGCTGGGCACCAGATGCTGCTTCTGCAAAGGATCTTGCCTTTGAACTTCTAGAAGAATAAATAGGTCAGGGGGGTAAATCATGAAAAGCAGTTATAAAGTAAATTCTGGAACAGTATTAGAAGTTTTATCTGAAGATCAGATAAAAAAGATACTGGAAGCTTCAATGGAGATTTTGGAAAGTACCGGTGTAGTTTATCATGATGAAGAAGCTTTAGAGATAATGGAAAATGCCGGCTGCTTTGTTGAAGATAATAGAGTCAAAATACCAGCCCGTCTGGTTGATCAGGCTATATCTTCAGCTCCCAGTAAGGTAACCTTGAGTAACAGCCGAACACGAGAAAGAGTCATGGAATTGACCGGTAATAATGCTTACTTTGGAACTGGCTCAGATACTCCTAAATTCATAGATCCCTACAGTGGAGACAGGATAACTGCTAGCAAAGAAACTGTTTCCATGGCCACTAAAACCATTGATTCTCTAGAAAATCTAGACTTTGTAATGTCTTTGGGTATTGTGCAGGATGTCCCACAACCTGTTTATGATCGTCACCAATTCCAGGCTATGGTTTTGAATACTTCCAAGCCAATAGTCATAACAGCCAATGATGTAGAAGGATATGCTGATATCATTGAAATGTGTGAAGTTGTAGTAGGAGGAGAGGATGAGCTGAAAAATAATCCCTTTATGACTCTTTATGCTGAACCAATTTCACCGCTGCAACATGCTGAGGATGCAGCTCAAAAATTGGTGCTGGCCGGGAAAAAATCATTGCCAGTTGTCTATACGCCCTGTATAATGGCTGGTGGAACTGTGCCGGCTACTCTGGCTGGGGCAATGGCCACAGGTTTAGCAGAGAGTTTAAGTGGATTAGTATTAAATCAGCAGACTAATGCCGGTAATCCCTTTATTATGGGTGGAGTTTTCACCATCATGGACATGAATACTACTATCTTCTCCTATGGAGCACCGGAATTTCATCTGATGCAGGCTGGCCTGGCTGACGTCTCAAATTATTTAGATATACCGATGTTTGGTACCTGTGGATGTTCAGATTCCAAGGTTGTAGACGAGCAGGCTGCTATTGAAGATGCACTCTCTATTGTGATGACGGCTCAATCTGGAGCTAATCTAAATCATGATGTGGGTTATATTGAACATGGTAATGCTGCTTCTTTGGAAAATCTGGTAATTTCTGATGAACTTATCGGCTTTGCTCGCAGAATAGTCAGGGGAATTGAAGTCAACGATGACACCCTGGCAACGGATATAATTGATAAAGTAGGCCCCGGTGGTCACTTCCTGGGAGAAGAACACACCATGAAATATTTCAAAGAAGAAACCTGGTATCCAGAACTCTTCCAGCGAGTTTTCTATGACAACTGGGAGATGGAGGGAGAAAAGACTCTCTTCGAACGAGCCAATGAAAAAGTCAAAGATATTTTAGAGAACTATGAACCGGAACCACTGCCCGATGATGTCGTTAAGAAGCTCGATGATATAGTAAAAAAAGCTGAAAGCAAAATGTAACTTTTTTGCAGGAATTTAGGTGCTTTATCTTTAATAGTTCATATTAGTGGTTAAAGATTTTTACTAGCAAAAAATTCAGTTACTGGCTAATTTAGAATTTGTTGGTTCCGTGATTGAGGGAGGCGGGAAGATGGCAAAATTGGCTCTAGGCATAGATACTGGAGGAACCTTTACAGATGGAGTAGTAATTAATCTAACAAATGAGAAAATAATAGCAAGCACCAAAACGATAACCACTCGCAGTGATTTAACTGAGGCAATAGGCAATTGCCTGACAGATCTTCTCGCTGTAAAAAAAGTAAAGGCAGATGACATCAAATTAGTCTCGCTCTCTACCACCCTGGCCACCAATGCGATTGTTGAGGGTCAGGGTGCTGAGGTCGGGGCTATAATGTTAGGATTTGACCCCGAAGAAGATCTTCCTACCCGCCACCAGCAGGTGGTAAAGGGAGGCTGCACTATAAAGGGTGAAATCAAAGAACCTATAGAAGAAAAAGAAATCATTGAGGCAGCTCAGGCTTTAACCCCTAAGGTTGACGCCTTTGCAGTTTGTGGTTATCTAAGTGTGAGAAATCCAATTCAAGAAAAGAAAGCTGCTCAAATCATTGCTGAAAAAACAGGTTATCCAGTAGTAGCAGCTCATCAGTTGAGCTCTGATTTAGGATTTTATGAGAGAGTTACTACTGCAATTTTTAATGCCAGGCTGTTACCTCTTATTACAGACCTTATTGATAGTGTCAGCAAGATGTTGGCAGCAAAGGAGATTGAGGCTCCTCTAATGGTAGTAAGAGGTGATGGAAGTCTAATCAGCGAAAAAGAAGCTCGCATACGCCCGGTGGAGACCTCTCTATCCGGTCCAGCAGCTAGCGTAGTTGGAGCCCGCCAGTTAGCTGGTATTCAGGATGGAGTTATAGTCGATATGGGTGGTACTACTACTGATTTAGCGATTTTGCAGGAGGGTTCTCCCCGGATTAACCCCCAGGGTGCTAGAGTAGGTGGATGGCATACCAGAATTAAAGCAGCAGATATTAGGACTATAGGTTTAGGCGGAGACAGCTTAATAAAAGTTTCATCTGAAGGAGAACTCGACCTTGGTCCTCAGAGGGTATTTCCTATCTCCTGGGCCACCACTAAATACCCTCATTTATTGGAAGAGATAAAACAGATCGAAAGATTCCAACCTTTCCCCTTAACTTACCAACCAGTTAGTGCCCTGGTACATATCAGGGACCCAGAGAAATTTTCTCTCTCTAGAATCCAGAAAAAGGTCTTAGAGGTGATAAAAGAAAAGCCCCATACCATCTGGAAACTCGCTAAAATCTTAGAAATAGATAGTGAGCTATTGCCCTGGGAAAAATTAGTGGAGACTGGTTGTTTGCATCGGGCTTCTTTAACTCCTACAGACCTTTTGCACTGGCGCGGTGATTATACAGACTGGAGCCAGGAAGCAGCTACCCTGGCTTTGAAAATAATGGCTGAGAGACGCAAAAATGAGCCTGAAGAATTGGCCGAGGAAGTATTGTTTTTAATCTATTATCGTATCGCCCGTCTGGTTTTAGAAGCAGCCCTGGAACAGGAAGGTGCCCAGATAGATTTTTCAGCTAAGGAGACAGAATATCTCCTGGAAAGGTTACTGGTAAGTAATGAAGGAGATTTCTTGAATTTTAGCCTTGAACTTAAAAAACCTTTGGTAGGAGTAGGTGCTCCAGTTCGAGCTTATTTTCCTGATATAGCTCGGCTATTGAAGGCGGAGTTAAAACTTCCTCCAGCAGCAGAGGTAGCCAATGCTGTAGGTACAGTTATGGGTAAAATCATTGAGCGGGCGACTATTATTATCCGACCAGATGAAGTGGGGGCTGGTTATGTGGTCCATGCCCCGGAAGAGAGGTTGGGTTTTAAGGACCTGGAAGAGGCTATAGCCAAGGCTGAAAAACTGGGGAGAGAGTATATCCTTAAAAGAGGGCAAGAGGCTGGAGGCAAAGATTTAAAAATTGAGCTGGAGAGAGAAGATAAGTACGGAAAATTATCAACTTCAAGAGAAGATGATGAAATATTTATTGAAACTAAACTGGAATTTTCTGCTATTGGTAAGCCCTGGAGTGAATAAGGAGAGAAGGAAATGGACAAAATAATTGCCTGTTCCACCATAAAACCTGAAATAGAAGCTTTAGACCCGGCAATGGAATGCCAGTTTATGGAATATGGCCTCCATCGGACTCCAGATAAATTAAATAATACTCTTCAGGAAGCCATAGATGAAAGTGAAGAAGAGGGTTTTCGTACCATTAGACTGGGATACGGCTTATGTTCCCATGGAACCTCAGGACTTAATGCTGAAAAAGCGACTTTGATTATTCCCAGAGCCCATGACTGTATTTCAATACTTTTAGGCTCGGCTGAGGATTATATGAAAGAGTTTAAATCTTCTCCAGGGACGATATATTTATCCCGAGGCTGGATTGAATTTGAAGGTGACCCCTTAAGTGAATATAAAAATTATGTGGAAGTTGTAGGGGAAGAGATGGCCAGGGAAACAATTGAGATGGAATATAGAAATTATACCCGTTTGGTCTTCATTAACACCTGGCTTGCCGATGAAAAACTAGAAGAATACAGAGAAAGGGCCCGGAAGATAGCTGATTTTGTTAATTTAGAATATATGGAAGAAGAAGGGTCACCAAAATTGCTAAAAAAATTGTTAGCTGGTAAAGAAGACCCGGAGCTGGGTCATTTTCCACCAGGAAGAATAATTTTGCGCTCTAATCTGGTATAAAATAAAATTACAGGAGGTTGTTAATTATGTTAGTAATAGGAGAATTGATTAATTCTACTAGAGATGAAATCAAAGAAAAAATTGCCGAAAGAGACAAGGAATTTATTCAAGACGTGGCTTTGAAACAGGAAAAAGCAGGTGCTGACTTTATAGATGTCAATGCCGGGGCCTTTGTGGAAGAAGAAATTGATCACTTATTGTGGTTAGTTGAGGTAGTTCAGGATGTTGTTGAAAAACCACTAGCTTTAGATAGTCCCAGCGCCGAAGCGTTAAAAGCAGCAGCCGAAAAACATGAAGGCAAGCCTATGATCAATTCGATAACTTTGGAAGAAGAAAGATATGCTGACGTTCTTCCTATAGTTAAAGAATTTGATGCTAAGGTTGTAGCTCTTTGCATGAGTGACGATGGAATGCCTGACAATGCTGAAGATAGAATTAATTATGGCAAGAAGCTAGTTGACAAATTGATTGAAGATGGAGTTCCAGCTGAAAATATTTTCGTTGACCCCATCATCAATCCAATCAGTGTAGATGGTAGCGTTGGCCTGCAGATTTTAGAAGCTATCGAGACCCTGGCCAATTACAATGAGGATATTCATATAACCTGTGGTTTAAGCAATATATCCTTTGGACTTCCCCATCGTTCTCTTTTAAATCAGGCCTTTATAGTCATGGGCATCAGTCGGGGCATGGATTCAGCTATTATCGATCCCTTAGATGAACACATGATGAAGCTTGTTAAAGCAGCAGAGGTTCTAACTGACCAGGATCAACATGCTATGAATTATCTCAAAGCATCACGTGCAGGAGAATTGGATTAATCAATAAAGGGGCGAATAAAATGTCTAGAATAGCTGTTATAGGAGGTGGCATAGCGGGCTGTACAGCTGCAGCGGAATTAGCGGCAGCTGGGCAGCAGGTATTGCTTATTGAAAAAGAGGATAGCCTGGGCGGGAACATAAAAAACTATGGTTGTAAAGCAGATAGTTTATGTACCCGCTGCAATCTCTGTCTGGTGGACTCTGTTTTTAATCAAGTTCATCAGGAGGAGAATATTGAGGTTTTGTTTGACACGACTGTTATTGATTGTCTGAAAGAAGATGAGGGCTTTACTCTAATAACTTCTTCTGGGGAGCTTGAAGAACAGCAACCGGATATCTCTGAGGTAATATTAGCAACGGGACATACCCGCTGGTCTGAGCTGGAGACTGGTACCCCGGAGATCTTTCGGGATGAGCGAATAATTTGGGCCAGTGATTTTGAGGATATGCTGGAGGGCCGACAGGATCAGCTTACCGGTCAGAACCTGAAATTTGACCTTGGTTTTGAACCGGAATCAGCTGTATTTTTACAGTGTAATGGCTCTCGCAGTTTACAGGAAAAGGCCCGTTATTGTTCCAAAGTTTGCTGTGGCTATAATTATCGGATAGCTAGAGTCTTAAGAAATAATTTTCCCGAGATGGATCTAAGTATGTTCTTTATCGATATGCAGGAGGCAGGTTTTTTAGTTAACCTATCCCGGGAAGATCTAAAAGAAAGAGAGATTGACTATTATAACTGTAAGCCTTTAAGATTAGAAAAAGAAAAAGATTCTCTTATTTTACACTACGAGGACCAACAAAGGGGTAAGATGGCCACCCTGGAAACTGATCTGTTGGTTCTTTCTGAAGGTATTCATCCCGGTTCAAACCATGAACGCTGGGCTAGAATCTTTAACTTGCAGGAGAATGAAGATGGTTTCTTAAGAACAATCTGGTCTCCAGCAGAAAGTGGAATATATCTGGCCGGGACCATCACCAGCCCAGGTGATATAGCAACGACAATGGCAGAAAGCAAAACAGTTGCCTATAAATTACTGGAAAATAAACTCTCCAAAGCTAAAGTTTAGGGAAGTGGTAAAGTGTTATATAAAAAGGAGGTTTTTTAATGTCAGGGTCAATTGAACAATACGATGTTGCTTACATTGGCCAAGCTCTGCCAGATGATGAGCTTTCCCAGGTTACCATACCTGTCTCTGCCCTGACAGAATGCCGGGGTGAAATTGGCGATTTTACCCTGAGTTTTCAGGCAGAAGATGATCTTAAGCAAGTCAGGGCCAGCAATATTGTCATTAACTTAAAACATCAGGAGGAATTACCTGTTGACTGTTGTACTTCTCTGCTGGAGGCAGAGGCTAATTTAGCAGAGGAAGAAGAACCATTAATCATTGTGCAGGATTATCAAGATTTATCAGCTGCAGCACTGAGCAAGGAAGGGTTAGAACTAGCCCTTGAGGTAAAAGAGTCCAATCCAGCTAGAGAGGTTTACTATTTCTATCAGGCCATGAGATTTATGGATAACAATGATGAACTTTATGAGAAGGCCAGGGAAAAAGAGGTCATTTTTCTCAAGCATGATTTAGGTGACCTGGAAATAACGGATAAGGGCAAGGTAAGTTATCAACGAGAAGATATTAAACTAGAATTAACCGGAGAGCTCACTGTAGCTCCAGAGCTAAAGCCGGCAGCGAAACTGGATAAACTGGCCAGAATTTTCAATATTACCAGGGGACCAGAAGGTTATTTGCAGGTCGATAATATCTACCTGCAGCCGACTTTAAGTGGCAA
Organism: Halanaerobiaceae bacterium; assembly: GCA_003553485.1. Lineage (GTDB taxonomy): Bacteria > Bacillota > Halanaerobiia > Halanaerobiales > Halarsenatibacteraceae > T1SED10-84. The sequence goes on along the minus strand of PWEJ01000055.1, from coordinate 44,414 downwards.
GCGAGGTGTTTATCTCCTTGCTGGAGCACGAGGTCCTAACTCTTTAACCTATGAACAGGAGGAAATTCAATATACCCTGCAGGAAGTTAAACGGAACTTAACCGGGGTAGAGGAGATTGATGAAGAGGAAAGGACCGTTGATGATCAGAAATGTGTTGTTTGTTATACCTGTTATCGTCTCTGTCCTCATGGAGCAATTCAGCGTGATGAGGAATTGAATTCTATGAAGATTATGCCCTTAGCCTGTCAAGCCTGTAATCTTTGCATTAGCCGTTGTCCTATGGGGGCTATTTCCCGCAGTGGAGAAGATGAACAGCAACCTAAGGATGAGAGACAGGTAATTATCTGTGAAAATTCTGCAGCTCTTGCTCGAGAAAAAGCAGAAACTGATCCCTTTGCCGATACAGTAGTTACTGAAGTTCCCTGTGTAAGCACAGTAAAAAAAGAAGAGATCTATCAGAGGTTGGCAAACCATAAATCAGATTTATTAATCCTGGGCTGCATTTCTGAATCCTGTAAGCATCTCACAGGACATGATAGATGTGAACAGGTTGTTAATACTGCTAAAGAAGATCTGGAAAAGCTAGACCTCGATCCCGACAGGGTAAATTATCACAGGTTGTCTCCCCGGATGGCTACAGATTTATCCGCTTATCTAGCTGACTGGAAGGGGGAGGTTCTGCAATGATTGTAGGAAAACTAAAAGATGTGGCTGAAATAAAAGAAATGCTACCAGAGGACATTGAGAGTTTGCTTATCATTGGTTGCGGCACCTGTGTTTCGGTTAGCCTGGCCGGGGGAGAAAGAGAAGCTAACTCTCTCCGGGATTTACTTGAACTTTACTATAGTAGTCAAGGGCAAGATGTGAGAGTAAATGCTACCACCATAAAAAGGCAGTGTGATGATGAATTTATTGAGACTGAAGAACTATCAATAGAGGGACATGATGTTGTTCTTTCTCTGGCTTGTGGTGTGGGAGTTCAACATCTGGGAATCAAACATCCAGAAAAAATAATCTTACCGGGCGTAAACACAACTTTTTACGGGCGTAATGCCGACGTAGGTGAATGGGAAGAAATGTGCTTGGGTTGTGGAGATTGTATCCTGGATGATTTTGCCGGTGTTTGTCCGGTAGCCCGCTGCTCAAAAAGTTTGATTCATGGACCCTGTGGTGGTTCCCAGGATGGCAAGTGTGAAGTAGATGACGAAATTGATTGTGGTTGGGAACTGATCTACAATAGAGCTGAAGACACAGGGCAGCTGGACCGGTTGCTCGAATATGAGGGGCCAAAGGATTGGTCTACTTATAGAGATGGCGGCGTCCGGAGTCACAAAAATCCGGAGTTCTTCAGTGAGTGAAAGGAGAATAGGTAATGGCTGAATACACATCTAAGCTGGAACAGTTGCTGGAAGAAGGAGAATTTGTTGTTTGTAGTGAAATGGGTCCGCCTATTGGAGCTGACCCAGAATTTATTCGGGAAAAATGCGATGATTTGAAGGGCTATGTCGATGCAGTCAATATCACTGATAATCAAACGGCCATAATAAGAATGTCTAGTATTGCTGCAGCTAAGATAGCAATGGAAGAGGGCCTGGAGATGATAATCCAGGTTACCGGTAGAGATAGAAACAGAATTGGCATTCAAAGTGATTTATTAGGAGCCAGTGCTTTGGGTCTCCGCAATGTATTATGTCTAACAGGTGACCATCAATGCTTTGGTAACGATGAAGATGCCAAGAATGTATTTGATTTAGATTCTGTGAGCATTATCAAAGCCTGTCAACAGATGACAGAAGAGGGGAAATTGATTAATGGTAATGAGTTAAAAACCGAGCCTCCTGAGTTATATTATGGTGGTGCTCATAACCCCTTTGCTGACCCCTTTGAAATGCATATGATGAAACTTGAGAAGAAAATTGAAGCTGGCATGAAGTTTATTCAGACTCAATGTATTTACAATCTGGAGAAGTTTGACTATTGGATGGAAGAGGTTAGGAAGAGAGGGCTCCATGAAAAGTGCCATATCATGGCTGGAATACTTCCAACTCGTTCAGTAAAAGCATTAAAAATGATGAAAAAATTTGTTGCTGGTATGGATGTACCGGATTACACCATAGAACGCATGGAAGCTGCTGATGATAAGAAGGCTGAAGGGGTTCAGATGGCAGTAGATATTATTAATCACGTTAAGGAAATAGAAGGCGTTAGAGGAGTACACCTGATGCCAGTTGCCTGGGAAGAAATAACCCCGGTAGTTGTAGAAAAAGCCAATTTATATCCACGACCGGAGGTGTAAGAAGAAAATGAATAAGGATTTCAAACAGACTATCAAAAATAGACCAGGGGGAGAGAATTTAAGCCTCTGTTATAGTTGTGGCAGCTGTACGGCAACCTGTCCGGTCAGTGAACAGGTAGAAGATTTTAATCCCCGGCTAATAATTAAAAAGTCTTTGTTAGGTTTTTCTGAGGAGGTTCTGTCAGGAGAAGAGATCTGGCAGTGCATTCAATGCCGGAGATGTGTATCAGCTTGCCCACAGAATGTGAGATTTGCAGATATTGTTAGAGTATTACGGGAGCTTGCCGTTGAAGAGGGTCATTTTGCTGAAGACCTGGAAGAAAGACTTGATGATTATGATAAAGAGGTTCTGCGTTACAGGCTAGAAATATTAGAAGAGGTATTAGCAGGAGATAAAGATTTTGAAGATTTTAGTTTGAAAGCAGGAGGTGATTAAGATGCCTGATCCAGTAGTCGTTGTCGGCGGTGGAATTGCGGGCATCCAGGCAGCAACGGATTTAGCTGAAATGGGTATCCCGGTATATCTAATTGAGAAAAGTCCCAGCCTGGGAGGGCGGATGGCCCAACTGGACAAAACTTTTCCCACCAATGACTGTTCTACCTGTATACTTGCGCCTAAAATCACTTCTTGTTATAACCACGAAAATGTTACCACGTATACCATGACTGAACTGATAAATGTTGAAGGTGAGCCTGGGAATTTTAGGGTCCGCCTAAAAAAGAGACCGCGCTATGTAGATGAAGAAAAGTGTACTGGCTGTGGTGATTGTCTCGATAAATGTCCGGTTAGTATTTCCGATGAGTATAATATGGGTATGTCTGAATATGGGGCAATCCATAAATATCAACCCCAGGCTGTTCCCAATGTAGCGGCCATTGATGCCAGCGAATGCTTAAAAATCAATGAAGATAAGTGTGGGGTCTGTGAAAAAATCTGCAACTTTGATGCTATTGAATATAAACAAAAGGAGAAAAAATTTGTCGTTCAGGCTGCATCCATTATTTATGCAGCGGGCTATGAAGGTTTCTCCGGTGATTTAGTCAGTGATTATGGCTATAAAAAGCATCCCAATGTTGTGACCAGTTTGGAGTATGAACGTATTCTAAATGCAGCTGGACCTACTGATGGCCATGTAATCCGTCAGACTGATGGGGAAGAGGTTGAGAATATTGCCTTTATCCATTGCAGTGGCTCCAGGGATAGAAGGACGGATAAAAATTATTGTTCTTCAGTCTGCTGCACCTATTCTATCAAGCATGCTCTTATAACCAAAGAGCATATTAAAGACGTCAATGTCGACCTCTATTATATGGACATTAGAACCTTTGGTAAGGGGTTTGAGCGTTATTATAACCGGGCCCAGGAAACAGAGGGTGTGAACTTTATCCGTTCCCGCGTATCTGAGATAGAGCCTGGCTCTAATCCTGGTGATTTAAAGTTGAAGGCTACCGATGATGATAATGGCTATTGTGAACAAGAATATGACATGGTAGTTTTAGCCAGTGGTCTAGAGCCTACTCAGCAGGTAACTGACTCCTTACAAAAGTTAAAAGTCCGGACCAATAAATATGGCTTTGTTGATATGGATGAATTTAACCCCTTAAGTACAAGTCGGCCAGGCATCTTTGGCTGTGGAGTAGTTAATGGGCCTCGCGATATACCGGAATCGGTAATGGATGCCAGTGGAGCAGCAGCTCTGGCAGGTCAGCATGCCGTTCTGGATGTTAAAGATATGGGAGTAGAAGCAGCCGGTGACCAGGAATTTAGAGTAACCCAGAATGAAAGAACTCGAGTGGGTGTCTTTGTTTGCCATTGTGGCACAAATATTGCTGGTGTCATCGATGTGGAAGAAGTCAAGGAAAAAGCTGCTGGCATTCCCTTTGTAGAACATGCAGAAGACGTTAAATATTTATGTTCTTCCGATAGTCAGGATTTAATTGGAGAGCGGATTAAAGAGCATAACCTTAACAGAATAGTGGTTGCTTCCTGTACTCCCAGAACTCATGAACCGCTCTTTATGGATGCTATTGCTGAAGCTGGACTTAATCCCTATCTGCTGGAGATGACCAATATCCGCGACCAGGGTTCCTGGGTTCACAAGGAAGAGCCAGAGAAGGCTACCTGGAAAGCCTTTGAATTGATTAGAGCCGGGGTAGCCAGGGTCAAAAATGCACTTCCTCTAGAAAGAGGAGAAGTTGATAATATTGCTCGAGCTCTGGTTGTTGGTGGCGGTGCAGCTGGTTTAAATGCCGCCAGGGAACTTGCCAACTTAGGTTTCCCGGTTTCCTTAGTGGAGCGGGAAGAAGAGTTAGGGGGTCATGCTACCAGCCTGAAACACAGTCTTGAAGGCAGGCCAGTTAAGCCTCATCTAGACCGTTTGATAGCAGAGGTAAAGGGGCATGAGCTCATAGATATTTACGCCGGCCATGAAATAAAAGACATAACTGGTTTTGTTGGAAACTACAAATTAGAGCTAATACCTCCAGTGCCAAAAGAGGTAAGAAGTGATAAGGATTTAGTTGAAATTGAAGGCGGCGTCGTTATTGTCGCTACCGGGGGACAGGAATTTGAGCCCTTAGAATATAGTTATCAAGATTCAGAGCAGGTAATAACCCAGCTGGAATTGGAAGAGGAATTGAGCTCTGAAAATCAATCTCTTGTCAGGGATGATTGTGAAGAAATCTATATGATCCAATGTGTTGGTTCTAGAGAAGAGGACCGCCCCTATTGCAGTAGAATCTGCTGTAGCCAGGCTTTAAGAAATGCGGTCCATATAAAGGAAAATCACCCAGATAAAGATATTACCATACTTTATCGGGAAATGAGAAGCTATGGCTACTACGAAGACTTATACCGTAAAGCAAGAGATCTGGGTATCAACTTCAGCCGCTATGAAGTTGATAATAAGCCGGAAGTCTCTCGAAAGGGAGATGAGTTGACCTTAAAATATGAGGAACCGCTCAGTGGCAAGATGATCACTGCAAAGCCAGATTTACTGGTTCTGGCGGCTGCAATTTTACCGCGGGAGGATAATCTAACCTTAAGTCAGATGCTTAAAACGCCCTTAAATGAAGATCAATTCTTCTTAGAAGCTCATGTTAAATTGCGTCCCGTGGATTCAGCCACTGATGGTATCTTTCTAGCTGGCCTGGCTCATGGGCCCAAGAACCTTTCAGAAACTTTAGCTCAAAGCAGAGCAGCAGCTGGAAGAGCGGCCTCAATTTTATCCAAAGAGTATCTCCTTACTCAGGCTACAGTAGCTGAAGTTGATGAAGAGCTCTGTATCGCATGTGGAGATTGTGAACGAGTATGTGCCTATAAAGCCATTGAAGTTAATGAAGAAGAGAATGTGGCAGAGGTTAATAGAGTTCTCTGTAAAGGCTGTGGGAATTGCACAGGTGTCTGTCGTCCCCATGCCGTAGATCTAAATGGATTTTTGAATCAACAAATAATTGATGAAATTGAGACCTTACTTGCTAAGGATGATAGCGAGTTTGCTAAGACAGGAGGGGTGTAAATGGCCACCGCCCAGCAAGAAGCGCAAAATAAAGAAGAGGAATTTGAACCAAAGATTATAGCCTTTCTTTGCAACTGGTGTAGTTATGCAGCTGCAGATCTGGCTGGTAGCAGTAGATTACAATATCCCTCTAATATTAGGACGATCAGAATCCCCTGTACAGGGCGACTTAATCCTCTGTTAGTCATCAAGGCGCTGGACAGAGGGGCAGATGGAATATTAGTATCTGGTTGCCATCCAGGAGACTGTCATTATATTGATGGAAATTATTATGCTCGCCGGAGATTCACTATGTTAAAAGAACTGTTAGAATTTTCCGGAGTAGAACCAGAGAGACTAAATTTCACCTGGTGTTCAGCAGCAGAGGGGAGACGTTTCGCTAAAATTGTAAAACAGGTAGTTGATAGAGTTGAATCAGTTGGACCCTGGCAGGGTTTTCTCACTGAACCAGGTTTTGCTGATGGTATGGAGGTAGGTGAAATTGAAGATGGAGAATTCTTATAAAGATTTATCTGCTGAAATAAAGGAAGTAGCGAAAAAAGTTTTAGCAGAAGAGGATGTTGACCAATTGCTTGGCTTTGCTCAGGGAGAATTTTCAGGCTTGACGGAGCCTGTTATTATAAAAAAAGCTGAACAAGCCCAGCGAATGGTTTTTACAGAGGATGCTACTCCTATGCTCTCCAAGTATCTGTTGGAGTATAAAGAGAAAAAGCAGGCTGTAGTGGCAAAACCCTGTGATACCAGAGCCATAGCTTATTATCTCTCTGAAGATATCATTGACCGAAAGAACTTAGTTATCATCGGTATCAATGGCTGTCCAGGGCTTAAAGATAATACAGCCTGTGATGAATGTGATACCAGAAATCCGGTGATTTCTGATTATCAGGTAGGGGAGGAAATATCTTCAGCAGAATTAGCCGCAGAGCTTAAAGGGGTTAAATACCTGCTGGAAGATATGACTCCTGCTGAAAGAAAAGAACATTATAGTCAGGAATTTGCCCGCTGTACGCAATGTTATGCCTGTCGTGATGCCTGTCCTGTATGTTACTGTGACCATTGCTATGTCGAAAGCAATCAGCCAGAATGGGTAGAAGAAGGCAGTTCTGCTGATAAAGATATGATATTTCATCTAATGAGAACGATGCATATGCCTGGACGTTGTGTGAACTGTGGAGCCTGTGAAATGGCCTGTCCAGAAGGGATTGATATGCGTTCCATGACCACTCATCTTTATCATAAAGCAGAAGAACTTTATGATTTTCGTCCGGGAATTTCACCGGAGCAGCCACCACTTTTATCGGACTTTAGTAAAGAAGATAGCGAACCTGGATTTCTGTAATGGGAGGTGAAGATTGCCAATGATTAAAAAACTAACGAACCAGGACTTGAAAGCATTGCTCAAGGAGCTCCGGCAGGAATTCCTGGTGATTGCCCCCTTCAAAGTTAAGCAGGGGAGATTGATGAAGGTATTATACCAACCTGTAAAAAATGATGAACAGCTCAGTTCTATATATCTTACTGACCAGCCCGATGCATCACCTAAAGAATATTTTCTTCCCCGCGATGATAAACTAGGAGAGGAAACTGCTGGAGCTGATTGCGAACCAGCGGACTGGCAGGATCAACCTAGAATTTTTCTCGGGGTAAGAAGTTGCGATATAGCAGGTATCGAGCTATTTGACGATGTTTTTATTGAAAATGATTATATTGACCCTTTTTATCAGCAAAGGCGGGAAAATAGCATCATTATCGGTTATTCCTGCTCCGAAAAAGCAGATAACTCCTTTTGTCAGGAGGTCGGGGTCAATCCTGTCGATAATGATAATGTACCTTTGATGCTTTATCAAAAAGAGGAGGGCTTCTTCCTTAAAATAAATGACGAAGATAAACTAAAAGAAATGGGCATATTGGAAAAAATAGAAAATTTAGCTGATGGTACTGATGAGGATTTAGAGGCTTTAATAAATGAAAGACAGGAAGCTTTTAAGGAAGATGACTTTACAATTAAATCTGAGCTTCCCTTTCCAGAAAAAGAAGCTTTTAGCTCGGTAAATTGGGAGGAAGTCACCGCCAGCTGCCTGGGTTGTGGAGTCTGTACCTTTTATTGCCCAACCTGTTTCTGTTTCAAATTCTTCTGGGAGGATGTGGAAAAAAATAGAGCCTGGGATTCCTGCATGTTTTCACTCTTTACAGAACATGCTTCAGGACATAATCCTCGCGAAAGCCAAGAACAACGCTGGCGTCAGCGTTTGATGCATAAATTTTCATATCACCCTAAAAATTATCAAGGTGAGCCTGGCTGTGTAGGCTGTGGGCGCTGTGTCAGCAAATGCCCGGTAAATCTTGATATTAGAAAGGTGATTGCTCATTTTGAAAACTCAATTGTAGGAGAAGGGGTGAAGGGTAATGAAGGTTGACAACTATCTGCCAAGGAAAGCAGAAATAACTAAAGTAGTACAGGAAACTGGAATTAACTTAAACATCAAGACCTTTCATCTCCGTTTTGCTGATGAAAAGCCAATGATGGACTTTAAACCTGGTCAATTTTTAATGCTGACTGTATATGGGGTTGGGGAAGCTCCCTTTGGGCTGGCCTGTGCACCAACCTCTGATTGCAATGAAATAATTGTATCAGTGAAAAAGACCGGAAAAGTTACTGCTGCTCTTCATGAGCATGAAGAGGGAGATATAGTTGGTATTAGAGGTCCTTATGGCAACAGTTTTCCAGTTGAAGAGACCAAAGGTAAGGATGTTGTTTTTATCAGTGGTGGTATTGGATTGGCTCCACTCCGTTCTTTAATAGATTATGTCCTTCATCCGGACTTGAGAGAGGAATTTGGTCGAGTACAGATGTTACAGGCTTTTAGATCACCTGATGACATGCTCTATGATTATGAGCAACAGAGATGGGAAGACTCTCCAGATACTACTATTAAATATACCATCGATCGTCCCTGTGAGGGCTGGGATCATTGTGTTGGATTTCCTCATGATTTAATTGCAGATGAACTGGAATGCCAGACAGAAAATACAGTATACTATACCTGTGGTCCTCCAATAATGATTAAAGCAGTCACCAACGAACTAGTTAATCTAGGCATTGACCCTGAAGATATCATAACTACCCTGGAGATGAGAATGTCCTGTGGTTTAGGCAAATGTGGCAAGTGCAATATTGGTCATCGTTATGTTTGCAAAGATGGTCCTGTTTATAGCTATCAGGAATTGTTGGAGATGCCAGATGAATTTTAGTTAAGAGATAATTTTAGGGGGGGACTACTGATGATAACCAGAAAAAAAGTTGGTGACGATGTTTTTACAGCTGAGGCCTTAGATGAAATTCATAAAGCTACTATGAGAATTTTACAGGAGACCGGGGTTGAAGTTTTATCGGAGGAGGCTAGAGAACACTTCCGTAAGGCGGGTGTAAGGGTGGAAGAGGGCCATGTTCATCTGACTGAAGAAGAGGTCTTTAAATATACCGAGATGGCCCCAGAGAAATTTGAGCTCAAAGCCCGCAACCCGGAAAACAATGTTGTAGTAGGTGGCAAAAACACGGTGCTCTCACCGGGATACGGCTCACCCTTTGTTATGGATTATAAAAAAGGAGAGAGACGCAATTCTAAATTTGCTGATTATGAGAGGTTCACTAAACTGGCCCAGTGGAGTGAAAATATCGATGTAGTGGGCGGGGTGCTGGTCGAACCCACTGATCTGGATGATAGAGTAAGACATGGGAAAATGCTCCATACAGCTGTAACTCTAAGCGACAAATGTCTCATGGGAAGTGCTATGGGAGCTAAAAAAGCCAGGGAATGTCTCGATATGGCAGCCATTGTTTTTGAAAGCGAGCAATTTGTAGAGGAAAATGTAGTGTTGATTTCTCTGATTAATACCAATAGTCCCCTGCAATTTGATGAGCGCATGAGTGATGCTCTAACGGTTTATGCTGAAAACCATCAGGCTGTAGTTATAGCTTCTTTAAGCATGACAGGTACCACCTCACCCACTACACTACCTGCTTCACTGGTACAGCAAAATGCCGAGATTTTAACTGGAATCTGCCTAACCCAGATCATTAACCCGGGAGCTCCTGTAGTTTATGGTTCAGCTTCCAGTGTGGTTGATTTAAAAACGGGAGATTTAGCCCTAGGAAGTCCTGAAACTGCTAAGATGTTCAATGGCACCGCCCAGATAGCCAGAAAATATGGAGTGCCCTCTCGAGGGGGAGGAGCTTTGACTGATTCTTTATTTCCAGATGCTCAAGCCGGTTATGAGGCAATGCTAAATATCTATTCTGCCATTAATAGTGGATTTAATTTCATGTTACATTCAGCTGGTCTATTGGAAAATTATATGTCTATGTCTTATGAGAAATTCATCATTGATGAAGAAATTTTGGGAGTAGTCAATAATGTCTTCTCAGGTTTAGAGGTAGATGAGGAACTGCTAGCAGAAGAAGTTATTAATGAAGTTGGCAGTGGTGGCAATTTCATAGCCAGTGAGCATACCTACCGACATATGAAAGATATGAGAATACCAACTTTAAGTGTTAGGGAAAGATATTTTAGTGACCGCGACCAGTATAATACTGCTGATAGAGCTCATGAAAAGTGTCAGCAGGTATTAGAAAACTTTACTCCCCCAGAATTATCAGCAGGAATTAAACAAGATTTAGAGAACTATATTGATGGACTTGCTTAAAACCCAGAAAAATAAATTTTCTCAGAGAATCATTAGCTTAAATCACCAAAATCTTTTAAAGGAGGAATTAATATGAGAAGTGATATTGAAATTGCCCAAGATGCAGACATGAAGTTGATTACGGAAATTGCCGAAGAGGCAGGACTGGAGTATGATGACATTGAACAATATGGAAAGTATAAGGCCAAGGTTAATCTAGATGTTCTGGATAAGATGGACCAGGACTCTGATCTGATTTTAGTTACCGCTATGACTCCTACTCCTGCTGGAGAAGGTAAAACAACCACTACAGTAGGTCTTGGTCAGGCTTTAAATCGCCTGGGAGAAAATGCTGCCATAGCCCTTAGAGAGCCCTCTTTAGGCCCCACCATGGGAGTTAAAGGTGGAGCAGCTGGTGGCGGTTATTCCCAGGTAGTACCTATGGAAGATATAAATCTTCATTTCACTGGTGACATTCATGCCATTGGAGTAGCTCATAATCTGCTTTCAGCAGCCGTTGATAATCATATCAAGCAAGGGAATGAGCTGGGCTTTGATACTACTCAGGTCAGCTGGCCTAGAGTTGTGGATATGAATGATAGAGCTTTAAGAAATATCGTAGTTGGTTTAGGTGGCAATGCCCATGGTGTACCTCGAGAAGATACCTTCATGATCACTGTAGCTTCTGAGATAATGGCTATTCTTTGCCTGGCCAATAGCATCAGTGAATTAAAAGAGATGATAGCTAATATAGTTGTAGGCTATACAAAAGATGACGAACCCATAAAGGCTGGCGACCTTGAAGTAGAGGGTGCTATGACAGCGCTCTTAAAGCAGGCTATCAAGCCTAATCTGGTCCAGACTCTAGAAAATACTCCGGCCTTTATCCATGGTGGCCCCTTTGCTAATATAGCCCATGGTTGTAATAGTGTAATGGCAACCAAGATGGCCATGTCTATTAGTGATATTACTGTTACCGAAGCTGGTTTTGGTGCCGACCTGGGAGCAGAGAAGTTCTTTAATATAAAATCACGCTATGCCGATCTTGATCCTAAAGCTGTTGTCTTAGTGGCTACAGTAAGAGCTCTAAAAATGCACGGTGGAAAAGACTTTGAAGATCTACAAGAAGAAGACCTAGAGGCCTTAGGTGATGGTATCGAAAATCTAGAGAAGCATATTGAAAATATCAAGAAATTTAACCTGCCTTTAGTAGTTGCTATAAATCGTTTCCCTGATGATACTGAAGCTGAGTTAGAACTGGTTAGAGAACGCTGCGAGGAAATGGGCGTTAATGTAGCCCTTTCTGAAGTCTTTGCTAAAGGAGGAGAAGGTGGCGAAGAATTAGCCGAGGAAGTTCTTGCTATCCTTGAAAAAGGAGAAGCAGACTTTGAATTCCTCTATGAATTAGAAGATAGCATTGAAGATAAGATAGAGACCATTGCCAAAGAAGTATATGGCGCCGATGGAGTAGAATTTAGTGATCAGGCTAAAAAACAGATAGAAAAGTACAAAGACTATGGTTATGACGAACTACCAATCTGCATGGCCAAAACCCAAAGCTCCATCTCTGATAACCCTGCACTTAAGGGTAGACCAAGTGGCTTTACTGTTACCGTAAGAGAGATCAATGTATCTGCTGGTGCTGGATTCCTGGTTGCTCTGACAGGACCGGTGCTCACCATGCCAGGACTGCCTAAGGTTCCTGCAGCAGAAGAAATTGATATTGATGCCGATGGAAAAATTAGTGGTTTATTTTAAAAGATAGTTAAAGCTAGCTAAACTTTTAGAACCACAAATAAGGCCAGTGAAATTATAAAGAACACTATTAACTACCGGGCAGCAATTAGCTGCCCGGTTTTAATAGTAATTTGCTCTTTCGTCAACTATTTGACAAAAATCTTCTGATTATTTTGTTAAAATATATAACAACAGCTAAAACAAAAAATTATTTATTAGCCCTAAAAAGGAAGGTGAAATAGTTGAGTTATCAGGTTTGTATTATTCAATCTGACAAAAAAGAAACCCATCAGGTTGAGGCCGGTGAAGAATTGATAAAAGTAATTAATGAAAGTGGTTTTTATCTACCAAATTATTGTGGCGGTCAGGGTCTTTGTGGTAAGTGCCGTGTTTTATTAAAGCCAGCTCCAGCTGCTAAAGAACAGGACCAGGAACTTTTAAGCTCTAAAGAGCTGGAAGAGGGAGTCCGTTTAGCCTGCCTCCATCAGGTGGAAGATAATATTGAGGTTAAAATTGAAGAAGGCGGGGATATAAATATCCTTACCGGTGAAGAGGAAGTTAGCTGCTCCTTAAATCCTGGCTGGCAGCAGATAAATCTGGATATTAATGAGCCAGAACTAAATGACCAGCGCAGTTATTTAACTAGAATACTGGCCAATGTCCCAGCTAATGATATTGAATATAAAGCTTTAGACCAACTGGAAAATCTGGTGGCCCAGAATAAAAATAGCTCGCAGAATAAGGAGTGGGGCTCCTTTGCTGGAATAATTAATGAGGATAGAATAGTCAAATTAACTTCTGCCACTAAACCGGCCAAGCTACTGGGAGCTGCTGTTGATATTGGGACCACTACCCTGGTATTTTACTTGCTGGATTTGGAGACAGGCAGGCAGCTTGCAGTAGATTCTGCCTATAATCCGCAAAAGAAGTTTGGGGCTGATGTAATAACTAGAGTCCAATATACTCAAGGAAATCCTGAAGGTATTGAGGAATTACAGGAAGTTTTAGTTGCAGGACTAAATGAAGGCCTGGCAGCTACAGCAGCCAGTATCGGGGCAGAGGTTGAAGATATTTATCGCCTTTCTCTAGCTGGTAATACCATTATGCTTCACACTTTACTGGGTAAAAATGCAGAGAAAATTGCCCGCTCTCCCTTTGTACCTCTCTTTAGTGAACAATTAACCTTTAGACCACAGGATCTGGCTATTTCTATGAATAATCTAGGGGAAATAGAGCTTTTACCTTCAATATCAGGTTATGTAGGTGCTGATATTATAGCAGATATGCTGGCCACAGGAGTGGGATCTGCCTCTGAATACCAAATATTGATAGATATAGGCACTAATGGTGAGATAGCTTTAGGCAATGAAAAAGAGTTACATGCCTGTTCAGTAGCTGCCGGCCCCTCCTTTGAGGGAGGTAATATAAGTGCCGGTATGGCGGCTTTACCTGGGGCAGTCGATAGTTTTACCATTGCCGAAGATGACTTTGAGTTTTCCACCATTAAAGGCGAAAAACCCCGGGGGATTTGTGGTTCTGGTTTATTAGACTTAATTGGCGGCCTGTTGGAGGTAGGAGTAATCACAGATTCTGGCGCCCTGGCTAAACCTGCTGATATGCCTTCCTATTGGCAGGATAAATATCTGGAATTAGATGAAGTTAAGGCTTTAGAGCTGTTTTCCAGTGAGGAGGGGCAGGGAGGCAGAGAAATTTATCTCACCCAAAAAGACATTAGACAATTGCAGCTGGCTAAAGGTTCCATCAGGGCCGGTGTTGAAATTTTGCTGGATGAGGCAGAAATTTCCTATGATGAAGTTGGAAAAGTTTATCTGGTAGGGGGTTTTGCCAATTATCTAGACCCTGAGATGGCGGCCAAAATTGGCATGGTCCCTGGCGAGGTTAGTGATAGAATTAAACAGGCTGGTAATGGAGCTGGGGCTGGAGCGAGGATGATGCTTTTAAATAAAGCATTAACTGAAAAAGCAAAGAGTTTACAGGAGAAAACCAGCTATTTAGAGTTATCCAGTAATATTAAGTTTCAGGAAGAGTTCACCAAACAGATGTCATTCTAGCAATTTTTAATAAATTCTGCTTGAGAAAAGAGAAGGAAATTTTATTCAAATAAAGCTGGAAGCCAGTAAGATTGGCTTCCAGCTAGTTTATAGTAGAAGGAAGGTCTATTTTTTGGGCGGTTGATTTTGATAATCCTCTTCAGATTGAAAACTCTCCTCTTCACCGTGGCGAGGGTTTTTGGATATTATTCTAATAGCTCTTGTAACTACTGAAACGATATCCACATTTACTTGATGCTCAAATTCGATTAATTTGGCATGCAGACTACCCTGGGGGCTGGCTATATACTTGGCTGGAATACGATTTAAAGTATAAGAAGCAATATCCAACAGGCAATTATCGCAGGTACAAAAGTCATCAAAATCATCTTTATCTTTAAGAATCTCTTCCATCTTTTCCAACACAAAATCTTCAGTATAATTATGAAGATTATTCTGCAGCTTTTCCTTATTTAGGTTAAATTCGTTATTTTTTTTATTAGCCATAGCATTAATACCTCCTTCATTTATTTAATTCTCGCTCAACAGATAAATTCCTGCAGAGATAATTTTTTGCAGCTAAATTAAATTTATGGTAGAATGGTTGCGAAATATAGGTAAAGGGAAGGAGGAGCATAAAATGGCTGCAACTGACTTCAGGGAAGATTTTCTGACTGCTTTAAAAGAAAAAATTTCTTCTGAATCGGATTGGCTGAGCAATATGGCTAATTTTTCCGCTTTAATTTATCAAAAATTTCCTAAAATTAATTGGGTGGGTTTTTATCTCTTGCGGAAAGATAAAAATATTTTACAACTGGGTCCCTTCCAGGGGCTGCCTGCTGTTAGTAAAATTGAAGTAGGCGATGGAGTATGTGGAACGGCGGTGGCCGAGGAAGAGATTCAACGAGTCGATAATGTCCACGAATTTCCCGGGCATATTGTCTGTGATTGTGCTTCCGAATCAGAACTGGTGATACCTATCTGGCTGGATCAGAAAATAATTGGTGTATTAGATGTGGATAGTCCCATCAGGGCTCGCTTTTCCGAAGAGGATCAGCAACTTTTAGTTAAGGCCTTAAAGGAACTTGTGACTAATTCCGATTTTAAAGATTTTTTTATAAAATAAAAAAAGGATGATATAGCAATGAAAACAAATAAAGATTACACAGTTAAACAATCAGTACAGGGAGAAATTTCTCATCCCAAAGCTGGTAGACTGCCCTATCGCTTGGATAGAGAGGGTAAAGGAAGGAACCTACCAGGCACTGGTGGTATTACTTATAATGTCAGAGTTGGTGACTCAGCCATGGGCTGGGCCGGCGACCATATAGAACCTGCTGTTAGCATGAAAATCACTGATAAATCGAAGAATAATGAAAATTATGGCCTTGGGTTATTAGCCTGTATTGGAAATGAAGCCCAAGTTGTAAGTGGAGAAGCAGAAGGTGCTAAAGGCGTAGTAACCGGATTGCATGGTGGGATAAACCATGTTCTGGTTGATTTTTCTCCTGCAGATATGGAGAAGATGAAGATAGGAGATTCAATCCTGGTAAAGGCCTGGGGACAGGGCTTTGAACTTGAAGAATATCCTGAACTTAGAGTTTTTAACCTGGACCCGGATTTGTTTGATAAATTAGATATTGAAGAAGATAAGGAAGAAAACAAACTAAAGGTGCCAGTGGCAGCTATTGTGCCAGGTCATCTCATGGGCTCAGGTATAGGCTCTTCTACTGCTGCCATGGGTGATTATGATATTACCACCGGTGATAAGGAAGAACTTGCCAGGCATAACTTGACTGATCTGCGTTTAGGAGACTTTGTTTATCTGGCTGATTGTGATAATACCTATGGCCGGGAATATATCTCTGGAGCTGGTAGCATTGGAGTTATCTCTCATTCTGACTGCATAATCATGGGACATGGTCCAGGTGTGACAACTATAATGACCTCTAAAAAAGATACTATTAAACCTGAGCTGGTAGAGGAAGCAAATTTAGTTAATTATCTGGATCTCAGATAAATCTGTTAATATTTTTCAAATAAACTGGAGTTGATTTTTGTGAATAGTGCCGAGATAAAACCGGAAAAACAGTCTAACCAGAAAAGTAGTTTTCATTTTCCCACTGAGCCGCAAGAGATAGAAAAGACTGCCAGGGGTATTAAAATCATCTTTAAAAATCACATTTTGGAGTTGCTCTGGTATCGTTCTGGAGTGGTGAGAGTTATATTTGCTGATGAGAAGAATTTTACTAACGATACTTCTCCAGCGGTAAACCAGGAGCCCCTTACTCCCCTGCCCTTTGAGCTTAAATATCAAGTCGAGCAAAAACCTATTAGAGTAGCAGGGCAAAAAAGTCAGGTGGAGATCAACTTATCACCTTTGACCCTTTCTTTTTTTACTGATGAAGATGAGCCTGTTCAAGTTGATGTTCCAGGTAAAGCTGCTGGCTGGTCAAAAAATAAAGTCTGTTGTTACAAAAAACTGCGGACAGATGAGAGAATATATGGTTTAGGAGAAAAGACGGGATATTTAGATAAAAGAGGGCGAAGTTATACCATGTGGAATACAGATGCCTATGATCCTCATGTGCCTTCCACTGATCCTCTCTATATTTCCCTGCCTTTTTATATTGGCTTTACTCCAGAAGAAAGCTATGGCATATATTTTGATAATAGCTATAGATCACATTTTGATATTGGTCATAGTAACGAGGGTGAGCTTTTTTACCATTCTGAGGGAGGTAATTTAGATTACTACTGGTTAGCAGGACCGGATATGAAAGATGTAATAAAAACTTTTACCTGGCTCACCGGAAGAACTCCTCTGCCCCCGGGCTGGTCTTTAGGTTATCATCAGTCGCGTTATAGTTATTATCCTGAGGATGAGGTAAGAGAACTAGCCGATACCTTCCAGAAAAAGGATATTCCCTGTGCTGCCATCCATCTTGATATTCATTATATGGAGGGTTATCGAGTATTTACCTGGGATGAAGACCGCTTTCCTGCTCCGGAAAGATTATCAGCAGATTTACAGGAACAGGATATAAACTTAGTGACAATAGTCGATCCAGGCGTTAAGATTGATCCAGAATATGAGGTTTATCGTCAGGGTCAGAAGCAGGACTTTTTCTGTCGCTATTTAGATGGCCGGCCCTATCGAGAGGAAGTCTGGCCGGGAATGACGGCCTTTCCTGACTTCACCCGGGAAAAAGTACGCCGGTGGTGGAAGGAACTACACCGGCAATTCTTACAGCAGTGCATTAGAGGTTTTTGGAACGATATGAATGAGCCGGCAGCCTTCAATGAAAAAATGACCATTGATGAAGATGTTGAACATGAAAATGACGGTGACCCAGGTTCCCATAAAAGATTCCATAACCTTTATGCTTTAGAAGAAGCTAAGGCTACTAACTCTGCCATAAAGGATTACCAACAGGAAAGGCCCTTTGTCTTAACCAGAGCTGGCTTTGCTGGCATTCAGAGATATGCTGCCGCCTGGACAGGAGATAATAGAAGCTTTTGGCGGGATATGGAGACCAGTATGCCCATGATAGCTAATATGGGTTTAAGTGGCCTGGGCTTTGCTGGTGCTGATGTAGGGGGTTTTACTGGAGATACCAGTGCTGAACTACTAACTCGCTGGACTCAATTAGGTGTTTTTTACCCCTTTTTCCGCAATCATACCTCCCTGGATACCAGGCCCCAGGAGCCCTGGGCTTTTGGAGAACCCTATACCTCAATCATTAAAAGGTATATAAAACTCCGTTATCAGTTATTGCCAGAGATTTATAACTCTTTTTATCTGCAGTCCCAGCAGGGCTGGCCAGTTTTTAGACCTCTGGTGTTAAATTTTCCAGAAGATACAAAAACTCATAATCTATCAGATCAGGTTATGTTAGGTGATTCCCTGATGGTGGCGCCCATAGTAAGACCTGATTGTCAGGAAAGAAGGGTTTACTTGCCAGGAACTGGCTGGTATGATTTCTGGAGTGGCAAATATTATGAGGGACAGGAAAGTTATCTGGTCAAGGCTCCTCTGGAAAAATTACCGATTTTTGTAGCAGAAAATTCACTATATCTGAGTTCAGCAACTGAGAACTCTTCCAGTTTTCAGCAGGACAATTTAATTTTAAATATTTATCCCGGTCAAAGAGAGGCCGAAAAAGCAGGCCTGATATACCAGGATGATGGGATTTCCTATGACTATCAGGAGGGTAAATATAATTTAATAAATTATAAGCTGAAGCAAAAAAGTGATAGCCTGGAAATAATAATAAATTATGAGGAGCAGAATTATCAAAAAGCAGGTGATTATCTGACAGTTAAAATTAAAGCTTTACCAGCAGCGCCGGTTCAATTGGAGGTTAACAAAAATAAAATTCCTGCTGGCCAGTATCAATATCAGGCAGGAGAATTTGAGATCCAGTTACCGGCGTTTCAGAACCACAAAATTGAGCTTTTTTACTAGTAATAGTTATTGCTTGACAAAAAAATTGGCAGGTGGTATTATAATTTTAAAGTAAATTTTTTGTCTAAAGATAAAAATAATTCCAATTTGCCGTTAGTTCAGGCAGGTATAAAACAGATAGAGAGGAGATTAAAATATGGTAAAAAATGATATGACAGCCGAAAACCTACGTTATGCTTTTGGTGGCGAGAGCCAGGCCTTTCAGCGTTACCAGGTCTGGGGTGATGTAGCTGCTGAAGAGGGTTATGAAAAAGTAGCTCTTCTTTTTAAGGCGGTAGCTTTTGCCGAGCAGGTACATGCCGGTAATCACTTTAGAGCCCTGGAAAACGTAAAGGGAGATTTTTTAGTAGCAGCAGGAGCCGGTTTTGGTATTGGTAGTACTGCCGAAAATCTTGCTGGTGCTATTGCTGGTGAGAATCATGAGGTTGAACAGATGTATCCAGCTTTCTCTCAGGTAGCTAAAAATCAAAAGGAGAACGATGCCATTAAAAGCTTTCACTATGCTTTAGAGGCCGAAAAAGCTCATGCTAAAATTTTTGCCGAAGCAAAAGAAGCGGTGGAACAAGAGCAGGACTTTGCTGTGGAATCTATTCATGTCTGCCAGGAATGTGGTTTTACTGTTAAGGATGAGGTACCTGACTACTGTCCGATATGTGGAGAAGAAGAGGAAATATTCAAGGCTTTCGAGTAAGCTTTAGTTGGCGCCACAGGGTTTAACTGAACAGCTTAATTTATTATCTTAATCAAGGGGGATAAAAAAAATGGCTAAATATGAAGTTAAGAAGATTCAAGATCCTAATGATAAGACGACTCTGGAGAAAAAGCATGTGCCTTACTTTGTTGACCTTCCAGAAAAGGTAAAGAAGGGCGAATACTTTGATGTCACCTTAAGAATGGGAGAGGAAATTGAACATCCCATGGAGGAAGGGCACTTTATTCAGTATGTGGCTCTTTATGCTGACTATTTTCAGCTGGCTAGAGCAGATTTTAATCCCGAAGCAAAGGCTGAGGTAACCTTTAAGATTAAATTGGAAGAGTCCACTACTCTGCGGGCCTTTGAAAGCTGTAATCTGCATGGTCAATGGGAAGCCTGTCAGGAAATTACAGTAGAATAATATCAATCGAAAGATTTCAAGGTACTATATATAATCTCTGTAACAGATATTACCCCGGTCGGGCTTTAAAAAGTGATCGGGGTATTTTTATATGAGCTCTATCAAATATTTACTATTAAATAGAAAAAAATAATATTTAATTGCCGATGACTCATTTAAAAGGGAGGAGAACTTGATTATTGAGGAAAATAGTTATATTGTAGTTATTGGAGGAGCTAATTTAGATATCAAAGGTTATAGTGAAGGTGAATTGATCAGGGGCACCTCTAATCCTGGAAAAGTGATTAGCTCCCCTGGAGGAGTGGGCTGCAATTTAGCCTCAGTCTTAGCTGAGTTGAACAATAGGGTTTTTTTAATCTCGGCTGTGGGGAAAGACCCAGCGGGAAAGAAAATATTAAAAAAAACAGGAAAGAGAGCTGTCAATCTGGAATTTATTATCCAGAGCGATAAATATAAAACAGGAACTTATTTAGCAGTACTAGATGAAAAAGGGGAATTATTAGCTGGTATTGCTGATATGGAAATAATTAAAGAGATTACCGGTCAGAGATTACAGGAGCGGCGAGAATTATTGGCCAAAGCAGGGTTGATTTTTCTTGATACTAATCTAACCCTGGAGACATTATCCTGGCTTTTTAAAGCTGAATTAACAGCAAGGATAGTGGTTGACCCTGTTTCTTTAGAGAAAGCTGGTAAAATTAAAGAATTTTTACCTCAGATAGATTATTTAACACCTAATCTGGCTGAATTTTGCTTTCTCTATGATTTAAAAAAGCCTGGAGCAGAGGGAGATTATCAAAAATTATCTCAATTGATAGCAGCAAAAAGAGAAGATAAATCGCCCCGGACAACTTTAGTGGTTAGTTTAGGAAGCCAGGGGGTGATTTATTCCAGCCCGCTGAAGACTTTTTATCAGCCAGTTCCTATTAAAATTGTCGAGGAGATAACTGAGACTACCGGGGCAGGAGATGCTTTGACGGCAGGTTTTATCCATGGCATCTATCACAGCCTAAAACCAGAAAAAGCGGTGGAATACGGGCAATATGCTGCTCTTATGACCATTAAATCTTCGGATACAGTGGTGGAAAATTTAGCCAGTAAAATCAAAGCGGTTCAGCATGGGAGGTAAATTTAGTGAAATCCTTGATAATTTCCGATAAAGTTAAAGAAGCAAAATATGAAAACCGTCCCGTTGTGGCTCTGGAATCCACAGTTATAACCCACGGCATGCCCTATCCAGAAAATATTAAAACAGCTAAAGAACTAGAAGAAATTATTACCACTTTAGGTGCTGTGCCGGCAACTATAGCCATATTGGGGGGCAAAATAAAAGTTGGTATTAGTAAAGAAGAAATTGAGCTTTTAGCCCAAGAGGAAAAGGTGGAAAAGGTTAGCCGAAGAGACTTACCTCAGGTAGTGGCCCAGGGAAAATACGGTTCAACCACCGTTGCTGCAACTATGATAATAGCTCACAGGGCCGGAATTGAGTTTTTTGTCACCGGAGGAATTGGTGGAGTTCATCGAGGAGGAGAAAACAACTTTGATATCTCGGCTGATTTAACAGAGCTTGGCCGGACTCCAATTACAGTGATTTCCGCAGGAGCAAAAGCTATCCTTGATTTAGAGTTAACTTTGGAAAAATTAGAGACGGAGGGTGTACCAATCATAGGCTACCGCACTTCCGAGTTTCCAGCCTTCTACTCCAGCTCTAGTGGCATAAAATTAAAGACCAGAGTTGATACACCTCAAGATATAGCTAAAATAGTCAGAGCTCGCAATGAATTGAAGTTAAACAATGGGATACTGGTGGTTAATCCCATTCCCGAAGAATTTGAAATACCCTATTCTCAGATAGAACCAGAGATCAAAAAAGCCGTAGCTGAAGCCAGAGAGCAGGAGATTTCTGGATTTTCTTTAACTCCTTTTTTGTTGGATAGGATTAAAGAGATTTCTGCCGGGGAGAGTTTAAAAGTCAATATTGAACTGCTGAAAAATAATGCCAGGTTAGGAGCCCGGCTAGCTCTTTCTTATCAAAATATGGCTGTTTTATAATAATATTTGTTAGGTAAAAAATTTTTGGTGGTGATAATATGCAAAAAAAAGTTGAGCAAGCTCAAAATAAGACGGTAAGACAGGATATTACCCTTGATGTCAATAATATGTTTGCAGAAAGGTTAGGTCAGGAACAGGGAATGAAAAGAAACTGGATTGATGACCTGCAGGATGAAGCTCGTAAGGCGCATCATCGGATAAGGAGTAATAAACCTGGTTTTATGAAATTGCCCTTCGAGCAGGATGAGGTTGTGGCCGAAATAAAGAAACTGGCCAGTGAGAGAGCTAAAGACTATGATAACTATGTGGTCTTAGGAATCGGGGGTTCAGCTCTTGGCAATATAGCTGTCCAGACAGCTTTAAATGACCCCTATTATAATATGAATGAGAAAGCCCGCCAGGGTTACCCGCGCCTTTTTGTTCCTGATAATGTAGACCCGGAAAGATTTGTTAGCCTACTGGAAATATTAGACCTGGAAAAGACAATCTTTAATGTCACCTCTAAATCCGGCAGCACAGCAGAAACCATGAGTTTATATTTGCTGGCTAGAGAAGCCGTGGCTAAAGAGGTTGGCGAAGATAATCTTGCTGAGCATTTCATAGCTATAACTAGCAGTGATTCTGGCTATTTAAAGGAAATAGCTGAGCGGGAAGGCTATCCCTGCTTTCATATTCCTAAAGACGTTGGAGGGCGTTTTTCAGTGCTAACTCCGGTGGGGATGGTATCTGCTGCCTTTACCGGTGTGAATATTTCTGAGCTTTTAGCCGGAGCTGCCAGGATGGCCCATCGCTGTCAGAGCGAAGAAATCTGGGATAACCCGGCCTACTTACATGGGGCTTTGCAATATCTGGCCTATAATAAAGGGAAAAGGATGTCTGTTATGATGCCCTATAGCCACGCCTTAAAAGATGTAGCTGACTGGTATAGGCAGCTCTGGGCTGAATCCCTGGGGAAAAAAGTAAATCGGCAGGGCGAAACAGTAAATGTAGGTCCCACCCCAATTAAAGCCCTGGGAGCTACTGACCAACATTCTCAGGTTCAATTATATATGGAAGGCCCCTATGATAAAATAATCACCTTCATTGAGGTAGCAGAAATGTCTGTTGATATAGAAATACCAAAAATCTATCAGGATTTAGATGGATTGAATTATCTTGGAGGCCATTCTTTAGGTAAACTGTTGAATACAGAGAAAAAGGCCACCGAAAGGGCATTAACCAAAAGGGGTAGAGCCAATGCTACCATTAAATTACCGGAGATTTCTGCTTATACTTTAGGACAATTATTTTACCTGCTGGAAATGGAAACGGCCTTTGTGGGAGAACTCTTTAATATCGATACCTATAATCAGCCCGGTGTTGAATTGGGCAAGAAGTTTGCCTATGGCATCCTGGGTAGAGATGGTTATGAGGAAAAAAAGGAAGAATTTTTAGATTGGCCTGATCCAGATCAAGATATGATACTTTAATAACTATATTCTTTAATTGTTAAAAACAAGACTGGTATCGGGGCTCTTATGAAAGGAGGCCAAAATAATTGGAATGGTGGAAAGAGGGAATTTTATATCAGATATATCCAAAAAGCTTTAAAGATAGCACTGGAAATGGTGTCGGAGATCTCCCAGGCATAATATCACAGGTTGATTATTTAGATTATTTGGGTATAGATATGGTATGGCTTAGTCCGATTTTTGCCTCACCGGATTTTGATAATGGATATGATATTAGTAATTATCGCAAGATAAAGCCTGAGTTTGGAGATATGGCAGATTTTCATACTCTGATGGAAGAACTTCATCGCCGTGATATCCGATTAATCCTTGATATGGTAGTTAATCATACTTCATCACAACATAAGTGGTTTCAAAAATCACGAGAGAACTCCAGGGGACCCTTTGCTGATTTTTATCACTGGGAAACTGACAAACCAAATAACTGGGAATCATTTTTTGGGGGTCCCACCTGGAGTTTTGATGAAGCAAGAGAAGAATATTATCTTCATCTTTTCCATGAGGAACAACCAGATTTGAACTGGGAAAATCCAAGAGTCAGGCAGGAAGTTTATGAAATCATGAAATTCTGGCTTGATAAAGGTGTCGATGGTTTTAGACTTGATGTAATTAATTTATTATCAAAGGCAGAAGGGTATCCTGAAGGAGAAAAGAAATCCAGCGGTTACACCGATGGCAGCCCCTATTTTGTTAATGGGCCTAAGCTGACTGATTATCTTAAAGAAATGAATCAAGAGGTATTTAAAAATTATGATATGGTTAAAATTGGTGAAGTGATAGGAGGAGAACCCCAGTATTATAAAAGCCTGATTGCTGACACCGAGAAGGCTTTGGATCTGCTGATTCATTTTGACCATGTTTCCCTGGACCAAAGAAAGGATAAGTGGACTGGCAAGGAATTTTCCCTGGTCTCCTTTAAGCAGGTGATAGAGAAGTGGTTGAGAACCCTTGCCCCTGAGGGCTGGAATGCTTTTTACTTGGAAAATCATGACCAGCCTCGTTCAGTGGAGCGCTTTGCTAAAGGGGGTAAGTATAGGGAAAGATCGGCAAAAATGCTTGCTACTATGCTGCTCACCCTGCCTGTCACTCCCTTTATTTATCAAGGACAGGAGATAGGCATGACTAATTTAAACTTTACTGATATTTCAGAGGTCGTTGATGTTGAATCGCGCAATTTTTATAATAGTTTTATTGAAAATGGTGGTGATCCCCAGGAAGCTCTGGAGCTGATATCTACCCGGGGACGGGACAATGGGCGTTCTCCCATGCAATGGAATAGCTCTAGGGGAGCTGGCTTTACTTCTGGAACTCCCTGGCTTAAACTCAATGATAACTATCAAGAAGTTAATGTAGACCAGGAGAAAGAAAAGGAAAACTCTGTTTTACAATATTATCGAGACCTCATCAGTTTCAGAAAAAATAATCCTGCTTTGATAAGGGGTTATTTTATGCAGTCGGCAGCTGATGATGAAGATATATTTGCCTATTGGCGAAAAGGAAAGGATAGAACTTTTTTGGTAGTCTTAAACTTTTCTAACACTATACAGGTGTTTTTAGATGACCATTATAGTAAAAACCTGGAGTTTATAATGAGCAATGTAATGGTAAAAGAGGACCATGCTAGTGATAAAATTCCACCCCTGGCTCCCTACGAGGCCCGAATATATAGCCAGCATTGATATTAGAAGATAAAGACTGCTTAATAAACATAACTCAAAATGCCAGCAGAAGGAGTAACAGCTATGGGTAAACAAAGTTCTTTGCAAGAGTTTAACATTGAGCAGAAAAAATATTATGGACGAGATCTGTTTGCAGAAAGAAAACCACGTTCTCAAGTTATCAATGAAATAAGAAAAGAAGTAAATGACATAATTTCATGTTATCCCCGGGACCCCACTGCTACCTTTATTAAACCTGTTAAATTATATAAATCTGGCTCTGGTTATTATATTTTAACAGAGACAGCTGGCTGGGGTAAGCAATTCAGTGAGCTTGACTTTGTTCCTTCGCCTTCCAAGGTTCTTGACTGGTGGAGAGCCTTGCTTGTATCCTTACAAGAAATAGAGGCTGATGAGCTGGGCTGGGAAATGCTAACTCTGGATCAACTGAGGTTTTCAGCCCATAAAGATAGGGAAAACAATCCTGTAGAAATCAAGTTGATACCACCAGAACTGGCCGAGCTTTTTACTAAATATGCCGGCGATGAACAACACTTAAGTGAAGAATATTTTCGCGCTCCCGAGCTGATAACTGGAGAAACTATTAACCGAGAAAAATCCCTGGTATTTTCACTTGGGGTGATTATCTATTACTGGCTGGCAGAGAAACCACCCTATCATGGCCAGGATAAATCTGAAGTCGTTGATAGAGTTATCAGCGCCAGCAAGCTCGAGTTATGTGATTTGCGTCCCGATTTAGCTCCAGAATTAGGTGCCCTTGTTGACCTTTGTTTAGCCCACAATCCAGCAGAGCGACCTGATTTTGCTGAGCTGCAAAATAAACTAGCAGAACTTTCTACTCCAGAGCTCACATTAGCACCGGCAACCTATAAGCCCCTGAAGAGAAAAAAATCTCGTCGAGTTAAGCTTTTCAATTACAAACAGAAGTTAAAACTCACTGTAAAAAGGCGCTGGCATATGCTGTTAGTGGCAGCATTAGTACTTCTTTTAATACCACTGATGATTTTTACTACAGGTAGAGAGGAGCATATCACCGCTAACCATAGTTCAGAAGAGGTAGTCACTTATTTTTATCAGGCCATTGATGAGAAAAATGTCATGCTCTTAGATGACACTGCTGAAGTTGATTTAGGAAATTTAAGAAGAATGGTCTCTGAATCCCATGTAATGGAGACGATGCGCCAATTTTATGAAATGGAACCGGCTGAAGAAGCTGCCCCGGAGGATCTGGCAGAGGAGGATGAACTGGAAGAAGAATTGGCTGCCTTATTTGGGGTGGAAGATTTAAAATTAGAGCTTAAGGAAGAAAAGGCAGAAAAAAGATTATATAAAGCACAATATATTTTCTTTGCCAATACCGAAGAAGGGAGAACTGAATGGGAGGCAAGAGACAAAGTGCAGTTGAAGATCTCTGAAGAACGCTGGCAGATCAGCAAGGTAAGTGGTTTTATTGCCGATTTGATAACTGGTGAATTTGCAGAGACTGAAAATAACATTTAAGTACAGGGTAAAGGAGGAAAATAGAGTGGCAAAAGAGGAGTTAGATTGTGAAAAGACCGTTGCTTATCTTACAGACTGGCTGGCAGAGAGAATATCACAGGCCAATAAAGCTGGAGGAGTAGTGGGATTAAGTGGAGGAATTGATTCCTCGGTAACAGCGGCCTTGCTTAAAAGGGCATGTGGAGAGAATTCTCTGGGAATGATAATGCCCTGTGAAAGCAATCCAGAAGATAGGAATGATGCCATTTTAGCCGCTGAAGAAATAGGCATTGATTATGAAGAAGTTGAGCTTGATTCTGTCTATAACAAACTTTTGGAAAAATTATTAAAGGTATTTCCTCAGGAGGACAAAATTGCTGCTGCCAATATTAAACCCCGTCTCAGAATGACAGAATTGTATTATATAGCAAATAAGAAAGATTACTTAGTGGTAGGAACTGACAACTGGAGTGAATTGACCACAGGATATTTCACTAAATTTGGTGATGGAGGAATCGATATAGCTCCCCTGGGTCGACTGGTGAAAACTGAAGTGCGGGAGGTAGCCAGATATTTAGGGATTCCTGAGAAAATAATTGAACGCAAACCCTCGGCCGGTTTATGGGAAGGGCAAACAGATGAAGCAGAGCTGGGGTTAAGTTATGATAAACTTGACCGTTATATATTAGGGCAAAATATTGACTCAGAGCTGGAAAAGAAAATCGAAGGTTTGCAGGAAAGGAATAGGCATAAAATAGAACCACCTCCAGTACCAGAGAGAGATGAATTTGCCTAAGCAAAGGAGTTTAATAAAATTTCCCCAAAAAATTGAACTTAAAAGAAGGACATTCACCACTTTTATAGAAACAATATAATAAGCCTAAGAGA
This sequence comes from Halanaerobiaceae bacterium, assembly GCA_003553485.1. Lineage (GTDB taxonomy): Bacteria > Bacillota > Halanaerobiia > Halanaerobiales > Halarsenatibacteraceae > T1SED10-84. The sequence continues at coordinate 16,936 of PWEJ01000055.1, read as the reverse complement.
TTTATTTAAAATTATATATTGGTTTCTTTAAGTAAAAATACGTTTTCAGGTGCTCTCAGTTACGGCTGAGAGAGAATAGGGAATCAGGTGAAAATCCTGGACGGGCCCGCCACTGTTACTGGCTAAATCAGCTCCTTTAAGCCACTTGCTATAAGCAGGGAAGGTAGAGCTGTTAATGCCAGAAGTCAGGAGACCTGCCTGAGAATGTACCTACCATACCTTCGGCGGCAAGAGGGTAGGGTTATATTGTTCTAGCTTAAAAGTTAAGAAGAATAATCTATTTTTGGTGATAAGTTGTTTATCTTTCTAAATTAATCGCTGGAAATATTTGCATTATGCCTGGGCTTTTAAGCTAACTAACTTGCAATTAACCCCGTCTTGTGGCTATAGACGGGGTTTTTAATTTTTTCACCCTCCCACCGGCTACAGGCCTGGCCTCCTGTGGCCGGAAGATTTCTTTTTTTCCAGTTATTTTTAAAGGAATTGATAGAAAGAGCTAGAATTTAAAGTACTGGGGATTTTATTTAATATCTCTGCTCTTTAAACTAAGGGGAGGAGTAATAATGGATTTTTCTAATATACTCTTAATTTTAGCCGGTTTTGTCTTTATTGGAATAGCCCTTTACATTTACTGGAAAGGACGGAGTTAAAATAACTTTTAAATCTACCATTAGGAGGTAATTTGAATGATGACCAAAGAACATTCTTTGCTCAGAAAAAGTTTAGTAAGGAAAATTAAACGAGTTTCTTTTATCACCCTTGCTCTTACTCTCATGATATTTATCTTATCAGCAGGAATATTACAGGCTGATACTCCAGAGGCAGTAACCGATGATTTTGATACCGAGTTAAATTTTTCTGAAACTCCTGAAAGAATAGTTTCTCTAGCGCCAAGCATTACAGAGTTATTATTTGCCCTGGATTTAGGTGATAATATAGTAGGAGTCACGACCTATTGCGATTATCCACCTGAAGCGATGGAGGTAGAGACGATAGGCTCCATTACTGAGCCCAATATAGAGGCTATCGTGGAAAAGGATCCTGATCTAGTAGTGGCCACCGGAATCAATCCTATTGACGAAATTGAAACCCTTCAGGATCTGGGGTTAGAGGTGGCAGGCTTTGAAGATCCCACTAATTTAGATTTCACCTTTGAACTAATTGATAAAGTAGGCAGGCTAACAGGCAAGCAGACTGTTGCTGAAAATACTGCTGAGAAGATGGAAGATAGACTTAACCAGATTTTAGAACTTACTGAAACTAAAGATGATATAACTCCCCTGGTTTTCTATGAGATCTGGCATGATCCCTTAACCACAGCCGGCACAAATACTTATATAGAAGATCTTTTAAATATTATTGGAGCTGAAAATTTAGGAGGTCAGGCTGGAGAAGGCTGGCCCATGTTTGACCAGGAAACTCTAATATTAGAAGATCCAGATGTTTATATAACCAGCCCCCATGACCCTGGTATGGACGCTGAGGAACTCTTTGCTGAGATCGCAGAGAGAGAGAATTACGAGGCTCTGACTGCTGTGCAGGAAGAGCGGGTTTATCTAATTGACGAAGATAAAGTTAATAGACCTTCTCCGCGAATCATCGATGGTCTGATTGAACTGACCAAAGCTGTATACCCTGAACTGGCTGAGGAATTGGCGGAAATATAATGCTGGTATTATTGACTGGTGGTGCTAGAAGCGGCAAATCCAGCTGGGCTGAAAGGATTGCCCGGAAAAGAGAGGAAGAAGTCGGGTCCCAGGTCTGTTACCTGGCGACGGCCCGGGCCGGTGATAGTGAGATGGAAGAAAGAATAACCATCCATCAAGATAGACGACCTGATAACTGGCAGACTGTGGAAGAACCTTTACATCTCGCTGCAGCTATCAAAGATGCTGCCTTAAAACCAGCTTCAACTATTATTTTAGACTGTGTAACTCTGCTGGTGACTAACTGGCTTTTAGACTGGCAGGATAATGATAATCCAGAAAAGAAAGAAAAGCTAGCCCTTAATGAAATAAAAACTGAGATCATAGAGGAACTAGAAACCCTCTTAGAGATTGCAGCTGATAATGATTATCTGATAATTGCCGTCAGCAATGAGGTTGGTCAGGGAGTAGTGCCACCTAATTCCCTGGGGCGGCTTTTCCGCGATTTAAATGGCTGGATAAATCAGTGGCTGGCCGAAAAAGCTCAGCAGAAGTATCTTGTAGTGGCCGGTAATATGATAGATATTGATAAAATCAGCACTTCAAAAATCAATTTACCCTAACTCAAGCAAATTTATAAGGCCTTCTTTATATATTCAAAGCCCCCCTGCAATCTGGTCAGGGGGGCTTGCTAATAGAGTAGCAAATGAGAGTTTTTTCTGGCCGACAAATTTGTTAATTAACTTTATTAAGGTTATAATAAGAGTGATTTAATATAGCTTTAATATTAATAAATCTTTTGGAGGTAACTATGAAATTAGAATTAGCAAGAAGCAAAATAGTTAAATATGGCAAAAAGTTACTGGAAAGTGGTCTGACTAAAGGAACTGGCGGCAATCTCAGTATTTATAGGCCAGCTAAAAAGCTACTGGCTATCAGTCCCAGCGGTCTTGATTACCATGATATTGGATTAGAAGATATTGTGGTTATGGATTTGCAGGGTAATATAGTTGAAGGAAGGAGAAAGCCCTCCAGTGAATATGAGATGCATAGAATTTTTTATGAAAAGCGCCAGGATATAAAAGCTATAGTTCACTGTCATTCTGTTTATGCTACTACTATTTCTCTTTTAAGAGAGACCTTACCTGCAGCCCATTATATGATAGCCCTGGCAGGGAAAGATGTTAGATGTGCAGATTATGCCACTTTTGGTACAGAAGAATTAGCCCATAATGCCTATAAAGCAATGGAGGATCGTTATGGGGTGTTACTGGCCAATCATGGTCTTCTGACGGGAGGAGATTGTCTGGAGAATGCCTTTAACACCGCTGAAGAATTGGAATTTGTAGCCGAGACCTATTATCGGGCCAGATCAATTGGTGAGCCGGTAATACTTTCAGAAGAGGAAATGACAAAAATGAAGGAAGAATTTAAAACCTATGGTCAGGCCCGCTAAAGAATTTAACATAAAAGTTAAGCTAACCTTTTTTGGCAGGGATTAAAGCCTTTTCATGGTCACCAATGAGATCATCTCTGCCTGCCTTTTTTAAAGCTTTATAAACCCGGTGATAATTCTGAGGGAACTTATATTGCAAAAGAGCTCGCTGGTTTTTTCTTGCTTCTTTGCTTTTAGGCACATAAATCTGCTCCTGGGTTATGGGATTAAGCTCGGTGTAATACATGGTGGTGGATAAAGTGCCTGGAGTTGGATAAAAATCCTGCACCTGCTCAGGATGATGATTTATATCTCTGAGATATTCGGCCAATTCAATTGCTGCTTCTAAGGTGCTGCCCGGGTGGCTGGAGATCAAATAGGGGATTAGATACTGCTCTTTGTCTATTTTATCATTGTAGCGATAAAATTTCTTGCGGAAAGCTTCAAATACGGCAATATCAGGTTTTTTCATTAAAGAGAGCACCTTTTCGTTAGCATGTTCAGGAGCTACTTTTAATAATCCACTTACATGATGGCGACAGAGTTCTTTAAAGAAAGTATCGTCACTGTCGGCCATTATATAGTCATAGCGGAGCCCTGATCTGATAAAGACCTTTTTAACTTCAGGCAAATTACGTAAAGCTCGCAATATATCTAAATACTCCTGGTGGTCGACCTTTAAGTTATTACAGGGATTGGGATAGAGGCACTCTTTATCAGCGCAGGGTCCCTTTCTTTTTTGTTTGGAGCAGGCTGGCTGCCGGAAATTTGCCGTTGGTCCTCCTACATCATGGATATATCCCTTGAAATCATCATCAGCAATAATCTTTTGAGCTTCTTCAATAATAGATTTTTTACTGCGACTGACCACATTCTGGCCCTGGTGAAAGGTCAAAGCACAGAAGGAACATCCGCCATAACAGCCCCGGGAACTGGTGATACTAAATTTGATCTCTTTGATGGCTGGCACCCCACCTTGAGGGCGATAAATTGGGTGATAATCTCTTTGATAGGGCAGAGAGTAGATATGATCCATCATTTCCTGTTCTAGAGGTTTGGCCGGGGGATTTTGAATCAAATATCTATCCCGGTGTTTTTGAGCTAAAATTTTCCCCTGAAAGGGGTTTTGCTCCTTAAGCTGGGTCATAAAACTTCTCGCGTATTTCTTTTTATTCCTGGCTACCTCTTCATAGGAGTCAATTTCTTTATATCCATAGACATCATCGAGATTTTTAATGATATAGCAGGTTCCCGGGATATGTCTAATAAAATTAATGTCCAGGCCTGCAGCGAGATTTTCTGCTATGGCCAGTATCTGTCTTTCCCCCATGCCGTAGACCAATAAATCCGCCCTGCTATCGAACAAAATTGAACGTCTAACCCTATCATCCCAAAAATCATAATGAGCAAATCTTCGCAGGCTGGCTTCTATTCCCCCAATGATCAGTGGTTTATTATAGGCCTCTTTAAGTCTATTACAGTAAACAATTACAGCCCTATCAGGTCTTTGCCCAGGCTGGCCGTTAGGCGCATAGACATCCTTCTTCCTTTTGTTCTTATTAACACTATAGTGATTTACCATCGAATCTAAATTGCCCGAGGTCACTAAAAAACCATACCTGGGCTCCCCCAGTTTTTTAAAATCTCTAACACTGCGCCAGTCTGGCTGGGCAATGATTCCAACTTTGTAGCCTGCATTTTCTAAAACCCTGGCTATGATGGCAACCCCAAAGGAGGGATGGTCAATATAGGCATCACCTGAAACTATTATAAAGTCCAGCTGCTGCCAGCCTCTTGCTCTCATATCTTCTCTGTTTATCACCATAAATTGATCTCTTTCCATTATCTATCACCTAATAAAAGTTAATTCTCTTCTGGATTTCGCTTTAAAATATCTACTTAATGGGGCAGGGAAGTTTTTCTCTGATAAAGATAGTAACCTAAACCTGCCATTAAGGATATCAAACTACCCAGGAGATATAAATTGGTACCCCCTAAATAATCATAGACTATCCCCCCCAACAAACTTCCCGTAACACTGCTAATAGCTATAGTGGAGGCAAATAAATTTTGCCCGGTGGCCTGAAAATCAGCCCCAACTAGTCTGGAGATATAGTTGACTGCAGTTACATGGAAAAGGGCAAAGGAGAGGCTATGGAATAATTGGCTCAAGAGCAGGACAAGGATAACCGGGAAAAAACCTAAAAAAGCCCAGCGTACAGAAAAAGCCAGGGATGAGATTAATAATATGGTAGCCAGATTAAATTTGCGAAAAAAGAAGGTTGATTTTTGAAAGACAAAAAATTCACTGGAGGCAGCAATTAACATCGCTAAACCAAATAGAGTCTCTCCCCCACCCTGGGCTTTAAAGAAAATGGGGAAAAAGGTGAAATTAGCCATTAAAGGGGTTTGAATGAAAAAAGTAAAGATCAAAAATAATAGGAGCTCTTTATTTTTGAATATCACCTTGAAGTCAGCAATATTAGCTACCTTAATTTTATCACTATCTCCAGGCAGTTTAAAGGCTTTGTAAAAAGCTAACAGTAAAACCACTGCCGAGATATAAAATAAACTGCGAGCTGTAGTATGCTCAATAAATAAGCCAATAGGAGTAACGGCCAGCATATAACCTAAAGAGCCCCACATTCTAACTTTTCCATAGTGGTCACTTTCATCCCCCAGTTGGTTTAAAACAAGAGAATCTGATAAAGAAACAATGGGACCTTCAAAAATTATTAAAAAGACCAATAAAATAAAAATCAGGCCATAAAGTTCAGTGGTGAGAAAGGCAAGCAAAAAAACAATGGTGCCTGTTAAGGCTAATAATAGCACTTTTTTGGTGGCTCCAAAATAATCAGCGGCGATTCCCCAAAGAGGAAGTACTAAGATGGAGACTGCTCTGGCTGTGGAAGTCATATACCCTATTCTACTGGCGGATATTCCGATACTGGAAAAATAAATATTTATATAAGAGATGGCAGCAATGTATATATAATAAGTTAAATAAAAAGCTTTAAAAGAGAATGTGATATTAACTCCTCCCCAAAATCATGTTTCTGTCCCATTATATACTATAATATCAAGATAAACAAATTGAACTTAGCTTTAATAATAGTGGTTGAAGCAATAGAACAATATTAGAATCTAAAAACTGTTAACTGCTCCACATATTTTGTTCAATCTGGATGTTATAATTGGACTGACAAAGAGATTATTACAGATTGAATTATAAATTATAACAGGAGGTTAAAAGAATGAAGACGGAAAAGGAACTTTCTCAGTATAAAGTCAATTTAACTAAAGAGGCAGAAGATTATCTAAAGGATAGGAATGTTGAAGCCCTTACCATAATGCTGGAGCAAAGGGGTGGAGGATGAAGCGGGGTAACCTTTGCGCCCGTGGTACGGGTCAAAAGTCCCCAGGAAGATACCTTCGATATGTTTAAAAAAGAAGAGCTGGGAGAGATAGATGTTTATGTGCAGAAATTTTTCAGTGCTGAAGACCCTGAAGAGGGAATTACCATTAAATTGGTGAGCACGGGGAGTTCTCATAGATTTATTGTTAGAGGCCTGAAAAATTATTAAGAAGATTTTTTTCTAGCAATATTGTTATTCTTATTTTCAAATCTTCGATGAGGAAAAAGTAACTGACAAAAGATTAAAACAAGTAAGACTTATTTTTTCTCCCTTGCATCAATAGGTTATATGAGTTATAATAATGTCAGTTTTACTAATTTAACAAACTAAAACAAAGAAATCAGCTTAGAAAATCTATGAGCAGGAGTAGTAAGCAGTTAACTGGCTAAGCGAGCCGGGGTAGTTGAAAGCCTGGCCCAGTTTTCTGTGGAAACGCACCTGGGAGATACTTTTCTGAAAATGAAAGCCTAACTTTAGGAAAAGTCGTATGACCAGCGTTAATGGTAGAAAGTGAGCATTTTGCTAAAGAGAGTGGTACCGCGGAAATTTCCGTCTCTTACTATGGGGTATAGTGGGAGACGGTTTTTGCTTTTTAAAAGGAGAGGAGAGCAGATGTCACAATACATAATTCGAAGATTGCTCTGGGGAGTATTAACAATTATTACAGTTTCAGTGTTGATCTTTGCTATAGTTTATGCAATGCCGGGAGACCCGGTAAGAATGATTGCTGATCCCAGAATGCCAGCGGAGGAAGTTGAGGTTTTAAGAGAAAGGTGGGGGCTTGATCGGCCTCCCCATGAGCAGTTTTTCCACTGGTTTACTAACATTTTGCAGGGGGATCTGGGGTTTTCCATTCAGACTCGCCAGCCAGTGAGTCATTTAATTTTAACCCGCCTTCATTTCACCCTCTATTTAACTGTAACCGCCTTAATTTTTCGCTATTTTGTGGGGGTAATGATAGGCTTGCTGGTGGGTTTTAAAAGAGGAGGCTGGCTGGATAAAATTTTGGTAGTAACTACCGTAATATTGCGCTCTTTACCGGATTTTTGGCTGGGTATAATTTTAATACTATTGTTTGCCGTGCAGATCCCTATTTTCCCAGTATCAGGATATGACGGACCTTTCTCTGTAACTTTACCGATGTTAGCCCTGGCCCTTCCCTTAATAGCCACCACCATGAGGCTAACCCGCTCTGAAGTTTTAGAAATTGTAAAAGAGCAGTATGTTAGGACTGCCTATGCCAAGGGGTTAAGAAAAAGGACAGTCATGCTCAAGCATGTGCTTAGAAATGCTCTGATACCAGTAACAGTTGTTTTCTTTCTTTCCATTCCCTGGTTAATTGGAGGGGCAGTTGTGGTGGAAAGTGTTTTTGCCTGGCCTGGCATGGGGCGGTTACTCTGGCAGGCCATTAGTGCCCAGGACCTTCCTATTGTCCAGGGTATAGTATTTATAATTGCAATAATAACGGTGATCTCAAATACAATTGGCGATATAATATGTGCCATACTTGATCCTACAATCCGTTATAACTGAGTTTGAATTAAATTTTTGCAAGAATATTGCTCTTTTAGTCTGGAGGTTTAACTTTCCATGCTCAAAAACCTGAAGAATTTTTTGCCGAGAATTTATCGTAATAAATTTTTATTATTCGGCTTGATGATGATTTTGACAGTTATCTTTATTGCTGTTTTTGCTGATAGTATTGCCCTTCAATCCTATAGAGAGATGGATGTAGTCCATACTTTGGAGAGTCCAAGTTTAGACCACCCCTTTGGTACAGACCAGTATGGTAGATGTCTTTTTTCCCGGATTATTTATGGTTCTCGACTTGCCCTGCAGGTAGGATTGTTGATTGTTTCTATCTCAACCTTAATAGGAGTCTCCTTGGGATTGATAGCTGGCCTTAATGATGGCCTTATTGATAACTTCATATCTTACATATCTGATGTTACCTGGTCTTTACCACCAGTAGTCTTTGCTTTAGCCATTGTTATGTTATTAGGCCCCAGTTTGAATAATGTTATTATAGCTCTCTCTTTAATTTCCTGGCCTCAATTGGCTAGAGTTGTTCGCTCCAAGACTAAATCAACCAAAGAAAAATTATATATCGAGGCAGCTCAGGCATTGGGCATGAAAACTGGGAGATTAGTTTTAAAACACCTATTGCCAAATATATTATCGGCAATAATTGTTTTAGTAACCCTGCAGTTGCCACAGGCTATTATAGCTTCTACAGCTCTTGGTTTTTTGGGATTAGGCTCTCAGCCACCGGCTCCTGATTGGGGAGTTATGCTAAATGAAGGGATGGATTTTATCAGGGTAGCTCCCTGGCAGTCAATCTTTCCCGGTTTAGCTCTGGTCTGGACTGTCTTAGGTTTTAATCTTTTTGGGGTGGGTTTAAGGGATGTGTTAGACCCCAACCTCCCGGATTAAAATAAATGATTAAATCAATTTGAAAAATATCTCCAGACTATTTAGGGGGTGATTAAAGCAGTAACTCATTTTTCATTACTGGCTCTGTCTTTAATATTTTTAGATTAAGCTGACTGTAGTTTCTATGGACTATCAAATACTTAAAAGGAAGGTGGAAATATTGAGCTTTAAAAAACAGCAACCTAGCTACTTTTTGGTTATTGGTTTACTTATCTTAGTGATGTCTTTTTCGCTGCTCTTTGCTCAAAAAGCCCCAGCTAGTGAACAATTAGTTGTAGCCGTGCCAGGAGAACCAGGAAACCTTGACCCCCAGCAAACAGTAACGGTATATAGTTTTATCCATGACATGCTCTTTGCTCCTCCCATGAGCATGGGTTTAGAAAATGAAGAAGTTTTACCCCGCTTTGTAGAGGAGATAGAACCCAGTGATGATCTCTTAGAAATTAAACTGACATTTTCTGAAGATAGAACTTTTCACAATGATAGAGTTGTTACAGCAGAGGAGTATAAAAAATCTTTAGCCAGGCGGATTGAAATAAGCCCCTATGGCTTTGATTGGGATCCCCTGGAAGATAAGTATGTAGAAGATGATAAGTTAATTTTAGAGTTTGCCGAGCCCTTCCCGGGAATTTATGTTAATATGCAGACGGCCTATGATGCTCCTGTAGACACGGAGGTTGCTGAAGAGATGGGAGACTCTGACTTTGACAGAGAGCCTGTTGGCAGTGGGCCCTTTAAATTAGAGGAATGGGTAGAGGGCTCTCACATAGATATGGTTAGACACGATGATTATCAGGATAGCCTGCCCTTTGTGGACAATAATGAAGCCTTTCATTTTGCAGATTACAGAGTTAGATTTATACCAGAAGACTTTACCAGGGTTGAGGAACTGCAGGCTGGTGGTGTTGACTTAATTGCTGATGTACCAGCAGAAATGCTGCCAGTATTAGAAGAGGATCCAGAAGTTGAAGTCCATGAGTATTTAGAAGAGACAGTGGCCTATTTGGATATTAACTATACCGTAGAGCCTTTTGATGACGGCAATGTTAGAAGAGCCATCGCCTATGCTTTAAATAGAGAAGAATTACAGATGGGATTGAATGAAGTAATTAAGCCAGTCTTTAGTATAGTTGGTCCGGCTATGATGAGACATCACGAAGAAACTGAAGAACAGTTAAGCCAGGATTTCCAGCATAATCCGGAAAGAGCCCAGGAATTATTAGAAGAATCTGGCTGGGAGCTGGGTGAAGATGGAATATATATGCAGGATGGAGAACCCTTAGAATTTGAAATGATGGTCGATTCTGAACATCCCGTGGAAAGAAGATCAGGACCCATAATCCAGGCGCAATTAGAGGAAATCGGCATTGATGTTCAATTGAGAGAATACGAAAAATCTTATATTGATGATAGCCAGGAAGAGGGAGAGTTTGAAGTTATATTAAATAACTGGACCTGGCTGGACCCAGGTGGGATCTGGCCTCAAAATCTCACCGAAGGTGGTAATTATGCTCCCTGGACTCCTACCACTGTTGATGATTTAATAGCTGAAGCTGATAGTGAACCCGATGATGAACTTGCTTCCGAGCTCTGGGGAGAAGTATCAGAACAAGTCTGGGAAGATAATGGGATTATCCCCCTGTGGAGCAATTATCAGTATTTAGCCCATCGTGATAATGTAACGGGATTATATTTATCAGAACATGGTTTGCCCTATCTAAATGATGTTATAGTTGAGTAGTCGGATAGCTAAATTTAATTAGTTTTACCAAAATATTAAAATAATTAAGCGAGGGGTATGGTCCCCTCGCTTAATTATTTTAAAAAACTTTAAGCCGGTAAGGTGGCTAAAATTTCTTTTTCCTTGGGTTCAGAGAAGTCCTGATTTTGCAGAAAAAGATCCAGACTCTTCTCTTTCTTTTTTCCCAACCAGTAGTCACCAATAAAATCTATAATTTGACTACCCTTAAAAGTTGTTGAAGCAAAATACTGAAAGAAAATATTTTTTTCTTCAGGCCAGAGCATATTCGGGCCCTCTCCATAGACTAAATTGGTCAGTTCGAAGGGGATGATTAAATTAGCCGCTTTCCAGAATACTCTACTAGCTTTACCGGAGCCATTGAGTAAATTTTGCAGCATTTTAAAGTTATTATAAGAGTTAATTAAAGCCTTTTGGCCATTAAAAATTTCATAATTCTCTGCAATAAAATCAGTGAAAAAAGCAATAATATCTTCTGGAATCCCTGACTTAAAAGCTACCTGCTGCCAGGTGTCTACTTCTTTGGGATTTATCTTTAAATAATGCTCTATCAATAGGCTGTCTATTTCATTTTCTAGCCTTTTATGAATAGAAAAATTTGGCGAACGAGCTAAGACAAAGGGATGTAGCTCCTTATCTACCATAAAATGGGTGAGATAACCAAGCAGATAAGCCCTTAAAGTTTGTGAAGAGCAATTATTCCCATATTTGACTAATTGGGAAAATGTCTGGTTGGGCTTTCTTTTGTGCAGCTTTTTTGCTAAAATAGGCCCATGCCAGGGGTTTGAAAAATTGTAAAAGAGAAAATCAGGACCCTGGCAGCCAAAGTTAAAGGCAATCTTTTCCTGTTCAATATTAGTCTGCAAAAAATCATGTTTGGAATCTTTTATTATTTCTTGGCCGGCAAAAATATGAGTCCAAAAATCAGGCAAGGTTTATCCACCACTTTCTTAATTATTATTGTTTAATATAATACCTTAAATTATATCAGATAGCAAGTTAAATTATGGAAATAAGATCGTTATTAGCCTTTTTTAATAAAAATTTTTGTTTTTATGTTATAATGGTATTTAACAATTATAATTGGGGGAGTTGTTATGAGAAGAGTAATCAGGAACCTATTAGCGCCAAAATATAAACTTTTAACTTCACTGATGCTGATTTTATTAATCCTTAGTTTTATAGTAACTTTTTCATCGGCAGCAATAGAGGCAGATAATGAAATAGATGATAATAGGTATCGAGGTTGGTTAAACGACCTGGCCAGAGAGTTTTATGAACAGGGTAATACTGATGAAATTTTATTAGAATTAGAAGAATTGGAAAAAGAGTTGGCTGACTCCAGTGACTATGAAACTTACCTTCGTTTAGCTGAACTGGAAATTTTCCGAGGAGAGATTAAAGAGGTTATTGGTGATGATATTGCTGAGGATTATTTTGCTAATGGTTATGAACTGGCACAGAAGGCTATTGAATTAGAAAATACAGCCCAGGCCAATAGATTAGCAGCTGAAGGATTAAGCTATTTATTTAATTATCGAAGCACTTTTTTTATTATTAGAAATGCCAATAATGCTGAACAATATTTGAACAAGGCTGAAGAGTTGGCCCCGGAAAACTTAATGGTCAAACTCCTTAAAGCAAACTTCTATGTTAATGCACCGGGGATTGCTGGAGGAGATAAAGATAAAGGTTTAACCTTATTTGCTGAAATAAAGGAAAAAGATCGTCCTCTTTTCACCTTTGCTGTTTTAAACTCCCTGGCTCAGCTCCATGAATCTGCTGGCGAAGAAGAAAAAGTAGAGGAGAAGAGAGCTGCAGCGGGGGAGATATTTCCAGAAAGTCCCTGGATTGCTGATATGCCCCTGAGAAAATTTTGATAATTGGGAGGTAATTAACGATGAAAAAAATTACTGAACCAGAAAAATTAGCAAATCTGCTTGCTAAAGACGAGATAATTCACCTTAATATTAAGGGGACCATCGAGTTAATAGACGAATATGAACTTTTTGTTGATAACAGAGAAACTCCTCAGGGATATGTTCTGCAAAAAAGAGATTGGAATATCTTTTATGCCGATAATGAAGAGGCTGAAAAGATTTTGCTGGCTGACCTATTGGATAAACCGCAAAAGTTTGCTGGTGTAATGGAAGAAGCTTATGAGGCAATTGCTAGAAGAAGGGAGATAGATTGGCAGGAAAAGTGTTTTTTATATTTTTTAGATCCTGACGACTTTACCTATCAAGAACCCGAACATGAAGTTGATAACCTAAAACCTGCTGATGCTAAAATTGTGGACCAGCATTATACTTATAGAAATCCTGACTCCCTGGACTATATAAAAAAATGTATAGATAACTTCCCCACAGCTGTGGTAAGAGATGAAAAAGATCAGCCTTTATCCTGGGCTTTAGTGAGGGAAGATGGCTCTTTAGGGATTGCCTATACCAAAAAAGATTATCGCCGCCAGGGTTTAGCTCTCTCTGTAAATACAGAATTGACTAAAAGAGCGATAGAATTTGGCTTGAAACCCTATGTTCATATAGTGATAGACAATTTTCCCTCTCAGAGATTAGCAGAAAGTTTGGGTTTTAAGCGCTATTGTAAAGTTTTTTGGTTTGCTACCAAATAGCCAATAGTCTAAGTGAGTAAATTTAAAAAGACTGTAAAGAAATGAAAGATACTGCCGCCCAATACGAATATATGCCAGATAGCGTGGTTATATTTTAAGTCTTTTTTGATATAGAATAGAGTTCCAAAGGTGTAAAAAAACCCTCCGATAAATAGAAAAATTAAACTAGTAATTGAAAGACTAGCTATTAAATCTCTGATCACCAGAATACTGAGCCAACCCATAATTAAATAAAGCAAGAGAGATATTTTTTTCATCTTTTCAAACCAGAAGATATTCAATACAATGCCTAAAAGTGCGATAGCCCATACAGCAATGAAGATAACATCGGCCCAAAATCCCTCTAAGGAAACCAGGGAGATTGGGGTATAGGTCCCGGCAATCAAGAGGTAAATAGCAGAATGGTCTATTATTCTAAAAATATATTTTACTTTTCCCTGCCTGAAACTATGATAAAGGGTAGAGGAGAGGTAAAGAATTATTAAAGTTGAGCCATAAATACTATAGGAGATAACATGACCTGCATCGCCATAAAGATAAGCCATGACAATTAAAACTCCAGCAGCAGCTATAGCCAATCCTAAACCTATACCATGGAGAACTGCATTTACCAATTCTTCTTCATAGGAATCTGCCATTTAAGATCTACCTTTCCAGTAAATTTGCTGTCCTACTCTTGTTAGCGACAGCTTAAAGATGTTATAATAACTAGCGAAAATACATAAAAATGATTTAAAGGGGAGAAATAAAAATGATAACAGCTAGAATGAAAACCGCTACTTTACTTGGAGCAATCTTAGGCGTAATTTGTATTTTTGGAGCTGGCTTTCGCCTGGGTTTTGCTGGCAATTGGATTATGCTCATAGCTTTATGGTACAACAGATTATTGATGGGCATAGTAATTGGCCTGGCTAGCAATAACAAACGGAGGATTGCTCTTCTTAGAGGGGCGATATTGGGTCTGTTAGTTTCCCTGGCTTATTTTCTCACAACTGAATTTGGTGACCCGGTAAGTTTTGGAGCAGGAATTATATACGGCATTATAATTGATTATTTAGCCAGCAGGCATCAGTGGGTGGCAAAAAAGTTTACAGAAAAATTTGCTGCTAAATAAAGAGATTACAGGCCTTACTTTCTGATCTTATGGCCACTATAGGTAAAGGCCTCTTGTTTCATACTTACTGACTTTTCTTTAATTTCGCCAATGGTATTCTGGCAGTTACCACATTGCAAGAGATCATCTTTGGTTTCATAATCATATAATCTAGTAATGCGGTCTTTATAGCAGTTAATCACTTTACCCTGGCCTATCTTTTTGTATTTCATTATTTTAGTCTTACAACGAGCACATTTTATTGTTAACATTTTAATCACCATTATTATTTATTTTCTCTGCTAAAAGGTCAGAGAAAAATTTATTGACTAATGGAGCAGCTTCTTCGCCGCCAACACCGGCCTGTTCTAACATTATAGCAAAGGCTAGGTCCCTATCCTGAAAACCTCTCAGGTAACCAGCAAACCAGGCATGGGGATTCTGGCCTCCAACTTCTGCAGTGCCTGTCTTTCCGTATAACTTTATATCATTTTGAACCCTAGAAGTCAAATCCAAGGCTGCTCTATGGCCGGTGCCTTCTGTTATAACTTCCTTTAGCATTTTATCCATAGCATTAATAGTTGAATTCTGGAAAACAGCAGTTTTTTCCTGGGCTTCCTCCGAGGCGACAATATTTAATTCAGCCCCATAACCTCCGCTGGCAAAAACAGCAAATAAACGGGCCATTTGCAGGGGGGTTAAAAGCACTTCAGCCTGCCCAATAGCTGACCAGGCCAGATTAACCTGACTTTGTTCCAGGGCTCCCAGTTGCCCGGGGTGGGCAGAGAAACTTAAATCAGGCCTCTGGTCAAGCTTGAGTTTGCTGAAATATTCGTTCATATTATTAGGACCAATTTCCTGTCCCACCTGAGCCATGGTGGTATTTATCGACTTGCTCACAGCTTCTTTTAAAGTATGCTGACCAAATTCATCACCGGCAAAGTTCCTAATGCGATTGCCCTCAACTATAAATTCACCCTGATCCACAAAATTGCTTTCCGGCGTAAAATAACCTAACTCAATGGCAGTGGCAGCAGTAAAGGCTTTAAAAGTAGAGCCTGGTGGATATCTTCCCTGGGCAGCGCGGTTAAAAAGAGGGCGCTCTGGATCGTTATTTAGTTCAGCCCACCGCCTATGATCAATTCCGGCAATAAACTCATTAGGATCAAAACCTGGATTGGAAGCCAGAGTCAATATGTCACCACTGTCGGCATCTAATACCACCAATGAACCTGCTTTATCACCTAGAGTTTCATAAGCTAAAGTCTGCATAGCTAAATCCAAAGTGAGATTAAAATCCTTTCCGGCTACAGCACTTTCTTTTAATAACTCCTGCTTTTCCCCTCCACTGGTGTCTGTTCTGACAAATAATTGATAACCAGGTTTACCTCTAAGTTCCTTTTCTAAGCCTAATTCCAGACCACTTCGCCCTACCTTTTCTCCAGGTTGGTAATCTCTTTCTGGATAACTTTCTATCATTTCAGCAGTTATCTCTCCCAGATAGCCAGTAAGATGTCCAGTTACTTCGGCAGCGGGATAGGTCCGGCTATCTTCACGCTGAAAAAATATCCCTGGAATGGGGCGCAATAATGGATCTAATTCCTGATATCTTTCTTCACTGACGGCAATTAAAGGGACAAACCAGTGCTCCTGAATACCTGGTGCTTGATAGGTTGTTTTGATAAAATCTCTAGAGAGATCTAACTCTTGCTCCAGAGTTTCAAAGAGCAATTCTGGTTCTGTGATCCGGCCTGGCTGCACTCCGATATGGACTATTGACCCTTTTCCAGCTAACATATTGCCCTGGCGGTCATAAATGTCACCGCGAGCAGGCATTATTTTATTGCGTTCAAAGGTGGCGGTAAGGCCGTATTCTGGCCAGGGGAAAAAGTCCTGCCAGTGTATTTTCCAGTTCGAGAAGCCCTCTCTGCTAAACTGCCAATCTCTGGCAAGCTCTAAAGAATGGACAAAATTTAACGGGGAAAAAAACTCACTACTATATTTAAGCTCTAATTCAAAGGTGGCTTTCTGGGATAAGGCCGTTCCCCCTGAACCTTCTTTTTGCAATTCTAATGATTTGATTTCAATATTTTTTAAACCATAGGCTTCAGAAAAGTTATTCATAGCCTGAGCTATATCCTCAGAGGAGGGTTGTTTTGAATTAGAATGATGCAATTCTGCCATTTTGTTATAATTTTCGTTGAGTAAATTTTCCAGGTATTTTTCTGCTACTTCTTCGGGATAGGGATAAATATAGTCAGCTGCTAAATATACTATTCCCATTAATAAAGCAGCAACTATAATCATAATTAAAAATAAGCGCATAATAATTCCTCCCCAAAAAAATGGATAATCTGTGACGAATTTGCTGTTTAATAGTTAATTTCTCCTTCTATTACTTAAATCCTTTATTTAGGGCAAACTATATAATATTTAACCTCTTTTATTTTTTGCAGGTATAAAGGCAACATACCCTAGTTTTATTGTCCTACTTTACTTAAAAAACGAAGAGAAAAATTGGT
>PWEJ01000021.1 GCA_003553485.1 Halanaerobiaceae bacterium | reverse complement strand
TATTATATCAAACTCTTTGGTTTAATGTAACATTTTACTAAACTTCTACTTTACAAATGGTCGTAGTCGCTAAATAATAACTCCAGAGCAAAAAACAAGGAAAACAGAGATCAATATATAATATATATACTAATATGATTGCAAATTCGAAAAAATTTAGAGCTTTTTTATCCAACGACAATAATAATGCATTCCAGAAGGTGATAGGATTGGATTCCCTCTTAATAATCGGTATCATCTTAATAACTGGATATCTGGGTGGTGAGCTAGCTAAAAAATTTAATCTTCCTTCATTAACTGGTTATATCATAACAGGTTTAATTATGGGGCCATCCCTGTTGAATATTATCAGCACACCCACGCTGCAGACATTGCAGCCCATTAACGATTTTGCCCTGGGGATAATCGGCCTCTCCATCGGTGGTGAATTAAAATACCGCTTTCTTAAAGTAAACTGGGAAAATTTCAATCTTATTTTTCTGGGAGAGAGCCTGCTTTCCTTTGCTTTAGTATTTATCTTAATTTATTTTGTTTCAGGTAACTTTCCTCTAGCGATAATGCTGGGAATTCTTTCTCTGGCAACCACCCCCACCAGCATTTTAGGAGTGATTAAGGAAAAAAATACTCGGGGTAAATTTCCTCAAATTTTAATGTCAATTGGTGCCCTGGATAACTTTTTTTGTGTCCTAGGTTTTACAATTATCACCACCATATTAAATGTATTTTATTACCATGAAGTTTCAACTGCTAATTTGCTGGGCTATCTGGGCCAGGAAGTTCTGCTGGGAGTAATTCTGGGGTTGTTTCTTGGGTACTGTGCAATTTTGGTTGTAGAGCGAATCGAAGAAAAAAGAAAAATCCAGGTTCTACTGATTACCATTATACTCTTTGCCATCGGACTACCACGGCAATTTAATATTTCCTATCTTATAGTAACTCTTCTGATTGGCGCAATGGTTGTCAATCTTACTGTTGATTACCGGAAATTTTATCAATCACTTCATGCTATTGACACCCCTATACTGATAATTTTTTTAACCATGGCCGGAGCCAGATTTCAGCTTGATATTTTGCCTGCAGTTTCAATTTTGACTGCTATCTATATCACTGCCCGTCTTGCCGGAAAAACAATCGGAGCCAGATTCGGACTATTAGGCTGCCTGCTGTTTCCTGACACATGTAAAAATATCGCTCCATTGCACAGTAAATACGTAGGAATGGCTCTCACCCCTCAGGCCGGGGTGACAATTGGCCTTGCTATTTTAGCCGAGCAGAAACTACCTTTTCAGCAGGGAGTAATCTCAACCCTGATTCTCGGCTCGATAATATTTTTCGAGCTAGTCGGACCACTCCTAGTAAACAGGGCTTTAGTAAAAACAGGCTCCATTAAGGATAAATAATAGCAAATCATAAAAAATTTTTATAGGATGAATGGAAGGGGAGAAATGAAAGATGAAACTTTTGGTAGCAGTAATTGAAGATTCATCTAAGATGGAAAAGATTTTGGATTATTTTTATGAGAATAACATTGGTGGAGCCACAATAATAGACAGTCGAGGAATGGGTCATCTTATTGCTGACCATTACTCTATTTTTGCTAGATTCAGCGATCTCACCGGCTCTGACAGTGATGGTACCGATGTTCACAACAACACCATTTTCACCGTAATCAAAAACGATGAAACCCTCCAGCTGGCCATTGAGCTTATCGAAAAGGTGGTTGGAGATCTCAATCAACCCGACACTGGACTGGTCTTTACCCTGCCAGTGCTTGACGCTAAAGGTTTGGATACGCCTTTAGAGTGAATTTTTCCACTTCTGTTGGTGAGAATCGCCTATATACCTTACGCTGAAGCATATTATTAAGATCCACGATTGCAAAAAGAAAATTAAAATAAATTTAAAAAAATTTATTCAGAAACCAGCTGGAATAAATTCTCTAAATCTTTTCTGTTCATTATCTTAGGCACGGGGTATAAAGGATTCGCTCCATTATATGTGTTCTTTACCAGAATCGGTAAATCCTTATCTTCAATAAAGTTTAATTTGCTATTTAAATTTAATTTTTCCTGCAGCTGTTCCACTCTACCTATAAATTTCTGCGCTTTAGCTTTTACATCAATATTTTCATCTATAAAAGGTATTTTATCCGCCAGCTTTGCTAGAGGTTCGTATACACTCTCACCATAATATTTGAGAAGATATGGTAAAATGATACCATTAACTCTACCGTGATTCATATCATATAGACCACCTAATGCATGAGCCATAGCATGACAGTAGCCAACATAAGCACGAGTAAAAGCAAGACCTGCGTAATAAGAAGCCTTCAGCATATTTTCTCGGGCCTGCAAATCCTCCCCATCATCATACGCCTTTTCCAGGTTAGCAAAAATTAAATTAACCGCCTTTTCACTGAAGCGGCGAGTTCTTTCAGTATTATATTTGTTGATATAAGCTTCCACTGCATGGGTGAGAGCATCCATTCCGGTATAAGCAGTAATCTCCTGGGGCAAACTAACTGTCAAAGCGGGGTCATGAACAGCATAATCAGGTATAAGGGGTATATCATTAATGAATAGCTTTCTTGAATTTTTATTATCTTTGATGACAGCAGAAACCGTTGCCTCGCTACCTGTACCGGTCGTGGTGGGAACAGCAAAAATAGGAGGAGTTTTCTTTCTTACCTTAAGCAAACCTTCCATTTCAATAAGATTTTTCTCCGGGCGGGCTATCCTGGCTGCTATACCTTTAGCACAATCAATGGGAGAACCTCCTCCAAAAGCTACAATGCCCTGACATTTATTTTCTTTGTAACACTGTACTCCTTCTTCTATATTCTCTATTGCTGGATCATAGAAAAAGTTATCATAAATATAATATTTTATATCTTCACTCCCCAGTTCAGCCAGAAAATTATTCATCAATCCTAAAGATGTAAGATTTTCATCGGTAACTATCAGTATTCTATTAATTTTAGTTTTATTTTTTATCACATCGGGTAGTTTTTCAACACTATTTACACCATCTATCAGTTCTGGTTCTCTCCAGGGCAAAAAGTTAGATGTTAAGCGTAAAGCATTTTGATAAGCTCGACAGTAAAGAATATAAAGCATTTTCTTCACCTCTCAAGACTTCATAGATTTGCTTTCCTACAAATAGCAGTCACATATAAAGATTTAAAACTTAGTTAAATTATTCTTTATCAAAATTATTACACCTGCATGATTTTTTAATTTGGCCAAAAATAAATCGCTTATTTTAGCACTGAATATATCCAGAGTATTAAAGGCCGGTGTGGAGGAAATTTTCATTTTAGAAAATGAATTAATGAAGATTATATATGTAGCAAATAAATAATTCTACACCCCGGCTTATTAAATATCAATATATACATATTTTCTAAGCCGGGGTCAAATCTAAATAAATTTTAAATTTATACTATTTCTTAACCAAATTGGTTTATTCCAAAATTAGCACTTTTAAATTAAACTATTTCGCCCAAATCAGCTCGGAGGATAAGGAATATTATCGGTCTGCCACTGAAAATAAGGATATGAGCTACCTTCATCTATACTCCATATATCATCAAAATCCCACTCTGGCTCAAAAGTCATCTGTTGTATCATATTTGCGGTAGATTTTGGTAGCCCTTTACCTTCATCATCATCTTGCTTGGTTGTGTCTTTATCATAATAACTGTATTTAACTTCGGCTTCATTACGATTAGAACCAACCAATCCACCAACTCTGTTCTCCGCAACTACCTCCCCTGTAGCATAACTATAAAGAATATTACTATCATTTACTCCAACCAAACCACCGGTTTCCGGACCATCTCCAGTGCTATTTATTTTTCCTGTAGAATAAGAGTTTTTAATTTCACCTTCTTTAGGATTCCAGCCTACTAAACCACCAGCTACTGAACCCTCACCCGCATTAACAATTTCAATATCTACAGCGGCAAAACACTGTTCAATAGTTCCTTCATTATCACCTAACAAGCCACCAAAATGTCCCTCATTTTTACCTATCAATTCCCCAGTTGCAAAACTCTTTAACGCTTTTCCTTTAGAAAATCCAATAAGACCTCCTACTGAATGCTCTCCCTCAACCAGACTTTTAGAATAGGAAAGTTCTACTAAACCATAATTATCTCCACTATCATTAAAGCCTACAAGTCCACCTATTGTTTCAGTTCCACTAACATCACCTAATGCATAACTATTATATATCAAGCCTTGTTCATTAACTCCTACTAAACCACCAATTAACTCTTTACCTGTAACACTTCCACTAGCATGACTATTTTTAATTTCACTACCTAAATGTGTATGCCCCACTAATCCCCCAACATTAAACTCTCCAATTACCTCTGCATCTGAAAAACAATTTGATATATTGCCTCCAATTTCATTGATTTGAATATTCAACCCAACAAGTCCACCTACATAAATACCTTCACCATCAACAATCCCCGAAGTATAGCTGTTTATTATTTTACCACCACGGTTTTGTCCTACTAAACCTCCGGTTGCAGCTATCATTCCTGTATTTTCAAACTCCAATCCTACCCCTACCACAGTTCCATCAAAGGAACTATCTTCAACTAGAGCATAGTTGGTCCCAACTACTCCCCCAACAGCAAATGAAGCCTCAACACTGCCTGAAGTATAAACATTAATAATCTGTGAGTCTGTATCATCAAATCCATTCCCGCCAGCTAAAATACCTGTGTGACTTCTGCCTGTCACATCAGCATCAATTATATTAAGATTTTTGACTACTGCTTCTCCATCTATATAACTGAATAAACCAACTCTAATGACTTCTTCAAGATTAATACATAGATTGCTAATTTCATAACCTCTTCCATCAAAAAATCCTAAAAAAGGATCTCTCTCTTCAAAATCACCAATGGGATCCCAGTCATTAAAATCTGTTAAATCAACATCGTTGATTAAAACAAAGTGAGATTCTAATTCATCCCGAACATTGTTAAGTTGAGCCGGGTTCTTAATCAGATAGGGCTTATCCTCAGTCCCTTCCCAGCCAGCAAAACCGTCATTATTATAATCTCCCTCATAATCTTCAATAAAAATAGCAACTATCTCCTTATCTTCATCAAGATAAATTGAAGTTTCTTCCTCATATTCTTCCTGAACGTCACCTTCCCAGCGGTAAAAGACCCAGCCATCATCTGCTGATGCAGCTATTTCTGTTTTCCCCTCGGGATAATCTCCTTCCTCGGGTTCAAGAATTTCACCTTCTCCAATAACATTAAGTGTTATGCCGTATGTCTCTGGTGTGGAATCTTCCTCTCTTTCCCCCATATCACAGGCTGCCATTGTCAATATTAAACTGACTAGAAGAATAAAAACCCCCAAAAACTTAGTTTTTTTGCTTGACATCTTCTTTCCTCCTCATATAGTTAATCCTTTAAAACATGAGTGTAATCTTAACTTCCCTTATTTCTGTGGCTCTTAGATAACTTCCACGATTTTCTACTAAGGGTGTTATATCATTTGCTCTATTATCATCTAAAGTCAACAATGACAAATTAGTCAGATTTTTCATAGGAGATATGTCTTTAATTTTATTGCCAGTTGAAATCACTCCTTTTAAAAATTAAAAAGTCATCAACTCTATGCCATCTAAATTTATTTCTCTCTCTCCAATTGATTCCGTTATAAAGTTAAATCTTAAGCGAGATAAGTGATCAGCATCTTTGGGAACATTATCAATTGTCCAGCTAACTACTTGTGGATAACCGGGCAGTATTTTTTCTGTTAATATAGTTCTATTACTCGTGTTTCTATGCTTTAAACTATTTGAACCAATTTTAACTGTTCTATTATTAATTAAGGTCCTAATTCCCTGATGATCATAAAATTCATAGCCGAATCTAAAAATCAAAGATAATTCAGCTTCTTCTTTTGCTTCTACTCTTCCATTGACGGTAACCCTATCGCCTGTTATAAATGCATTATCAATATAGATTTTAAACTCTGGAGTCGTTATTTCCTTTATTACTTCAGCGACAACTACTACTTGCTCCCGTTCTTCAGAAATTCCGGCTACATCCAATATATCCAGTTTTACCTGATCTCCTACCTCTGGTTTCTCGTGAGTTTCTGTTGTTCGAACCAGGGCAGTAGTTGCATCAACAGAAGCAACCTCTACAGAACCAATGGTTATAATTAAAGGTTCTTCTCCTTCAGAAATATCTCTGGAGAGCGAACCAGTTATATCTACCACGATTTCATCATCACTGCCTTTATCAATAACCAGGCTTTCCCCGACAATGGCAATCACTTCTGCTTCAATTACTAAATCTTCAGGGACAATTTCTTCAATCTCAAATTTATCACGTTTCTTTAATGTAGCTTCGAATAAGTCTTTAATGGCACTATCAATAGCTTTTCCCACAGCAGAGTCGGTAAAGGCTCCCGAGCTTATAGAAAGACCTTCAATTTCTGATATCTCTAAACCAGTATCTGAAGCACTGCCTTTTCCGCTGAATGTCGCAATAACATCACCGCTAGCTATATTAAACAGACGAGCAGACAATTCCACTTCTGAGACTATACCTGATAATTTAAGTGGTCCAACGCTTATACTTCCTTCTTCAGTAACCCGTAATCTATCTAATGAGCCAATTATAAGAAGATTGCTTTCTGTCATTCGACCGACCTGGCTGGAATAACCAGCATGAAAAGAATCACCTTGTGATCAAACTGATTTAATACATCCCTTACCCGGGCTCTTTCAACAACTGTTCCAAAATCATTATCTACTAGCATGTTCGAATATTTTCGGGTTATCTGTTCCAGTATATCCCGTTCCAACTCTTGATTTTCAGTCCAGGGCAGCCCCCCGGACTCGAAACCAATAACAGCAATTCTTGCAGCCGAGATTGTTCCTGAAAATAATGCTAGCGATAATACGAAAAATATTCCAATAAACAAAATCTTTCTTTTGTTTATTTCATTCATCTCATTCACCCCCTCCTGTTCAAATATTAATTTTCCCTGTATCTTCATCATTTTTATCAAAGACAATCAAACTAATTGTTTTATCTGCATTATTGTTGCAATTTTTTGAAATTTTATATCAAAAAATAGTAATATTGTACTATTCTACATAGAGATAAAATCACCTGCTTATATTTATAATTTTCTTTATTTATTTAATATTATACTTTATAGTGTCATATTTTTAATATACGTCTGATATTGATTTATATAGAATTACCTTAAGCTGCTTGACAGTCTTTGATTTAAACTGTTATAATAAGTTTTGGTTATATTTAATATTATTATTGCTTATTTTAATATATTAATGATAGATAATTGGAGGTGAGGCTTAATTTTTGTAAAACTTAATAACCTCACAAAATCATTCGGTGATATAACAGCAGTTGACAACTTTTCCCTTAATATCAGCAAAGGGGAACTTGTTTCTATACTTGGCCCCAGCGGCTGTGGAAAGACCACCACTTTAAATATGATTGGTGGTTTTTTACAGCCTGATGATGGGGAAATTATTATTGAAAATAATAATATAACTAATATAGATTCCAGCGAAAGACCTACAGCTACAGTCTTTCAAAGCTACGCCTTATTTCCTCATATGAATGTAATGGAAAACGTAACTTATGGCTTAAAGGTTAAAAAGTTATCGCAACAGGATAAACTTAAAAAAGGCAAAAAAATGCTTGAAATGGTTGGGCTTTCTCATTACAAAGATAAGAAAATCGGACAACTAAGTGGTGGTGAGCAGCAAAGAGTTGCTCTGGCAAGAGCGCTAATTATGAATCCTAAAGTTTTGCTACTTGATGAACCATTGAGTAATTTAGATGCCCGATTAAGAATTCAGATGAGGAAAGAGGTCAAGGATATTCAGTCTGAGCTGGGTATAACTACTCTCTATGTGACCCATGATCAGGAAGAAGCTATGGGATTATCTGATAGAGTTGTTGTCATGAACCAGGGAGAGATCAAGCAGATTGGAAGTCCAGAAACAATTTATAATAAACCTGAAAATGAATTTATTGCAAATTTTATCGGCAGAATTAATAAATTAAGCAATGGTAAAGATAAATTTTATATTAGACCGGAATACATTAAAGTTATTGATGCTGATTCTGATGTAAATTATGAAGGTGAGGTTGTGCAAAAGCAATATAGAGGTGCCTTTATTACTTATTTTATCGATCATAATGACACTTTAATTCAAGCCGATATTTTGAAAAGAGAAGATAAAAGTTGGAATATTGGTGAGAAAGTTAAGTTTGATTTTTATGAAGATCAAATAATTCATTTACAGGATTGAGTTAAAGGGGTTTTACAATGAGTGATTATAACCAAAAAAATAGTAGCCTCTCTTCTGCTCTCGATATTTTTTCATATAACTTTTTATATATATTTTTAGCTATAAGCATTTTGGTATTTATATTCTGGCCTGTAGTTGAAGTAATAATAGAAAGTTTTTATTTTGACGAGTCATTTTCACTGGAAATGTATCGCAATCTATTTCAAAGAAACTTTAATTTAGTAACAAATAGTTTGTTCGTTGCTGTTTTAACAACAACCCTTACGATTATATTTTCAACTTTTGTTGCAATATACACTAGTTTTGCCGGAGCTAAATTAAAACGGTTTATATTTTTAGTGCTCTTAATGACCATGGTTTCTCCTCCCTTTGTTTCTGCTTTAGCATATATTAGACTTTTTGGCCGGAGAGGCTTCATGACTTATGGCCTCTTTGGAGTAACCCTAAATACTTATGGCTGGCAGGGAATAGTGGCCATGCAGACTTTAAGTAATATATCTTTATCAGCTTTAATTATTATTGGAGTTATATCGGGTATTGATAAAAGTTATATTATGGCTGCTAAAGATTTGGGAGCAGATACCAAAGAAATTGTTTTCAAAATTATAATTCCTCTTGCCAAACCGGGAATTATAGTTGTTGCTTTATTAAGTTTTGTCAGAAGTTTAGCTGATTTTGGTACACCAATAATTATAGGAGGTGGTTATCGGGTATTAGCAACACAAATCTATCTTAATGTCATTGCTTATTTTAATTTGCCTAGAGCTGCAGCCATGAGTGTGCTGATTTTGATTCCAGCAATGTTTGCTTTCTTTGTATATAGATATTATATGGAGAACTTAAAATTTAGCTCCTCTGGCTTTTCTGTTTCAGACAGGTTTCAAAATATCTTTAAACTGTCAGGGGCAGTAAAATACTTAATAACTGTATTTTCCTGTTTCTTTTTAACCGCCATACTGCTCCAGTATTTCACAATACTCTTTACAGCTGTTACAACTTATAGTGGCGGTAATCTGATATTTACACTTGACCATTTAAGAGCTCTAGACTCTACTATAATGGCAAGTTTTTATCGAAGTATTAGATATTCACTCATAGCTGCATCTGCTGGCAGTTTCATTGGGTTGCTGCTTTCTTATTATATTGAAAGGAGTAATCTGCCAGGAATTAAATCTATAGATTTAATCTCTACTCTACCTTATATAATACCAGGAACTTTCTTTGGTATAGGTTATATTTTAGCTTTTAGAGATTATCCTTTAAGGCTTACAGGAACTGCAGCAATTGTTTTATTAAATTATATTTACCGCCAGATGCCTCTGGTAATTAAAACTGGTAGCGCTGTTTTGCAAAATGTTAGCCAGGACCTGGAAAGAGCAGCTAAAGATTTAGGCGCTGGTCGGCTTACTGTTATTAAAGATATTGTTTTCCCATCTTTAAAGCCAGCCTTCCTGGTGAGTTTTGTAAATACTTTTGCTGTAACTATGACATCAATTGGAGCAGTTATATTTTTAATTTATCCAGGAGGAAAAGTGGCTACTGTTGAAATGTTTGATGCAATTGAAAATGGAAATTATGGATTAGGCGCTGTAATGGCAAGTATGATCTTGCTTTTTACATTAATCGTAAGTTTGACTTTTGTTATTTTCATTATGCCAGATAAGAAAATTACTGAAAGCGATAAATTTAAATTTATAAGGGGGATTTTCAAATGATGAGTAAAGTTAAAGTTTTTGTCCCAGTATTATTGTTAAGTATTCTAATTATTGCCGGTGGAGTTGTTAGTGCTGATGAGCTGCCTGAAATGATTGATTATGATCAGTCTTTAGAGGGAGAAACAATCGATGTGGTGGCTGCCTTTGCCAACAAAGAAGAAGTCTTTGCCAAGTTTACTGAAGATACCGGGATTGAAATCGAACCATTGACAATGTCATCAGGCGAGGTTTTATCTAGAATGAAAGCCGAAGGCACAGCAATGGCTGACTTGTGGTTTGGCGGCGGCGTCGATAGTTTTATAGAGGCCAAAAATGATGGGTTATTACAAAGGTATGAGTCGGAAATGATTGAAAATATTCCTGAGCAATATCGAGATGAAGATGGGTATTGGATGGGAAATAATCTTGTAATAACTGGTTTTGTGGTGAATGAAGAGATAGTAGATGATTTGGGATTAGATATGCCAGAAACCTGGGAAGATTTAACAGATCCACAATATGAAGGTGAAATATTAATGTCTGATCCTGCAATCTCTGGAACAAATTATGCTATAGTTGCTTCTATATTACAGGATAAAGGCTGGGATGAAGGCTGGCAGTTCTGGGAAGATTTATCAGCTAATATTCCTTATTTTGCTCAAAGAGGAAGTGAGCCTCATCAAAAGACTGTTATGGGTGAAGCCGCTATCGGCATAACTTACATGGATGGTGGAATAATGGCTCTACCAGAAGAACATCCCATCAAACCTGTATTCCCAGAAGATGGGATACCCTGGGTAACTGGTAACTCAGCTATTTTTGCAGGTGCTGAAAATGCAGAAGCAGCAGCAACATTTTTGGATTGGGTTTATTCTGATAGAGGCCAAAAATATATTAAAGATTTAAACCAGACTATTATGGTATCTCCTGGCTTAGATAATCCACCGGCACTTGCAGAAGCACCTCTTGATCAATTGATTGATATTGATTTAAATAAGTTTGGTGAAGATAGAGCAGAAATATTAGAAGAATGGGAAATGAGAATAGGTAACTAGAAGTAAATTTAATGTCATTTTAAAGGCCAGGCCCCTCGCTTAATTACAGGGGCCTGGTCTTTACCCTGCCAATCCTTGACGTTAAAGGTTTAGATACACTTTTTGGATACACTTCTAGAATAAGATCTGTTTTCACTATTTTAATGATATTTTATGGCTATATATGTTAGGTCATCTTTAATCTCTATATTGCCTTTTTCTTCTTTTAGTCTATTATTTACAGTCTCGATGATTTTATCAGGCGGAGCATCCTTATTTCTTTGTAAAATATTTAGTAATCTTTCTTCACCAAAATAGTCTCCGTTCTTAGTTTCAATTTCCTGCTCAATTAAGCCATCGGTATAGGCAAAGAAAGTGTCTCCTGGTTGTAAATCGATTATAGTCTCCTCATAATCAGAATTAGCTTCTTTAAGTGAAGTTATAAGAAAGCCTGATTTTTCTAATCGCATAACTTCCCGCTCTTTAAGTAATATTGGAGGACAATGTATGCCAGCGTTGCAAATTCTAATGTTTTTTTCTTTAGTATCTATTGCTCCTAGCGAGATAGAAATAAAGTAATCAACAGGAAAATTAAAGTCTTCATAGAAGTTTCTTATAAATCTAACAAGCTCCACAACATCAATTTTGCCTTGAGATATATCTCCTTTAAATTTTTGAGATTTCAAGAAGTAATTAATGGCTGATTTGATAAAAACATTTACCATTGAACTGCTCAAATCATGTCCGCTTACATCTGAAATATAAAATATTATTTGGTCTCCTATCCTGATAAAGTCATAAAAATCTCCTCCCAGTCGATAGGCAGGCTTGTAATAGGCTGCTATTTTAAAACTTTCAATCTGGGGTAATCTCGAAGGCAACAAATAGTTATGGAGTCTTTCTGCTTTATCAAACTCATTATTCAGTTTATCGCTGACTTTGATCAATTCCTTTTCATAAAATTTTTTCTCCGTAATATCAACAGACACACCTCTTAACATAATTGGCTTTTCATTTTCTGCTTCAAAAGTTATAAAATCCTGCAGCCACACTATCTCTCCGTTTTTGGTTACAAAACGATATTCATTTTTGTCAAGTCTATTAGAAGTCATATTGACAGATCTATTTTGCAATATTTTTTCTCTATCTTCAGGGTGAACATTTCGTATCCAGAAATCAACTCCCGTCCACTCTTTAGGCTTATAACCATACTTTTTTTCTGTTTGTGTCGACACATATTTAAACTTATCTTCTTTAATATTATACTCCCACAGTACAGCATCTACTGATTCTATAATACGTTGAAATCTTTCTTTGTTTTTCTTAAGCTGCTGATAATATTTCTTATGTTCAGTTATATCTTCATGAATTATTAAAGCCCCTTGCTCACAGCAGCTTACAATTAATTTAAACCAGCGATTTTCTTCGGAAGAATGACAGGGGGATTCCAGTTTAAATTCCTGCTTATCTCCCCTTAAAACTTCTTTAATACCCACATATGCTGCAAAAGCTTCCTCATCATTTTCAGAAAAACTTTTTTGAATCCCCTCTAAATAATCTGCTCCTTTACCACAATCTTTAATATTCAGTGCTCTCTCTAGACCGGATCCCTTCCACTTATTATTGGTTGCTTCAATAATCCCTTTTTTATTTAATACAACAGCACTATAAGGTAGTGCATTTAAGTTAACTTCCCCCATTAAAATTCCCCCCGCTTCCTTTTTGAGTTGATAATTACCCCTTATCACCCTTAGCGATGGCTTCAATTTTAAGCCCTTCAGCATTGTAGAGATCTATATACTTGTCCTCAACCTTGATTATAGGGTGTTCTGGCTTATTAGGATTAATAAAGACTATCTCGGCTTCTTTACCGTTATTTAAAATAACCTTTACCCGCACAAAACACTCTGGCATCTTAGCAATAAAGACTTTTTTTAATTCATAATCATAATGGCCAAAGGACTCTTCCCGAAAAATCAGCAGGGCCTCAAAGGGAGAGCGGGCTGGCTTGTAGACTCGCTCGGCAACTATAGCATCAAAGGTATCCACTATAGCCAGTATCCTGCCCAAAAGAGGTATCTTCTTTCCCCTTAACTCCAGAGGATATCCCATCCCGTTGTATTTTTCATGATGAGTGAGAATCCCCTTGGCTGTGGAGTCAGCTATGTTACTATGCTCTTTAACCATCTCATAGCCATAAAGAGGATGCTTTTTAATCCTTTGATATTCCCGGGGGGATAAAGAGCCTTTCTTGTTTAAAATTTTATCAGGAATTTTGGCCTTGCCAATATCATGCAGCAGCCCTGCTTTGGTCAGGTTATGAATCTCCTCTGCTCTTAAATTCAACCAGTGGCCAAACATATTGGCCAGGATACCCACATGTAATAGATGAGTATAGGTATATTCATCAGCCTTTCTTACTATCGATAATAAATCTTTAAGTTCAATTTCCCTGCTCAAGTCCTTAACCTCTTCAGTGAGACCTTCAACTTCCTTAAAATCAATTTTCCCAGAAATAGCCCTTTTAAATAAAGTAGCTGCATTCTTAGCTTTCTCCTGATAATTAGCTTCTAATCGTTTAATTCTGGCCAGGTTTTCAGAGAGCATTCTTTCATCTTCAGCCAGAATTTCAAACTCTACCAGGGATAATTTCTTCAACTTGTTTACTTGACTTTGAGTTAGGATAACTCCAGCCGGCATTAATATGCCACCATATTTGTTAATTATTGCTCTCGCTGTTTTCATACCCGGTTTTAAATCTTCTGCTTTTAGGGTAATGACTGGAGGGGACTCCTGCTTCTCAACTTCTCTGCTATTTTTTTCAATCATAGCAACTTCTCCTCCCTTTTTCTATTAAACCTTAATAATCTAATATAAGGGAAATTAATTGGGAGAACTATTATTGTATTTATGAAATAACATAGAATTATATAAACAATTATTAGATTAAAATCTAACATTTAAAATATCTTCCACTTTTACAGCTTTTAAAAATTCCTTTACATAATCTGACTTAATATTTGTAAGAACTATTTCAGTATCCTTTGGGTCAAACTTTTTCTTTAGCCAGATTAAATCAGAAATAAAGCAATGGTCAACTCTCTCTACTTTTTCTAAATTTATTGTTATTGTCTTAACTTTTTGGGGCAAAAACTCTAAAGCCTTCTTTTTAATAGGGCTTTTCCTGAACTGTTTGTATTTCTCCATAATCAAATTTTCTTCAGGTATAATCTCAACTTTTAAATCCTCTAATTTTACCTCAATATTCATGTTAAATTCCTCCAGGATTAATTAATTGGAGATACAGAACAAAAATCATTTATATTAATTTCTCAACTGAAAAAGCTTGATATATGTAATTTTTAGGATTATAAGATTGATTTTTTGTTTGATATTTTGTTATTTTCAGAAATTTATTTTTAATTTATGGCTAATATGTATAATTATATAATATTATTTTATGTAAAGCAATAGTAAAAAGCTGATTATTAGGAAGGGGTATTATTTTATTAATATATATTATTATATATAATTATGAAGGAAAGTGATATTACCCAAATGGATAATATTTTGATTTAATCTCAAAACCATCTTGACAGTGTTGAGTTCATGTGAAAATTTTTGAATAATTAAATTTTAATTGGTTAATTAATTTTTATGGAAATTGTTACTTATTCAAAGGATTTTTTTGTAAGAAAGAGAATATTAATAATTAAGCATGTAATTTCTAAAAAATTTTTATATAACCAAAACTGGGGGTATTTACATAATGAAAAAAATTATAATTATTTCTGTCATCACATTACTAATGGTAGTTATGAGCGGTGGCTTTGAATCTGAGGTAATAGCGTCTGAACAATGGGGTTTATGGGATAATCTTGAAATTTATGGAGGACCCATTTACAGCAGACCTGCTGTAAGCGAATTTGTTGGTGAAATCGAAGAAGTTTTTGAACTTGTTGAAGAAGGAGAAGAACTTAGAGATGAATTGTTAGAAGAAAATTTTGAGGCAGGATTATATAATGATTATGACTTTGATTACAACACAGAAAAACCAGAGAGCCCAGTAGGTTCTTTTGGTTTTCAGGTAGGACTGTCTAATAGATTGACAGAAGGTTATCAGGCAAAGGTCAATTATAGCATGATGAATATAGGTTTTTCAGCCAGGGGTGAAAATGAAATTTGGATTGATTTTGATACAGAAGATGAAGATGACTTTAATGAAGCTGAATTAGATTTTACAAACGAATTAGATATAGATGTAAACATGAGATTGCATGGAGCTGAAGCAGAGTTTTCTATTCCTTTATTAATGAGAGGCGAAAGAGATGTTGTGAATATTCTTAGTCATTTCACCTTAAATATTGGAGCTGGATATTATTGGGGAAGTGGAGATTATGAGGTTTCATTTTATGAATATGAAAGGTTTACAGGAGAAGATGCCGATGGTGAAGAATTTGATGAAGAAGAAGAGGATGAAGATGACTATTCTGCAGAAATTGAGCTTGAAGGAACAGGTGGATTAAATATAGGTGGCGGTTTTAATTATGAAATAGACAATAATATTTTATTCTTTGCTGATATAAATTATAGATATTTAGAAATGGATATGGATTTTTCTAATTCTAATCAAGAGGATTTAAATGGTGTAATTAATGAGGATTTCAGTGGTTTAGAATTTAAAGCAGGCTTTGGTTATTCATTTTAGACAAAAAATTAGACATAAAAATGGCACGGGCAGGAGGACTTGAACCCCCAACACCCAGATTTGGAGTCTGGTGCTCTAGCCAATTG
>PWEJ01000006.1 GCA_003553485.1 Halanaerobiaceae bacterium | reverse complement strand
TGATATTTTTATTCCTGATTAGGAGTGGTAGTATGAGTGAGCAAGAAGAGACTCAAATTGATGGCGGTTATTCTGGACTGTTGCATTTGCAAAGCCACTTTAAGGATTTAAAACCGGCTCAACAAAAAGTTGCCCAGTATATCTTGCATAATGTGGAAGATGTAATCTATACCTCCATAACTCGCTTGAGCGAAAAAACTGATGTTAGCGAGGCTACCATAGTAAAACTCTGTCAACAGCTGGGTTACTCTGGTTATCAGGATTTTAAGATAAGCCTAGCCCGGGAAAGTCATCAGCAGAGCACTGAGAGTAAAATCTATGGAGAGATAGAGCCCCGGGACTCTTTAGCCACAGTGAAGAATAAGATGTTTCAAAAATATGAAGATGTCTTTGCAGACACCAAAGGCTTGTTATCTGAGGAAAAACTTGCTAAAATAATTGCTAAGATTAATAAGAGCAGGCGGCTTTTCTTCTTTGGTTACGGGGCTTCTTCTCTGGTAGCCAGAGATGCTGCATTGAAATTTTCTCGGATAAACCTCCAGGCCACAGCTGTGGCCAATGTTCATGACCAGAAGATGCTGGCTGCAAATATGACGGCTGAGGATTTAGTCTTTGCTATTTCTAATTCGGGCCGGACCAGAGAAATCCTGGAAGTGGTAGGTGTCCTCAAAAAAAATAATTGCCCTGTAGTAGGGATAACTTCTCAGGCTGGCTCCCCTCTAGGGGAGAGGGTGGATTATCTGCTCTTAAACTCTTCTCAGGAAACTACTTTTCGTGGTAGTGCAATGGCCTCGCGGCTGGCCCAGCTGGTTGTTGTGGACATGATATTTTTAGGTACTGCTTTAGATAATTACGAAGAGACAAATCTGGCTCTTAAGAGGACTAGAGAAGCAGTTAGGAGTAGCAAGGTTTGAACCTTAGGGGCTTAGGTTTGGCTAAAATTAAAATATTTTTATTATAGGGCAAAGTTAATAAAGGAATTTTTACTGGAATCTAGAAAGAATAAAATAATAAGTGGAAGTTTAGCCTATTAAAATAATAAATCAAAAAATCAGCCAAGTTGCTGGTTTTTTTCTTTGAAAAGGTTAAAAATCAGATATAGAAGCAGCCTAGGGGAGGTAATAAAGATGCGATGATAGTTTCCTTTGATTTAGATGGAGTTTTAATGGAAAATCCTTTTATTGACCATGTTTTCCCGGCTATAACTGCCAGGCTACAGGAACTTTGGAAAAGCAGGACTGACCAGAGAGCAGCTTTCAGGAAGGAGACAGTAGAGGCTTCGGGTCCAACTGAAGAAGAAATATGGGACATTATTCTAAATAAACATCAGGCTAAATTAAAAGCGGCCAATTATAGAGCCTATGATTGGGATTTGATTACAAAAGAAACGGCTGAAACTTTAGGAATAGAGGCAGAAATAGAGGTTGCAGAACTAGTTAAGAAAAATTGCACTCCACCAGCGATAAAAAGCTATCGAGATGGTCGGGATTTGCTTTGCTGGCTTAGGAAAAAAGACTTTCTCCTTCTTGCCATTACAAATGGTTTTGCTAAATATCAAGAGCCTGTATTGAAGGCCCTTGCTTTAGATAAATGTTTTAAAACTATAATCACTCCCGACAGACTAAAGGCTTTTAAGCCGGAGGCAAAGATCTTTGCCGGGGTAAAAAATAAGAGCGACTGGTGGCACATAGGTGATTCGCTTTTCATGGATGTCTGGGGAGCCTCTCGTTTAGGAGCTGAGACAGCCCTAGTTAAAAGAGATTTGCCCGAAAGTTTAACCTCTATGAGCCCTGAAGAAAGAGTTTCTTCTTCAGAGGGCCAAAAATTGCTAAATCGATTAGCGACCAAAGAAGCAGCCCGGCAGGACTTTCAATTCAAAAAAGAAAAGTTAAATCCTGAAGAGATGAGACCAAAGCTAATAGTTGATAATCTCAAACAGCTGAAGAAATTTTTAGTTTAGATTTTATTTTGCTTATAATAAATTTAAAGTTAATAAAATAATAGGGAGGCGATTAATTTGAAAAAAGTACTTATTTTGTTCTTGGCTATGGCAGTAGTGGCAGTCTTAGGAACAGGTCCGGTACAGGCAGCAGAAGAGACAGTGGTCATTGGAATGGATGCTGATGCTGATTCTTTAGACCCCCGTTTTAATACTACAGCCTATGGGATGTATGTTGTGCAGCAGATTTATGACGGTTTGATTGAACTTGATGAAGAACTAGGTTTTGAAAATGTTGTGGCTGAAGATTTTGAAACACCCAGTGATACGGAGTATGTTTTTCACCTGCGAGAAGGAATTAAATTTCATGACGGTGAAGAATTAACAGCAGAAGATGTGAAATTTACCTATGAATCGATGCTAGATCCGGATCTTGGCTCTCCCAAGGCCGGTGGCTACCTCCATCTTGTGGGGGCAGAAGAGTTTAACGAAGGAGAGGCCGATGAGGTGGAAGGAATTGAAGTTATTGATGATTATACGATTTCTTTCCAGCTAGAAGAGCCCCATGCTCCCTTCCTGGTTGATGTGACTACCGGTATCGTGCCTAAACATTTAGCTGAGGAGGCAGGAGAGGAATTTGGAGATGATCCAGTGGGTTCAGGCCCCTTTGTTTTTGAAGAGCGAGAAATTGATGAGAGCACTACCCTGACTGCCTTTGATGATCATTATCAGGGCCGTCCTAATATTGATGAAGTCCGTTATCGGGTGATTCCTGAGGCAGCCGTTGGAGTTGTAGAATTAGAAACCGGTGAACTGGATGTCTTGATGTCAGTAAGTGAAGATGATGTTTCTATTATTGAAGGTGATGACTCTCTGGAACTGGCGGCCACTGCTAGCACCAACTATGAGTATATAGGCTTTAATGTAACCAATGAACCGGTGGATGATGTTTATTTGAGAAAGGCTATTGCTTATTCTTTGGATAAATATGCTATGGCCGATCATTTTAAGGGAGAACGCACCTATGCTCCTTTACCGGCCAGTCATGAATGGGCGGACTATTATGCAGAAGAAGCTGATATTCATAAATATGAATTTGATCTGGACCGTGCTCAGGAAATGATAGAGCAGAGTGATTATGACGGAGAGACAGTAACTATTAAAACCAGTGAAGGTCGTCAGGAACAGGCGCAAATTTTACAGCAGATGATGAACCAGGTCAATATAAATGTAGATATTGAGGTCTTAGAATGGGGTACTTTTTATGATGATGTAGTTGAAGGAGAGGCCGAAATTTATCTATTAGGATGGTTTGGTATAATTGATCCTGATGCCTATATCTTTTTCCACTCAGAGATGACCCCTGATCAGGGTGGCAATAACAGAATGTTCTATGAAAATGAAGAGGCTGATGAATTGATTGAAAAGGGACGTCAGACCCTTGAACCAGAGGAAAGAAGAGAGGTCTATGCCGATCTGTTTGAGGTTTTAACCGATGATCTTCCCAATATCTTCCTTTATTCCGAACAGGATATGTATGCTTATCAGGATAATATTGAGGGCTTTGAGGTTGGTCCCTATCCCGTAACTATATTAAATAATCTTAAGGATATAGAAATAGTGGATTAAAGGTTAAAAAT
This sequence comes from Halanaerobiaceae bacterium, assembly GCA_003553485.1. GTDB lineage: Bacteria > Bacillota > Halanaerobiia > Halanaerobiales > Halarsenatibacteraceae > T1SED10-84. Next base: position 12,333 of record PWEJ01000006.1, on the reverse strand, counting down.
ATCCAGTTAAAAGCCGAACTGCTATTGTGCTATTTAAGCAAACAAAGAGATAAGGGGGCTTTTCGGCCCCCCTATTTTCTTTTGTCTTGAGGGAGAGGTAGCAGAAAAACAAATCCGGCTTGAGTTTATAAGCTCATTAGAGAGGAGAATCAAGGAATGCAGAAGTATATTCTTCGACGACTGCTATTTTTAATACCTGTTATGTTTGGGGTTTCGTTGATAGTTTTTATGTTGATGCACCTGACTCCCGGTGATCCAGTAGAAATAATGCTAGGTGATTTTGCTGAACCAGCCCAGATTGAAGCCATGCGAGCCTCGCTGGGGTTGGATCAACCTCTCCATGTGCAATATTTTGATTTTATCACCGGTGCTTTACAGGGAGACTTTGGCCGTTCGCTTCATTACAATGCGCCGGTGTTAAGCCTGATTGTCAGTCGAGCTGGCTATACAGCCTCTCTTAGTCTGGCAGGAATGTTTGTCTCTTATATAATTGCCTTTCCCGTTGGCATAATATCGGCCATTAAACGCAACAGTATCCTGGATGATCTGGGCATGGTTTTTGCCCTGCTGGGAATTTCCATGCCTAATTTCTGGCTGGGAATTATGTTAATTCTTATCTTCCCACTAACCCTGGGCATTTTTCCGGCTACTGGCGTGGGGACTATCTGGCATTTAGTTTTACCGGCTATAACTCTGGGTACTGCCGGTGCAGCACTTACCACCAGGTTAGTCCGCTCAAGTATGCTGGAGGTTATTAATAAAGAATACATAAGGACGGCTCGCTCAAAGGGTTTAAGGGAGAGAACAGTGATGATAAAACACGCCCTAAAAAATGCAATGTTACCAGTTCTTACAATTATAGGATTGAGGCTGGGCTTTATTTTAGGAGGAGCCGTTATTGTAGAAGAGGTCTTTGCCCGACCGGGAATGGGGAGATTGATGATAAATTCAATCTTTCGCCGGGACTATTTTGTAGTTCAGGCCTGTGTGCTTTTGATTGCCTTTACTGTTATGCTAGCTAACTTGCTTGTTGATATAGCCTATGGCTTTATAGATCCGCAGATAAAATATGGTGGAGGAGAGTGACGGCAAAGATGGCTGAAGATACTGCTTATTCGCGAGGATTAAGACAATTAAAAGATAATCTGAGAGTCAAAATTTCTCTCCTGATTTTAATTATGCTGGTGCTGATGGCAATTTTTGCTCCCTATATTAGCCCCCAGGATCCAGATGAAATGAATTTAGGAGCCAGCTTAGAACCCCCATCATCTGAACACTGGTTAGGTACTGATAGAATGGGAAGAGACATGCTTTCGCGCATTATATATGGAACCAGGGTATCATTACTGGTGGGAGTAATAGCTGTTGGTATATCAGGCACTTTAGGGTTAATTCTTGGCACCTTAGCTGGTTATTACGGAGGAATTATTGATGGTATTATCATGCGATTAGTAGATATATTATTGGCCTTTCCCAGTATTTTGCTGGCCATTTCTCTGGTGGCAGTCCTGGGGCCTAGTTTAGTAAATGTTATGTTTGCCATTGGTATAGTTAATTGGGTCAGTTATGCCCGGTTGATACGCGGGGAGCTCCTTTCCTTAAAGGAGAAGGAGTTTATTAGTGCGGTGCGAGCGATGGGGGCCAGCACTCCCCGGATAATCATCAAACATATGCTCCCTAATGCCATAGCACCCATAATAGTGATGGCCACCTTGGGAATGGCTGGAGCGATTATAACGGAGTCATCATTGAGCTTTTTAGGTATAGGAGTGCAGCCGCCGACACCTTCCTGGGGGCAGATGTTAAGTGAAGGCCGGGAGATTATAAGACAGGCCTGGTGGGTGTCGACTTTTCCAGGTGTTGCAATAATGATAGTCGTTTTAGCCTTTAATCTCCTGGGCGATAGTTTAAGAGATGCTTTAGACCCCAACCTGGTGGAATAATAAATGATAATAGCAGAAACCTTTGTTATTAAGAGGAGTTGATAGCCTTGAGCGATGTTGAATCTAAAGATATCAATTTGATTTTTATGGCCAGAATGGTGGAAAAATATATTGGTCCTGAGGCTCTAACAACTTTGCTGGAAATGAAATATAAAAAAATTAAAGAGCACTGGAGAGAAATAGGAGCGGCTAGAGAAGTCGCTGACCTGCAGTATTTAAGCAGGCTTTTTACCGAGGAAGTCCATGAATATAAGGTTATAACGGAGAGCTCTGATTGTTTAGAGGTGATTGTAAAAAGCTGCAAACATGCTGAAATATTTAGTAGTTATGGTGCTCAAGATCTGGGAGAGAGAATGATCTGTGCCGGTGATTTTGCCGTGGTGGAAGGCTATAATCCCAAGATTAATTTAAAAAGACCAACAACCTGCATGACAGGAGAGTGCTGTCATTTTAAATTTAGACTCAATTAATAGCAGTAAAATATATTGATCTTTCTTTAAGGGGAGAAAGGTAAGGGGAAAATCAATGAAGATAAATAATGGGAGTTCTATAAAACCCGGTGACATAAAAGATATTATATCTCAGCTGGATTTAAAAGACAAGGTCGGGCAGATGCTAATGGTGGGGTTTTCTGGTAAAGAAATCACCTCAGAGTTGCAGAAGTTATTGGAGCAATATAAATTTGGAGGAGTTATTTATTTTGCCCGTAATCTAGAAAGTCCTCAGCAAGTTTTTAAATTATCTCAAAAACTCCATAAATTGGTTGGGGAAATCACAGGTCTGCCCCTTCTTCTGGCCGCAGATGAGGAGGGGGGAATAGTTACTCGGATTCCCGCTATGACTTACTATCCTGGAGGTATGTGCTGGGGGGCAGCAGCTGAGGAGCAGATTCTAGAAAAAATGGCGGCCAGCAAAGCTAAACAATTACGTTATCTGGGGATCAATCATAACTTATCACCGATCCTGGATGTCAATAATAATCCCCAGAATCCCATTATTGGCAATAGGTCTATGGGCAGTGATCCCGGTCAGGTTGCTAAATTGGGCCAGGCTTATATCAGGGGCTTGCAAAGCGAAGGAGTGGCAGCCTGTGGCAAACATTTTCCTGGCCACGGTGATACCACTGTTGACTCTCACCATGATCTTCCTGTAATGGAGCATGATCAAAATAGGCTCCATGAGCTGGAGCTAATTCCCTTTAAAGTTGCTATAAAGGCAGGGGTGGCCAGTATTATGTCAGCTCATTTAGCCCTGCCAGCTCTGACGGGAGATAGAAATAAACCGGCTACTCTTTCTCCTGAAGTAATTAATGAACTATTGCGAGAGAAACTAAATTTTTCTGGCCTTATTATCACTGACTGCCTGGAAATGCAGGGAATTAGCAAGCTTTTAAGCCCGGCGGAGGGAGCAGTAAGAGCTATAGAAGCTGGCTGTGATATTGCTTTAATTTCTCACAGCAGTTCCTGGCAGAGCGAAGCTGCAGAAAAGTTAATAAAAGCAGTTAGAGCAGGCAGAATCCCAGAGGAGAGAATTGATAAATCTCTAGAGAGAATTATTAACCTGAAGATAAAAGTGGCCCGGGAATACTCTCAGTCAGCTACCTATTCAGAAGAAAAATTTGCTCACCTGCGCCAGAGGGGCAATAAAATTGCCAGAGAAATAGCTGGCAAAGCCATCACCTCCTTTCCCAATACTGCTGATTATCTTCCCTTAAAACCAGAAAAAATATCATCGCTCTGGCTTATTGATATAGAAGGGAGAAAAGATAAAGCAGTAGTTGAAAAAGGTAGCAAAGGTAAAGAGAGGCAGTATATTAAAGCTTTAGCTGCCGAATTAGCTCAGGCCGACTTTAAAGTTAAAAGCCTGAGCGGGGGCTGGCAGCAAAAGCTTAAGAAATTGCTGGAGGAAACTCATAAAAGTTACCAGCCCGGAGAAGCTAACCAGCCGGCAATTATTGTGCTATTAAAAGAGGTGGAGAAGAACTTAGCTGACTATAGTATATTAAAAGAGCTGGCTCAATCTTCGCTGCCAGCAGTTTTTATAGTTCAGGATAGTCCCTATTGTTTAAGAGCCCTAAAAGAGGCGGAAATATTGGTTACCTACGACAGTAGTTCAGCTCATATAACTCCTTTAGCTGAGATTATTTGTGGCGAGCTTAAGGCTGCTGGCAATATTCCTGTTGACCTGGGGGAGGAGAAAAATTTATGTTGTTAGGAGTGGATTTAGGCGCCAGCAAAATACGGGTCGGTGCTTATGCTGAAAAGGGCCGGCTCATAGCTAAAGCTGCCGGGGTTGGCGGCAATATTCTAGATTTAGGAGCTGAGAAGGTGGCTCTGCAGGTAGTGAAAGTAATAAGCCAGGTAGTCTCTAATAAAGATAAAATTTCTCTTTTAGCAGTAGGGGCTGCCGGCTGTGGCAGAGAAGAGCAGGCTGAAAACCTCAAAGATAAGCTTTCTAGAGCCCAGTTAGCCCCGGAGATTTTTGTCTTTGCTGATGGCTATTCAGCTCTATATGCTGCCTGGCAGGGGGAGGCAGGAGCCGTAGCCCTGGCTGGCACCGGTAGTATAGCCTATGCCCGCAATCAAGAGGGGGAAATTTTTGGCAGCGGAGGAATTGGGCCGCTATTAGGGGATGAAGGTGGAGGCTGTCGGATGGTTATGGAAGCAATTAGCCTGGCCCTTAAAGAACATGATCGCTGGGGCAAAAGAAGAATGTTAGACTGGCTTTTTGATAAACTGGATTTGAAAAATTCTGAGGAACTTCTTTCTCTTGTCTACAGTTCTCCCTTGCCTCGAAAAAGATTAGCTTCAGCAGCTCCGCTGTTATTGGCTAAAGCTGAGGCGGGCAGCCATCCCGAAGGAAAAATTGTCTTGGAGCAGCTAAAGGAGTTTAGTTATGATATATTGAATGTTCTAGCCCAGCTTTCCCCTGAGCAGCGCCAGGTTGTCATTTCCGGTGGGCTGGCGAATAATCTTTATTATACTTCTCTTCTGCGGAAATTTTTGCAAAGGGGAGACCGCTGGCTTAAAATTAAAGTTGAAGCTGGTCTGGATCAATGCCACGGAGCGCTTTTATATGCTCTGGAGAAGTCAGAGCAGTTTTCTGAGCAGACACTAAATAACTTTATTTAAAAAATAAATGAAAATAAAATAACAGGATTATTGCTCTTTTTCAAGAATATAATATTACAATGCAAGGTAAGTCACTAGATTTTTGAGGAGAGTTAATAAAATGGAGCAGAACTTTTTCCAGCAAGGAGATTCCCTGTCTTTCAAGAGGGATCAACAGGAGAGAGAGGTAGAGATAGGAGAATACCTGATAGACAAGGGTTTTTTATCCCAATTTCCTGGTTCGAGTTTGGCTCTTTTTTTGTTTCTGGCTGCTAAAAGAGCTGATAAAAAGCCAGTTAAAATTACTTTAGAACGTTTAAACTGTCTAATTCCAGGAACTTTAGCTGAAGTCAGGGATGCTGTGGATTTTTTGCAGGAATGTGACTTACTTAATTTTAATCAAGATTCAGGAGAAATATCCCTGCAACTTAAACCAGAGAATCTCATATTTCCAGGAGTTAATAAAACAGGAGTTAAGAAAAACTGTTCAGAGCAGGAGTCGGAGATCATAAACTCTCTATTGGACTTTTTTCCTGGCGAGAAAGGGGAAAAACTTCACCGGCAGTCTTTAGAAGAAGTACAGGAATGGGTGGCTGATTTTCCTCCTGAACTATTACAGGAGCTACTTAAGAGGCTGGAAAAATGGCTGGAACATCCCCAAAACCCTGAGGAGAGAGCCCATTATTATTTGCGGGCTATTATTTCTGATTGGTATGAGAAGGGAATCTTTAGTCTGAACCAGCTTAAAGAATATGATAGGCTTTATCGCGAGACTAAAACTCTGGCCCAAATTTATGGTTTTAAAAGTTATCATCAGCTTAACCCCGTGCAACTGGAGACTTTACAGAGCTGGCTTACAGGGGAGAAGGGGTTATCACTGGAAGTTGCCTGCTGGGCTGTGAAGCAGGCTGTCAGACAGAAAAGAGATGGCAGTCCTTCTTTGGAATATATTGAACGCAACTATATTGAGCCCCTGCAGAAGGAGGCAGCTAGAAACATCAAAGAGGCAGCTAAAATTATGGCCAATGATAACAGGGAAAATGATGTAATTATTAACTCTAAAAGTCAAGAAGATTTGCCAGAGTCAGATTGGGAAGAACTTGTTTGGGGGAATCAGGAAGGATAACTGCAAGGTTTTAATCAAGAGGCTTAAATAGGGGGTGAAGGGCTTTTTTATAGCCCTAATCATGGTTAATCAGAGACAAGCAGCAAAAAAATTATCCGAGGAACAGAGTCAGGAAGAGGAACAGGAGTTTCAGCTGCTGGGTATTTTGTTGCAATACCCAGAACTCATTAATGAGGCAGCAGATGTTTTGCAGGTAAGGCATTTAAGCCATCCTCAGGCTCAATTGATTTATGAAGAGCTATTGAGACAATTTCAAAGGGATGGAGCCATTTCCCGGACCAAACTACTCTTAAAACTCAGGGAAGATGATCTGATAAAAGACCCTGATACTTTAATTGAGCAGCTTACTTCGGGTTTTAATACTAAAGAAGAATTAAAACCGACCATTGAACTTATAAAGCAAAAGCACCAAAAGTATCTTTTAAAAGAAGCGGCTTCTCAACTGGCTGATTTAGCAAATAACTCAAATTTATCAATAGAAGAATATCAAGCCCGGGCTCAGGAACTGATTTTTTCTGCCACCAATGAGAGTGGAGATTTAGATAAACATATTTTTTCCATGGAAGAAGCGCTGATAGAGTCCTATGACAGGTATTTAAGGCGGAGAAATGATGAGGCTGATATAGGTGTAAAAAGTGGCTTTATGACCCTGGACAAACTCTTAGGGGGCTTTAAAAAGGGACATTTAACTGTTATCGCTGCTTCAACCTCCATGGGCAAAACAGCCTTTGCCATCAATATTGCCCGCAATGTCTTAAAGCGGGAGGTCCCTGTTGGGATGATTAGTTTAGAGATGGATGCCACTGAGATAATTGATAGAATGGTGATTCAGGAAGCCAATATTAATGCCTGGAAATACTCCCAGGGCCATACCAATGAGCAGGAAGATGAAAAAATTTCGCAAATTTTGAATGAAATGCATGAGTATCCCCTGATGATATCCGATGAGAGAGGTCTTAATGTAGCCCAGATTAGAGCTCGCTTACGAAAATTTAGAGCTCAGCTGGAGAATATTGGTCTAGTGGTGATTGATTATCTGCAGATGATTCAACTGCCAGAGGATTATTCCCAGAATACAGCTCGAGCTGTAGGAGAAGTGGTGCTGCAACTTAGAAATATGGCTTCTGAGCTCAATGTTCCGGTAATTCTGATCTCCCAGATCAGCAGAAAATTTACTAATCGGCAGGATAAAAGACCAATATTATCAGATTTGCGTGATTCAGGAAATATTGAGGAGATAGCTGATGGGGTGATATTTTTGTATCGAGAAGCCCATACCAGTGCAGCGGCACGAGAGAAGGCGGCGATGGAAGGAAGAGAGGGCGAAACAGAGGTTATCGTGGCCAAGCAGAGGACCGGTCAGACTGGCTCAATTAAATTGGAGTTTGATGAAGACCACATCTGCTTCCTTGATCCAGAAAATATATCCTATGAAGAGGCCATGCCCCATGAATAATAGTCAGGGAATTCACTTAAAAATCTTTAGTGCTTTTTGTAGTCACTATCATGACCTGAAAAAAGAGGGGAAGATCAGCCAGCAGCAGTTAGAAGAAGTATCAGAGCTTCTGGATAATCTAGAAAAATACAGTTACGAAGAAGTGAAGAACAAACTGGAGGAGATATTTCCTGATTATGAAGCTCAGGAACTTCCCCGCTATTATTTTTCCCGGCAGCAATGATATTTGTTTTGAAGTTAAAACAGAGCAAAAATCGGCCTGAGAAGGCCGATTTTAATTAAGATAACGATAATTAAATTTAAAGAGAAATTAATTTTCTTCAGCAAAGAGATCAAGAGAAAGGTAGCGCTCCCCGGTATCAGGGGCTATGGCTAAGATCTTACTTCCAGGATCAGCCTGGGCCGCTATTTTAAGGGCAGCAGCTGTGGCGGCTCCTGAAGATATTCCCAGCAGCAAGCCCTCTTCCCGGGCCAGTTTTTTAGTGTGAGACTGGGCCTCTGCTCCGGTAATAGGGGTGATTTCATCGATTAAGTCAGTTGCAAGAATATCAGGTATAAAACCAGCCCCTATCCCCTGTATTTTATGAGGGCCAGAGGTCTGGCCAGAAAGAACAGCAGATTCAGCAGGCTCTACGGCGACAATTTTGGTATCAGGAGATTGTTCTTTAAAGACCTGACCCACCCCTGTCAGGGTTCCGCCAGTGCCGACCCCCACTACCAAATAATCCAGAGAATCCTGGAAGTCTGCTAAAATTTCTTTGGCCGTGGTCAAACGGTGGATTTCTGGGTTTGCTGGATTGGTAAACTGTCCTGGCATATAATAATTTTCATTACCCCGGACTAAGTCCTTAGCTGTCTCAATGGCCCCTTTCATTCCTTTATCTCCAGGAGTTAATACTAATTCAGCTCCAAAGGCTTTAAATAACTGCCGCCTCTCCTGACTCATGGTATCAGGCATAGTGAGAATAACTCGATAATTGCGATGAGCACCGATCAGGGCAAGGCCTATTCCGGTATTACCGCTGGTTGGCTCTACAATTACTCCATCTTCCTTTAACTCATCCTTCTCCTCAGCTCTTCTAATCATATTAAAGGCAATCCTATCCTTGACACTCTTGCCAGGGTTAAAGGCTTCTAGTTTCAAATATACTTCAACAGCTAAATCTTCTGTTAATTTCTGCAATTGATAATGGGGGGTATCCCCGATTAAATCTTCTATCTTCTTAGCAATAGTCATAAATTTCTGGGCCTCCTAGAAGTTAATTAATATCAGGATTCACAACAAAAACATAGTAAATTACTTATATTTAAGCTGTTACTATTATATGCTATTTGGGCAAAATGTCAAGGGTTTAGGTTTAAAATTTTTTCGTCGATTTATTTCGCTTTGAGAAAAGGTTCCTTTAAAATAAAGAAGTTGTCTTATCTTTAATATTGAGATAACTTAAAAAATCAGCAAATTTATTCTTTATTTCTTCGGGTTTAAGAGAGTAATAGTGAGATGGAGAGTCCACCCTCATAGCCACAATATCCTGCATTTTTAAATTATTGAGATGGCGGGATATTGTAGAAGAGTCAATTTCCATGTTATCAGCTAGCTCCTCCACCGTCATTTCCTTGTTTTGAGCCAATAGATAGAGAATGGTATTCTTAGAATTATGAGAAAAACATTTAAAAAAATAGGCATATTGGTCTTTCATTTTTTTATTTCTCCTTTGCTTTTAGATATTTATAAAAAATATTTTTACTTTTGCTAAAAAAGCTATTGACAGATTTAGTTTTTATGATTATACTATATCTATAATATGCACAGATGTCAATATGTAAATCTGCGCAATTAAAAAAATAATTGGAGGAGGATAAAAATGAATATCAAAGAGAGGTTAACAAAGCTAAGCATGAGAAACAAAATTATTATCGTTGTGGCTCTGATACTAGTAGTGACTGGTGGTTATTTTACCATGAGTGTCAGAAGTGATAGCAGAGTAACTAGAGCCTTTGGCAATATGCCAGTGGGTAGCGTTGATATAGTCAATGATTTAGGTGAAACTGTGACTTTACCTGTTCATATTGCCGAGACCAATGAAGCTCGCCAGGCTGGTTTTAGAGGAGTAGGAACTCAAATTGTAGAAGAGTCAGCTATTTTATATCGTTATCTACGCAATACTACTGTAAGCCATCAAACTGAAAGAGTAAGATCTCCTTTAGACATGGCCTTCTTTAACGAAGAAGGAGAATTGTTAAATATTGTAACAACAGAAGCCAACTCCAGTGTTCGCCATTCAGCTGGCCCTAGAGTACAATATCGCTATATTTTAGCTTCAGGCAGTGGTTATATGGAAAGAAATAATATTTCTGTAGATGGTGGTTCCCGTTTGCTGGTAGATAGCCTTAGCAGGTAGCAGAATTGAGATTTTTAAATAAAAACAGATTAAAAGTAACGAAGCTAACCAGTGCTATTATAGGCTGGTTTTTTGTAATTTTAAACCAGACAAAATTTTTACAAGTTAAATCTTTTATGATAGAATTATTTCATAAACAATGGTATATACCACTGCACTAAATTGGGGGATAACTGTGAAGGAAAAAATAGCAGATTTAAATAAAAATAGTTCTTTAGCCCTTTATCAGCAGCTGGAGCAGGAGATAAAAAGAATGATTAGAGAAGGAGAACTAGGGGCCGGGGAAAAACTGCCTTCAGAACGCAAATTAGCTGCTGACCTTGATATCAGCAGGATGACAGTTCATCGTGCTTTAAATAATTTAGAGCAAAAAAATTATCTCAAGAGGAAACAGGGAAGGGGAACCTTTGTAGCAGCTGATAAGAAAATTGGTTTAATCTCTCCGCTGGCCAGTTTTTCCCGGGAGATGGAGGATAAAGGAGTTAAACTTGACTCTGAGATTACTAGCTGGCATCTTCGTCAGGCTAATAATAAGGAAGCTCTGGTTTTAAAGCTCCCCGATAGGTCAGAGATATTTGTCTTTGTCCGCCTGAGAAAAATTGAGCAGCAACCAGCTTTAAGAGAAGAGGTAAAAATACCTGCTAAATTTTGTCCCGATTTAAAGCCCGCTGACTTAGAAAAAAACTCTTTATATGATCTTTTAGTTAATCGCTATGCTTTAGAACTTAAAGAAGCTGAGGCCACCATAGAACCGGTATCTCTGGCAGGTGATATAGCCCAGGAACTTGGTGTTGCGGCTGGCGAATTGGGTTTATTTTTCCAACAGTTAACTTATTTATCGGAGGATGAACCCCTGGAGTGGACTAAAGCTTATTACAGCTATGAAAAACATAAATTTAAATTCAAGCTAAAGAAGTCCTATGACTATAATATTAAGGGATAATAAAATAAAGTGCTGGGAAAGGGTGATAAGATGAGGTTAATAATTACAGATGATTTTCAGGAGATGAGTCTGCGGGCTGCTAGAATAGTTGCCGGCCAGGTCGAATTAAAGCCCGACAGTAATTTAGGACTTCCTACAGGTAGTACCCCTTTAGGACTTTATGATTATTTGATTAAATTTCATAAAGAGGAGAATTTAAGTTTTGCCAAAACCTCTTCCTTTAATTTAGATGAGTATTATGGGCTGGGGCAAAACCATCCTAAAAGCTTTTATCAATTCATGAAAGAAAATTTTTTCCAGGAAGTAGATCTGCCCCAGGAAAATATTAATTTTCTCCAGGGAAGGGCTGAAGATGTAGAAAAGGAGTGTTACAGATTCGAAAACAAAATTGCCTCCTCTGGCGGTATTGATCTAATGATCCTGGGGATTGGTCGTAATGGACATATTGGTTTTAATGAGCCAGGGGAAGAACTTAAATCTCACACTCATCTGGCAGATCTGGCTCCGGAGACCATTAAGGCCAATCAGAAATTTTTCGATTCTGAAGAGGAAGTTCCCAGGCAGGCTCTAACCATGGGCATGGGGACAATCTTAAAATCCAGGCAGATCCTATTGATGGCCAGCGGCAAGTCTAAATCCTGGGCGGTAAAGGAGCTGATGAAAAAGAGGGTGACCACTGAGTTTCCTGCTTCCTTTCTCAGAGTTCATCCCAGGGTTATATTATTAATTGACCAAGAAGCTGCTGATAGAATTTAAGCAGGAAGATTACCCGTTAGCTAGAAGTAAGACTTATAAGATTTAAAAAATTCTCTCTTGAAGGGCGGTGAAACAGAGGAAAATGAAAAAACTCAAAGATGTGCTGTTAGCTCGGGAGGCTAATTCTGAAATTGTTATTGGCAATTCAGCCCTGGTACGAGCTATGATAGAGGCCGGCACCAGAGTGGTCTCTGCCTATCCCGGCTCTCCCACCCCTGAAATAGCTGAAGCCATCAGAAGTATTCCCAGGGAAGAAAGACCCTTTTATTTCGAATTTTCCACCAATGAAAAGGTGGCCACGGAATTGGCCTTTGGAGCAGCAATTAATGGTCACCTGGCAACGGTATTTTTTAAGAGCGTGGGCCTCAACGTAGCGGCAGATAGTTTTGTTCAGTTAGGCCACATGGAGCTGATTGGAGGCATGGTGATTATAATCGGTGATGACCCGGGGGCTAACTCCTCCCAGAATGAACAGGATAATCGTCACTATGCCAAGCTTTCCTATATTCCTATGCTGGAGCCAGCCAGTCCCCAGGAAGCTTATCAAATGTATAAAGAGGCCGCTAATATTTCTCAACAGGAAAATATGCCAGTAAT
>PWEJ01000054.1 GCA_003553485.1 Halanaerobiaceae bacterium | reverse complement strand
TGAAAGTAAACGTCTCGGGAATTCCGTCAATGTGTACGGTTTCCGTAGCTTCGTCCTCTTCAACATCCTCTTCTACTTCTTCTTCAGCTCCGAGTTGCCCTGCCAGTTCGGCGAGCATTGCTTCGAGAGCATCCATTTCTTCGCGGATGTCTTCTTCCTCATCAGCAACAACAGTTACTGCGAGAGAAAGACAAAGAGCGAGAGCCAAAAAACCTACACTAAGTTTTTTAACTATACTCATTTTTACTTTTCTTTAGTTAATATTCGACTTGTAATGCTGTCGTTGTCGACCATTCCCATCCCCACGGCACATTGTGACGCAGGAAATCCCCCCGCATCAGAGCCTTTCGGCACGGATACAGGGCTAAGCCCTGCACCAGGAAATGGCGTGGGGGAAGGGAAAAACGACTGATTGGCGCTAATAGTCATATTGGCTAATTTGTTGTGCATTCTGACGATTGTAACTTACTCAAGATAAATGTCAAATACTTCTCCGTAATTTTCTTCTTTCAGAGCTTCTTTCGCTCTTTTTGCTTTGTCTTTATCTTCTTCTTCACTCTCTTCTTCTGCGGCTCCCATAGTCATGACACCCACCTCCGTGTCCTCTCCTTCCAGCTCGGCAACAAGATATTCGGCTATTTCTCTGTCCGAATAGCTTACTCTTTCTTCTCCGGTCTCGCTACTTATCTTCGTTCCGAAGACCTGTCTTTGTATTTCTCTTAGTCCTTCTTCAAGAGCAGCGAACTCCTTTTCTACAGGCTGTTCTTTTTCCGCCACCTCTACTCTCTCTCCGTCTTCGTGCTCGGCTACCTTACTGTCTTTTTCTTCCTCCTTTTCCCGAATCCTTTCTGCCAGTTCGGCAGGATAGGAAACTACATGTGCCCTATATTCGGGAACAAGAGGAAGAGCAAGACTTCCGAAAAACAGTATGAACGCAAAAGCTCCGGCCATTACCAGCCCGTGTTGAAATGCGGGAGAAAAGAGGACGGACTCTCTTTCCGTTTCTTTCTCCTGCGAAAAGATGCTTTGCTTTGTGCTCCTTACAAAGTCGTCTGCAGGGGTCACTTTGCGAAGCCTGTAAATTTTCTCTAATAGCTCTTTTTCCATAGGTTTTATCGGTATTTTCCCGTCTTCTTAACTAGTTGACGAAACGAAAGGAAAATTGTTACACCCCACCTGAAAACATCGTTTTCAGGAATTTTAAATTTCAAATTTCAAATTCTAAATGATAGGTCACGACTTGTTTAGGATTTACTCCTTCTTTTTGTTTATTTCTTTTTTGAGGGAGGATAGGGCTCTGTGTATGAGGACGCGGATGGAGCTTTCGGGCTTATTTAGGAGATCGGCTATCTCGGGAATGGTGAGTTCGTCGAGATAATACCAGACGATGATGTTCTGATAGTCCTCGTTTATTCTCTCGAGCGCCTCCCGGACCTCCGCTATCTCGGAGACAAGCACCGCCCTTTCGTCGGCACGCATCGTCTCGTCTTTTAAGACAACGTTCTCAAAAGGCACTTTTTTGGACGACATCTTGTCGTCGGCCTTGTTCTCCGCACTCGACCGGCGGTAGTGGTCTATGACAAGATTCCTCGCCGTCCTGTAGAGGTATCCGCGAATGCTTTTGAAATCTTTCTTTACTTCTTCGTTCTTAAAAGACTTCCACACCCTGAGAAATGTCTTGGAAGTTATGTCCTCCGCCTCGTCTTTGGAGCCGACCTTCAGGAAAACAAACCTGTAGATCTGCTCGACATACTCGTCGTATATCTTGGAGAACTCTTTTTTCTTGTCCGGTTTCCTTTGAAACATTTGAATTGGTTTTTGTGTCCTATTTTGTGTAGTCCTTCGCTCCGTGCTTTATTGCTCTCTCCTTCTCTAAAGCAATTGGGACATTATAGGACATTTACCGCTTTTGTCTTTTGTCCTATTAGTTTTATTGTTGTCCTATTCTTGCGTAATAGGTCATCTTACCACTCCCCACTCTTTTTAAGATGCCTTTATTTACCAAATCGCCCAGATCTCTTCTTACCGTTCTTTTTATGGTTCCGGGTATCTCGTCTTGCACATCTTGGACTTGAATCTTCTCTCTTTTTTCCAGAATTTTAAGCACCTTTTCTTGTCTTTTGTTGAGTTTCTCTTTTTTGGGAGAAGTTTTCTCCCTAGCGGGAGATGGTCTCTTCTCGGGAGAAGGTGACGGAGAACGCTCCTCTCCTTTCTCTCCTCTCTCTTCTTTCATGCCCGAAGAGGAAGGGAGCTGCTCCAGTTTCTGTTTTTTACGGGTAAACTCGTTAAAATCCTCTACCTCCCTTTTTATAAGGTCGTAGTCTTCTTGGATTTTATCTATTTCTCGCGCCTCTGTCCAGTTTTGGGCTTTGGCGAGCTCTAGGAGAGTGAGGAGTATCTCGATATCCCCTTCCACGACAAAAGCAGACTCCCTTCTCTCCCTTATATCCCCTTCCAAGATAATAGTAAGGTTGGAGAGTATCTCGTCGGCAACCTCTCTTATCTTGTGGCGAAGGGGTTCTCGTTGGGGAAAGAAGAATGTGAGCCTGTATAACCTGTTGGTTAGCTCTATGAAGTACCTCTTGTCCATTTCTTGCGCGTTTCTACTAGAAGGAGACCATCGCGGCGTACTGGCTTAGGTTGTCTGTTTGCTCGGGAGTGAGATCTTCCGCCTGCTGTATGCCTTCCTCGAGGAGTTCTTCGGAGATTTCTATCTCCTCTCCCAAGTCAAGCATGCGGGTTTCCGTATCTTCGGGAGTGAGCTGCTTTTGCACATAGTCTTCGATATATACCCTTTCCTCGTCGGAAAGCTCTATACCTTCTCTTTCCATGTGCTCTGTGAGCGCTCTGCGAGCCAGATGCGTTAAACCGTCGCCATGTTGTGCCTGCATTGCGTAGTAACCGTCTTCCACCGTTTCCTCATCTTCTTCCGCCTCTTCCACGAGAGTCCAGTTTCTTTCTTCTTCATCCTCTTCTTCGTCCACTACGGCCACTTCCTCTTCTTTTTCTTCTTCGTCAATAGGAAGAACGTCGGTTATTTCGGCCATAAGTCTGTCGGAGGCGGTAGAAAGAAGATCTCTTGCACTGTACTCTCTCAAAGCGACAAATCCTACCACTAAGATGAGAATGAGAACCAGTACAAGTATGGGGAAGACAAGATCCTTCTTCTTGCTCGGTTTTTTTTCCAGATTGAAAAAGTCTTCGCTCATAAATCTTGTAATTTATTATCGACCTAAATGATGAGTAATAAAAAAGAGCTTCCCCTCCCAAAGAACTGTTTTGATGGGGATACTATAACACAAAATAAGAGAAATAACAAATTCTAAATTCTAAATACTAAATTCTAAACAAATTCTAAATACTAAATACTAAATACTAAACTCTAAATGCTAAACAAATTCTAAATTCTAAATGCCAAACAAATGTTTGGGGGGATATAAAAAGACCCGCACTCTTTTTCCGAGTTACGGGCCTTACGCGTAAACGATCACTCCTCCTTTTTTATGCTTATGTCTCTTACTTCTATTTCTGTTTTGTAGCCGAGAGATTCCAGTTCTTCCGCGGTCTCTTTGGGAAGCTCCAGTCTTTCCCAATCATCTTCTCTAAGCGGCTTTTCTTTGGCAAGTGCTTCTCTAGCTCCCCTTTCTGCTACGAGTGGTTGCGAGAAGAAGTTATATGAACAAACTCTTTTCCGTAAGGAATGGCAAAATAACTTCCGGAGATTATCTTC
>PWEJ01000022.1 GCA_003553485.1 Halanaerobiaceae bacterium | reverse complement strand
TACTCCGGTCCAACCACAGGATCTGGCCAGGTGTCTTCAGTATATTTGAGCTCATCCATAACCAAGCCATCGGTATAGGTCATTTCTCCAGTTCGCAGGTTGGCTACGGCAAAATCATGGATCACTTCACTGTTTAGTTCGCCTTCTTCTTCATAAACACTCTGCAGTATCTTAATTAAGAAATTACTATAATCATAGGTCAAAGCCGCGGCTGTCGGACTGGGAGTAAATCCATACTCTTCAGTAAAATTATCCCTGAACTCTACAGCCTCTTCAGTTGCCCATTGAGGAATCTGATCCAGAACAAAATTAGAAGCATCTCCTGTCATCTCATACCATTCTCCTGTCCAACCCAGACCATCAGCAATGATTATCGATTCCAGTTCCAGCTCCTCAGCCTGGCTGATAAAGGCCGAAAAGGCGTCGACCGAACCTACTGTTCCAGCCAGCAGACTGATATCATCTCCTCTAAAGCTCTGCAAGAGAGGATAAAAATCTGTCTCTTCAGTTCCAAAATACTCATGGGTAACTACTTCCCAGCCAGCCTCTTCTAATTGTTCGGCTATTCCAGCACCAAAATCTCTACCCCAGTCAGTATCATCACCATATATGGCAGCTCGATAATTTGCCGGCTCCCAGATGCCAGCTTCAATTGCTTCATCAATAGCTGCAACATAACCGGCAGTCAGTTCCCCGGGCATCGGCCAGCCTTTGCCGTGCCAGTAGGTATAAAACTCCGGGTCGCTTTCATAGTTTTCATTAATTACCTCGGTCGAGCCATATCCAAAGAAGTGCGGTATCTGATGATGGGCTGAAATATCCATCAAACCAACACATACCCAGCTATGCCAGCTTAAAAAACCCAGATCCATATCATCGCGCATTATAGCCATTTCATAAGCCTGAGCTCCCATAGCGGTATCAGATTCAGAGTCCAGCCAGAGAACTTCAATTTCATAATCTCCGATTGTATAATCAATTCTGGAAAAAGCCATCTCGACAGCATTTTGAAACTCCTCCCCAACCCGAGCGCTCGGTCCTGTCAGGGGAGCTACAGCTCCAATAGTTAAAGTCTTCTCAGCAGCTAAAGCTTCTCTAGCGAAGAACCCTGAACTTATTACCAAAGCCAGCAGTAATACCACAACAAAAAGCTTCTTTTTCATTAATTTTCACCCCTTATAATAGTTAATTCGGTCTATCTGCTCTTCTCTGCCCTGGAGATAAAAATAATATAGTTAATTCCAGATACTCCCCCCTTTCCCGATCATAATTTTATCAATCTCTTGTCTGCTTTAGCTTATCTCATTGAGAAAGGACCTTATTTTTGGCGCTGCTATAAACAAATTTAAGCAGTGAGGCCATTCCCCCGGGATAGTAGACCATAACCAGGATTAACATAAATCCATAGACAATTAATCTCAACTCGGGAACTGGCCTGAGATACTCTAAGAGAGGGAAAACAATCAAGGCCGAGATGACGCTGCCCCAGAGAGAACCTCGACCTCCGATATAGGCTATCGCTAAAATTTCAACAGTCTGTCTGGTATGAGTGACATCAGGAGTTAGTATTCTAAAATAATGAGCATAAAACCAGCCCACCAGACCGGCCACTGCACAGGATATTGTGAAATTGATTATTTTATACTTAGTTGAGTTAACTCCAGAGGCATGAGAGGCTTCCAGATCCTGGCCAATCACGGAAAAGGCTGTGCCATACTGGGAGTTGATAAGCAGACTTAAAACAACATAGATAAAAAATCCCAGACCGATTAAAATATAATAAAAGGGCACATTACTGGGTGTCCGAAGTAAAGAGGGAACTATCAAACCCGAACTACCCCTGGTCAATCCAACCCAGTTGATCGCCAGCGAATGAGCAACCAGTGCCAAAAACCAGGCCATACAGGCAGCAAAGATACCCCGGAGACGCAGTGTCAGTAAACCCAGCAAAAATCCCACCAGTCCGCTCACTGCCACAGCAGCAAATACCGTCAGCCAGGGAGATATACCAAACCTGGTTGCAATAATACCCGAGCTGTAAGCTCCGATTCCCATAAAAGCAGCATAGCCAAAGTTAACGATGTTAATAAAACCACCGGTAAAATCAAAACCCATACCCAGAATGCCAATAATCAGACTGGTAATCATAATTCGCAGGAGATAACCATCTCCATAGAAAACAGGAAAGAGCAAAAATAATGCCAGTACCAGCAGAGGCAGAATAATGTTTGATTTGTTTTCGATATTCATGGAATTCCTCCATTTTATTTTTCCCATATGCTCTGAACACCTTTTTTGCCAAAGATACCCTGAGGAGCAACAATTAAGATAATGATAATAACGGCTAAACTAACAGCATTCTGCCAGCCGGCTCCAAAATAGGCGTAGGAGAGGGTCTCCAGTATCCCCACAATAACTCCTCCAATAAAGATTGGCCCAACATTTCCCATTCCAATAAGGATGATGACAAACCAGGACTTGAATAGAGGATTTAGCCCCATCATGGGATGAGCAGCATTGATGGCCAGCAGGCTGGACCCGGCTATTCCAGCCAGTCCCGCTCCCAGGGCAAAGGTCAGGGTAAAAATAAAATTCAAATTCACTCCAACAAGCTCTGCTCCAATCTCATCCTCAGAGACTGCCTGGATTGCCCTGCCGGTTTTGGTTTTAGTGAGAAAATACCAGAATATTAGAACGGCTAATGCACTGATCGCAAAACCTATCAATCTATCATTCGATACGGTAATAGTCCCCAAAATGCTGGTAGTTCCGGGCCAGAAAGAGCTTATTCCCAGGTATCTATAGCCAAAAATATACTGGGCAGTGTTCTGCAGTATTATGCTTATTCCCAGAGTTAAAAGAAAGCAGTTCATGATCCATCTTCCCGGTAAGGATCTTTTTCTTAAGGGTCTGAAGAGGACAATCTCCAGTATTCCTCCCACAACAAAGGTTCCTGCAGCAGCAAAAATTATTGTTAAAACAGGAGGCAGGCTCAAAGTTGTATACCCGATATAAGCCAGATAAGCTCCAATCATATATAACTCGCCATGGGCAAAATTGGGTATATTCATAACCCCAAAGATTAAGCCCAGACCCAGGGCCATTAAAATGTAGCTTGATCCCCGCAACACTCCAATTGTTAGAAGATTTATTAAAAATTCCATATCTCCAACCACCTCATAAGGTTTAAAATAACCAAAATATTTTCAAAAAATCAATCCCGGTCAACCGCTGATAAAAATCAAGGTTCTTCAGATTCAGGCTGTTGCAGTTCAGACATGGCCGTAATAATCCCGATGGACAACTACTGAATAGGCATAATCCAGCAGAGTACCCCAGCTGAATACTGGGAGGTCAATTTCTCGCTGTATTGCCCGGGCAAAGGGCTGCATGCCTGTACATTCCAGCATTATTGCTCCAATATCAGGATTTTTTTCTGTAAAATCTTTGCTGATCTCTATCATGTCCTTTTCTGCTTTATCGAAATAAATTTCTGGAATCTCAGGACGTTTTTCATGATCCCAGAGATTATCAAATTCAGGACAGTCATATTCATCCTGAGCCCCTGCAATAACAATGTTACTATCAGGGTTAATCCCAACTCTTGTTAAATGCTTATCAGTTAAAAATCTTCTTTGAGCACAGATAATGCCAACTTTCTTCTCGGGACCGATAACCTGCTGGATAAAAGGCACCTGAAGCAGGCTTGACATAAAAACAGGCACTTCCACATGACCGGCAACATCCTGCTGGAAATAAGCAAAATAGCCACATTCTGCAGCAATTGCC